>CAZFRV010000001.1:0-6585 GCA_964521445.1 uncultured Acidobacteriaceae bacterium
TCAAGATTCTAACGCTTGGCCTCCCTTGAACGAAGTGCCGGGCTAACACTGTTAGCCCGGCAACTGCTTGTTGGGAGCTGCCTTCGTCTCTGTTTACTGTACGGTCAGCGTCAGGCTCTGGGTCTCAGTCACGCTTCCGGAGACGGCGGTCACGGTCAGCGTATACGTGTTGATCGGAGTTCCGTTGTAGGGCGGGGTGGGGGCGTTGGGATTCGCTTTGGTGGTTCCGCCGCAACCGGATATCACCGCCAAGCCGGCCAGTAGCACCAGGGGAGCAGCGAACGCGGTTCTGCGCGACGACAGTCGCGGCGCCCCGGCGCCAAGACCGGAAATCAGTAGCCGTCCGGCCGATTGCAGGTGCTGCTTACCTGCAAAAAAAGCCATCCACATGGTCGCCATGGACAACACTGGCAGCCACATAGCCGGCGGGCTGATCTTTCCGATAGGGCCGGGGATCATGGCCGAGCTGGCCGTGGTGGTTACGCTGATCGGCACGTTCACCGGCGTGCCCGGCGTCACCGTGAAAGAAGTTCCCGAAGCGGCACATGTGCTTTTAGGCGGCGCGCCGGCACAGGCAATGGTTACGTTCGCCGGTGCGCCGGTCGCGGCAAGCTGCACATTGTATTTGGCGGTCTGTCCGGCTTTGACCGTCGCCGTGGCGCCGGACGGAGCGGTGATGGCAAAGCTGGCCGTAGGCGTAGGCGGCGGCGTGCCCGGTCCGCCCGCAAGTGTGACTTGCGGGCCGTTGGACATTTTGTTGGTAATGGAGGGCTTGCCGGTGGCCTTTACGAACACCGTATAGTTGCCCGCGGGCAGGCCGAACGTCGCCAGGTCAAGCGACGAAACAGTGGTGGCTTCGTCCGCCAGCCACATCAGGTTCTGTCCGTCCTGGGAGACGTACACGGAGAAATGGTCCACCGTATTCATCTGCCCGGTGATGGTCCAGGAGGCCACAGTGCCGGAGACGGATGCATTCACCGCCACGCAGTTGTCGATGCCGGTTTCAATTTCGGTGCCTTCCTCGTAATCGTTCCAGGTCACGAGCTGAATGCCGAACAACTGGTTGGAAGTGGAGTAGTACTTGCCGGCCTCGGCCACGCTGGTGAGCCAGGTCTGCCCGCAATTCTGCGGCGTCAAGCGATGCGCGGTCCAGGCGGCCAGGGCATCGTTGAAGCCCTTATAGGCGGAGCCGGTGACGTAGTCCGTGGGAAAGGTAAGCGCCGCTGAATAGAAGCCGTCCAGATAGGTCATGCCAGTGGTGGTGGGTTCGACCCAGGAGTATCCGCCGCCGGCTTGAGCATAATTGAAGCCTCCGGCATTGCGGAAGACGAAGATCGGATTGCCGGCGACTGAGCTGCGCGCCAGGTTCCAATCGATGGTGTAAGCCTCTTCACCGAAGAAATAGACCACCGGACGCCCGTTGAAATGCAGGTAGGCCGGCGAGTTCCAGTAAGTGGTGTTCGCGTAATTGAGATCGTCAATCATGGTCTGAGTGACGTTGCAACCCGGCGTGGAATTGCATTGCTTGAGTGCGCCCACATCTTCCATCACGGCGAAGGTGAATCCGGGGTGCGCCTCGACCTCATGCATCATGTCTTGCGTCGCCTGGTCGTAGTAGACAAAGTTGTGGTTCAGGGTTCCCCGGCCGTACCAGTCGATGACAACGCCGTCAAAGCCGCGGCTGATCATGTCGCCGACTTGCTTCTGCACCTGGGCCACGTCATTCGACGTGTAGCCCACGACCATATGGTCGCCAAACCCGAACCAGGGTACAAAGTGCGCGTAGATCTTGGCTGTGGAGCCGGGATAGAGCAGCGAACGCATCGGCACCTTGCTGATGTTGGAGCCGGCAATGTTGCCGTTCGACTGCGCGGCAAAGCTGGCCGCCGCGCTGGTGTTGTTGCCGGTCTCCGCGGCCAGTGTCGTGGTCGGCGCAAACGGCGTTGCCGCCGAAGCCAGCAATGAAGACACAAATACGAACAGAGTGATTTGAAACAGAATGAGTTTTCGCAAAACGGATACCCCAGAACTCGCCGTCCTGGGGACGACGAAAGCTACTTCACATCAACGGGAGCGTTGAGTTGTATGGACTGCGAGAATTCTAGGGGACCGGTGTCGCGGCCACACTCGGCGAAAGGCCTCGCATTGACGCGGGTTTTCGCCTTAGCGAGGGTTACGAGGAAGGGAATGCGGAGGACTAAGGAATTGGAACCAATCGTGTCGCGAGCGTGCGGACCTGAGGACGGCGGGGGTGCGGGTGTGCCCGTAGGCGTTGGCTGCTGAACTCGCCGCAGCAATGTAGCCGTCCGTAAAGGGATAACTAATTCGCGACCGGGTGCGTCTAAGCTGCCATCCCGATGTAACATGAGCTTGGGTGTCTTGAGACAGTCGCTCATGGGAGAGACCACATGAGTGCGAGCGAAAATGGAAACTACGGCAAAAATTCCGCCGGAGATCAACACCAAGCTGCGCGCCCTGGCGCACGATCTCAGCAATTCGATTGAGACCATCATGCAGGCCTCATATCTCCTGGCGCAGATGAAACTAGAGGACGATGCCAAGAAATGGGCCGATCTGGTGGACCGGGCAGGGCGCGACTGTGCCAGGATCAATCGTGAGATTCGCGATATCCTGCGCGCCAGCACCTGAGCGCCGCCGCTTCCGCGGATGACTCAGGCCGCGCGCAACGATCGGCGCTGCGCCCGCAGGAAGTCTTGCGCGGCGCGATAGCCTCCCAACGTCCCCACATCCATATAGGTTTCGCCAGACCGCACACCGCGCATCGCGTGGCCGGTGGCAAGATACGCGTTCAGCAGGTCGCCCAGGTATTCATCGCTGCACCGGCGCGACTCCCACAGCAGCTTCAGCCGGTAAAAGCATTCGCCGGTTGTGGTAACCGCTCCCCAGATCCAGTGCGATCCCGGGTTGGGCTTCTTGACCTGGACTTCCTGAACATAGCCCAGTTCGTCGCAGACTACGGCGTCGAAGGAGGAAGGGTCGCTCACCGGAAAGAGGACCAGGTTCACGTCCGTGTACTTGAGGTCGAGCGCCGGCAGATAGGCGTCCTCGGGGAACCAGATGGTATCCGGAAGACCGATCAGCACGTGCTCATGGCGGCGGGCAAAGGTCGCGGCACGGAAGAGCGCATCACACAGGCCCTGCGGTTTCTGCTGCACCGCATAGAAGATCTCAGCGGCGAAGTTGCGCTCGGCGAAGTATTTGACGATATCTGTCTTCTCCGCCGAGATGACCATACATATCTGCGTGGCGCCGGCGGCGATCATTCGATCCACCAGGTACTCAGAGACGGCTTGGGGCCGCTCCACACCTTCCACCAGGCGGGATCCCACCGGCAGAAGTTCTTTGGAACAGCCCAGCGGCTGGATGCGCTGTCCGGCGCCGGCCGCGGGAACAATGCCGATCATCGCGCGCTCTCGCTCTTGAGGCTGACGATGCCGGCGCGAGCTTCGTCCAGACATTGCAGCAGCTGGCGGGCCCGGACCTGGCCGGTATGGTCGTCGAGCGTGCGCTCACGGGCGTGCGCCGCCAGGGCGCGAAGGTCAGGATCGGGCATATTCAGCGCGTTTTCCACGTGCTCGGGCCGGGTCACTATACGGATATCGCGGACCACGTCAAAGAACCAGTCCAGGCCTTCCCACCAATCGCTGATGACCGGTGTGCCGCAGGCGGCGGCTTCAAAAAAGCGTCCCGAGGGACACCAGCCGTTGCGCGCCATCTCTCCTCGAGTCAGGTTCAGCGTGATGCGTGAGGATGAATAGAACCTGGGATGCGATTGCGGCGGCACATGTTCGGCGCGGCGCACGTTCTCCGGCCACGGCCAGTTCCAGGGATACATGGAACCCGCCAGCATGAACTGCCGCTGCGGATGCCGTCGCGCCGGCTCCAGGAACAGGCGGTCCACTTTCTTCTGGCGGTCCGGCGCGTAGGTCGCCATGTAGCTGAGGTCGCAGGCAAACTCTGGGATGGGCTCCACGCGGCGATAATCGTCAGGGTCCACGCATCCGTAAAGAGCTCGCGCCATGCGCACGCCGTGCTTCTGTTCCAACTCGGCAAGGGCAGCACCTCCGACAAACGAGAGCACCAGATCGAAGGCGGCGAGCTGGCCGCGGTCCACGTACTCCACACCGCCCGATTCCAGGCGACGCAGCGTGATCGGCGTATCCAGGTCGTAGTAGACGCGCAGAGGGCCGTCCAGCTCCAACATCTCATCGTTGATGCGCCGGCCTTCGGGCAGATAGCTGGCGGTCATGACCACGTCGCAGGAGCGGGCTTCATCCATGGCGTGGCGGCGGACGCTGGACCAGTCGTCGTAGATCGTGAGCCGGCAATAGTCGCAGCGGTCAAAATCGCGGCGGGAGCGGTAGTACTCCACGTCCTTCTCTAAGAAATGCACCTCGTGGCCCATCCCGGCGAGAGCGCGCAGGATGGCGCGATAGGGAGTCGCGTGGCCGTTGCCCCACGACGAGGATATGGTCAGGCCAAAGACAAGGATCTTCATTTTTGTGGCGCTTCACTCCCGACCGCCCGAGAGCTTTCGGCAGGCGGTCGTCTACTCCCGGCGCACGTCGCCCGGCGAGCGAACGAGCGCTGCTGGATGAGATGAGCCGGAGTAGGCCGCTGTTGCCGCGGAACTCAGGATGCCTTTTTACGTGCATCGACGCTCAAACCGGATTACACTGCCCGATGAAAATCATGGCGGAGAAACCCTACCTCGAGCTGTCACAGACCGGATTGAAACCCCGGAAATCGCTGGATCCCAGCCGCTACTGTCCTAATTGCGGCTCGGAGATGGCGGAATCCCGCTGCAAGCTCAAATGTGATACGTGCGGGTTCTTCTTGAGTTGCAGCGATTTTTACTGAGGCGTTTTGTTCAACGCGAAAGCGCGGAGGTGTTTTTCTGAAATCTCGACCCTGAGCCACGCGAAGGGGAGAGATCCCTATGGCCACGAGAGTTGTGGGAATCAACTTCCAACTCATCGATACGATAGGGATCCCTCACTACGTTCGGGATTTTAGAAAGAAGCCCGTGTCAGTCTCGTGCATCGAGTTTGCGCCCCTTTCTCTCCCTCATTTAACCTAAGCAGTCCACATGCCTGATCCCTTCAACAAGATCATCAGCAAGATTGACGCCACCTCCGCGCGCTTCGAGAAGAACATGCGTGCCATGGCGGAAAGGGTGTCCGTCGTCCGCAATGAAGAACAGCAGATTCACCAGGGCGGCGGAGAAAAAGGGATCGAATCCCAGCATGCTAAGAAACGGCTGACCGCCCGCGAGCGCATCCATCTGCTGCTCGATCCGGAGACGGACTTTTTTGAGCTGGGCCTCTACGCCGCGCATGGAATGTATGAAGAATGGGGCGGCGCGCCTTCCGCGGGCGTAGTGACCGGGCTGGGACGCATCCACGGGCGGCTGTTCATGCTGGTCGTGAACGACGCCACGGTGAAAGCCGGCGCATTTTTTCCCATGACTGCCAAGAAGGTGATCCGCGCCCAAAACATCGCCATCGAGAACCACATCCCGACCGTCTATTTAGTGGATTCCGCCGGGGTTTTTCTTCCCTTGCAGGAAGACGTCTTCCCGGATACCGATGATTTTGGCCGTGTCTTCCGCAACAATGCCGTGATGTCGGCCATGGGCATTCCCCAGATCACGGCCATCATGGGCATGTGCGTGGCCGGCGGCGCCTATCTGCCGGTGATGTGCGACACCATTCTGATGACGGAAGGCAGCGGTCTCTTTCTCGCCGGCCCGGCGCTGGTGCAAGCGGCGATCGGCGCCAAGTACACGTCGGAGGAACTGGGCGGTGCGGCCATGCACGCGCAGATCGCCGGGACCATTGACTATCGCGAACCCAACGATGAAGCCTGCCTGGAGCGCATACGCTCTCTGGTCGGTAAGCTAGGCCACAAGCCGGCAGCGAACTTCGATCGCATCAAGCCGGAGAATCCGGGCTACGCGGAGGAGGAGATCTACGGCATCTACGAATCCGACGCCCTGCGGCCTTATGACATGAAGGAGGTCATCGCGCGCATTGTGGACGGCAGCCGCCTGGACGAATACAAAGCCGAATACGGCAAGACCGTGATCTGCGGCCTGGCGCGCATTGGCGGATTTGCGGTGGGCATTGTCGCCAACCAGGCCCTCTCTATGCAGCAGACCGACCCTCACTCGGGCGACAAACATCTTGAGGTCGGGCGCGTCATCTATACCGAGAGCGCCGACAAGGCCGCGCGGTTCATCATGGACTGCAATCAGAACCTGGTGCCGCTGGTCTTCCTGCATGACGTGAACGGCTTTATGGTGGGCCGCGATGCCGAATGGAGCGGCATCATTAAGGCCGGCGCCAAGATGGTGAACGCCGTTTCCAACTCGGTGGTGCCCAAGATCACCGTGATCGTGGGCGGCTCCTTCGGCGCGGGACACTATGCCATGTGCGGCAAGGCTTACGATCCGCGTTTTATGTTTGCCTGGCCGACGGCGCGCTACGCCGTGATGAGCGGAGACGCGGCGGCAAGCACGCTGGTTGAGATCAAGATTCGACAGTTGGAACGCGGCGGGAAGAA
>CAZFRV010000002.1:0-12248 GCA_964521445.1 uncultured Acidobacteriaceae bacterium
TGCCACCATGCGATCAATTAACTTGACTTTGCGCGGTTCGAGGGTCAGCGGCCCGTAGCGTTGGTCGAGAGCCGCGAGATCGGCGGGGTTGAGCTGCGCAATCTTCTTGTCGAAGATATTGTCCTCATGGATCGCAATCACGCCGAGCCTCCACCCCGTGGCGCCGAAATACTTGGAATAGGAATACACACCGATGGTATTGTGCGGCAGTTCACCGAGCAGAGACCGGAAGCCCGAAACGAACGTTCCGTATACATCATCGGTCAGGAGCATGAGATCAGGCCGCTTCTTCTTTACCAGAGTTGCGATTTTGGCGATGGTCTCCTGGCTGAGCGCCATGCTGGTCGGATTGCCGGGATTCACCAGGAAAAACGCCTTGATTCGGGGGTCCTCCAGCTTCTTGAGCTCCGCATGGGTGAACTGGAATCGGTTCTCCTGCGGGGCCTGGATGCGGACCACATTCAAGGCATAGTCCTCCAGATGAGTCATTTCAAGATAGGGGGTAAAGATGGGAGTGCCCAATGCGATGGTGTCACCGGGAAGCAGGAGACGATTGGCCTTGAGTGATTTGAAGATGTAGCACATGGCGGCGGTGCCGCCTTCAACCGCGTACAAATCAAACTTGCCGGCGGGCCGAGGTTTTCCGCACATAGCCCAAAGCAGGTATTCATGAGCAATGCGCTCGTTATGGACCAACATGCGGTCGGGAACCGGATAGTTGTCGCCAATGATCGAGTCCACAAGTTCGTGCACAAAGGCATCCGGCTCGAACCCGAACTTTTTTATTGCGAACGGAACCAGCGCCGAAAGAAAGGCCGCACCTGGCATGTCGGAGTGTTTGGCAAGCCATGCTTCGAGACGCCCGGAGATGCCCTCGGCCTGCGGCATTCCGCCGAGGCCCGCGGGATGGTCCATCACCCGCCTGCTCTCCGTGACGGCGAACTGCCCGAGCAGAAAGTAGCCCTCACGAGGTGTGGTTGCCACCCAGTTAGGGTTGCCGCGCCCGGCGTTGAGGAATGCCGACTGCGTGACTCGCGAAGCCTTCTTCGCGAGCTTGATCAGTTCGTCCTTGATCTCAAACGGGCTAAGAGTTTCAAACTTGCGAAGCTCTAAACGATCCACAGTTCCCTCCTTGCAAACGCATTCCGCGCATCAGTAGGTATAGAACAGCTCTTGAATCTGCGCGGCAGTGCGCGGCTTCAGCAGCGCCAACGAGAGGAGGATGCGCGATTTCTGTGGATTGAGCTCATCGGAAGCTACGAACCCCAGCTCATCGTCCTTAACCTCCACATTGCGTCCAACGCTTCCTGTGGGCACGCGGCTGCTGCGCACCACGATCACGCCTTTCTTGACTGCTCTGACGGCAGCGTCTATTGATGCCTTGTTCATGTTGCCGTTGCCTACACCGGCGATGACGATGCCTTTCGCCCCATTGTTTGCGCTGGCATCGATCAGGTCCGGCGACATATCCGCATCGGCAAAAATGACGTCAACGCGCGGCATCTTGGTTACGTTGGCGACGTCAAACTCACTGGAAGTTGTGTGCTTCCATTGCGGGTCGTTATAAAAATCGTTCTTGCCATAGGCGGAGACGCCAACCAGGCCTCGCAAGGGCGACATGAAGGTCTGCACCGCCGTCGTACTCGTCTTGGTCAGAGAGTGTGCGCCTTGAATCCAGTCGTTCATGACGACCAGCACCCCGCGCCCCTTGGCCTTCGGATCAGCGGCCACGGCTACGGCGTCGAAGAGGTTCAGCGGTCCGTCGGCGCTAACGGCCGTGGATGGCCGCATGGATCCCACCATGACTACCGGTTTGTCACTCTTCACCGTCAGGTTGAGAAAGAATGCCGTCTCTTCCATGGTGTCAGTACCGTGCGTGACTACGATGCCGTCAACATCATTGGTCGCCAGCAATTCATTGATGCGCTTGGCAAGTTTCAGCATGATCTCGAACGACATATCCTGCGAGCCAACGTTCGCGACCTGCTCGCCTTTAAGGTTGGCCAGGTCCCTGATTCCCTGGACCGAATTCAACATCGCATCGATCGTTACCTGGCCCGACGTATATCCGGACTGGGTACCTGTGGCGGCAGCCCCCGCAATCGTTCCACCGGTCGCCAGAACGACGATGTTCGGTTTCTTACCCTGGGACAGGCCATCCAGGCTGACGATACTGAGAACAAAGACGAGCAATGCCGCGTGCATTCTTCGAAACTGTTTCATGACGCTCCTTTCGTGCTCGGTTTGGCTTTGTTGCCAGACGCTTGAGCCGCGACCGCATTGGAGCTAGCCTCGCACGATCAGCACTACAATCGGCCCGGCCAGGGTGAGCAATACGTTGGCGATGGTGTAGGGCACCGTGTATCCCAGGACCGGGACATTGTTCCCAGCAGCAAGAGTTACGGCGTTAATGGCAGGCGTGCTCGCCTGCCGGCCGCACAATGCACCGATAAGGATCACAGGGTGCATCTTCAACACGTATTTTCCGTAATAGAGGCAAAAGAGGCCTGGTACCAGGGCGACGGCGATGCCCGCAACCGGAAGAGCGACGCCATATTTCATGATCTGCCGGAGTCCCTCAGGCCCCGTCGCCAGTCCGATGCATGCCACGAACACAGCGAGTCCAAAATCCTTGAGATAAAGCGCGGCTGCGGGCGGCAATTGGCCAAATGTCGGGCGCCGGGCCCTGAGCCAGCCGAACAGCAGGCCGGCGATCAGACAGCCACCTCCAGTACCCAGGCCCAGCAAGGCGCCGCCGAAGGGCACTCCCAGCTGGCCAAGCGCGAAGCCGGCGGCGAGTCCAAGACCAAAATACAGAAAGTCCGTCTTGTCGGCGGGCGGTGTCGGGGAGCCGACTAACCCCGACGCCCGTTCCACATCCGCTTGCATCCCAACGAGCCGCGCGACATCGCCAACAGCGACCGTTGTGTTGGCAGCAAGAGGAAGCGGCTGGTTCAGCCGGGTCAACGCACTCACAAATACACCCCGGCGTACGTGCGGCTCCATGGTGGCTCTCAACTCGCCAATGGTTCGGCCCGCAACGTTGTTGCTGGTGACCACCACGTCGCGCACCTCGGCGTTCAAATCCATTCCTGAGGAGTCGGCGCTCTCCGGACCCAATACCCCTTCAACCTGTTTGACCACCTGACCTCGCCGGCCGGAAACGGCCACACGGTCGCCCGCCTGGAGCCTCAGACCAGGTTCCACAGCAAGCGCAGTGGCGCCACGCACTACCTGCTCGATCACGACACCGTCCATCCATTGCTCCAACTCCTGCACCCTGCGTCCGCCGGATTTTGAATTGATCTGGTAGACGCGGGCAACGACGGCAGGAAGGGCTTTGAACTGGCCCGCAGGGGGCTGTGTTATGCCTCCGCTCAACTCCCGCTCGTATTCGCCCGAAGCTTGAGCCAGGTCGATGCCAAGCAGCTTGGGCGCCAGGGCAGATGCGAAGAAGATCACGGTGAACGATCCGAACAGGTATGTGATCGCATACGCAACCCCGATGTTGGATGTCATGCGTGCGATCTCTTCTTTTGGCAGAGGTTGCGCAGCCAGAGCATCGCCCGCTGTGCCGATGGCCGCCGACTCGGTCGCGCCTCCTGCCAGCACGCCCGCAGCGGTGCCTTTATCCAGGCCAAATCCTTTCGCCAGCGCCCATACGGTGATCACAACCACCACTGACGAGAGGATGGTCAGGTGTACCTGCTTGAGTGTCGCCCGTCCCAGGCTGCTTACGAACTGCGGCCCGATCATGTAACCCAGCGCGTAGATGAAGAGCGCGAATGCGAGTGTCTTCACATCCCCCGAAATCTTGACTCCCACCTGGCCCAGGACGATCGCCACAAGCAACGTCGCTGCCACCGGGCCGAGCACAAATGTGCGGATGCGAATCTTGCCACATAGATAGCCGAGCGCCACTGCCAGCGCGATTGCCGCCAAGGGAGCCGCGGTGAAAAACATGTGCAAATAAGCTCTCATGCCATTTCCAAGCACCTCACGGATCGAGTTTTCATGCCGGCCTGCCTTTCCGGTACCGGTATGGGTGAACAATCTGGAAGGCGATCACAGAACCCATTACTAGACCATTGTGATGAGGCTATCCCGGCTTCACGCTCGCCTTCTCTTTGGATCTGGTTCGAGTTCGTTGCCGCCAATGACAATGAAGCTGTTCGGTTTTCCCGCTGGTCAACCTTCCATGATGGTTCCGTCGTCTTTGGCGGTTGGGGGGAGCAACTTCGCATCGAATCTCTTTGGACTCGTCATTTTTTCTCAACCGGATTCGATTCCGGGCCTGCCGTGCGCGCGAGCCTGGCCAAGAGTTGTGGCGATGACCAAGGAGGAGATTGTGAGCTTCCATGAAGAGCTCATTCGATTCGTGGTGGCACTCACTAACTATTCATCCGGCCGTCCAACGGCTGACGCTGTATTTCGGAAGCCATCCCACAAGCCGGGCAGGGGACGGAGAACTACTGTGAGCGTGTTGCTGATCGCGCTCGCGGTGGCGTTCACGGCAGCAGGAAGCCAAGAGCCAACGATTGTTCAACAGACAGCCGCTGTGCAACAGACAGCAGGCCAGCAAGCTCCGCCTGCCCTGCCGAATCCTCTTACGCTCTCCCAGGCAGTGACGATTGCGCTTTCCAAGAACAGCATTCTCCGGGAGGCGCAGGCCCGTTTGGCCCAGGCTTCTGGACAATATGCGCAGTCCCGTTCGGCGCTGCTCCCCCAGGTGGAAGCCACGGCACGTCAGGCTTATATGACGATCAATCTCAAAGGTATCGGCATTGATATTCCCCAGGTTTCGCAAGGTAAATCAGATCCTTTCGGTTCGATGGATGCGCGCATCACGCTGAGGCAGGACCTACTGAATATCGCTAACCGCGAGTCGTGGAAGAGTTCCGGTGCCCGCGAGGAATCCTCACGTCTGCTGCTGGGAAATGCGCGCGAAATCGTGGTACTGAACGTTGTGTCCGCGTATCTGCAAGCGCTCCGTGTAAAGGCATCCCGTGACGCGCTGGCCGAGCAGACGAAACTGGCAGACGACCTGTACAAACTCACGCAGGACCGGGTCAGGCAGGGCGTCTCGGCCAGGCTGGAGGCCATCCGCGCGCAGCAGCAGGTGAACTCGCTTGAGCAACAGCGGCAGGAGGCGGAACAGAATTACATCTCTGCCAAGCTAAACCTTGCGAACACCTTGCAAACCAGCATCACGGCAGACTTTGAAGTAGAAGATGAGTCAGCCTACGGCGTTGAAGCTCCGCTGGATCGCCAGGCTGCCATCGCTGCCGCACTCGACGCGCGACCGGACTATCGCGCGGCGAAGTCCAACATCAGGGCAGCCGAGCTGCAGGTGCAATCAGCCAAGGCCAACCGGTATCCGACCCTGAGCGCCAGCGCCAGTGACGGGCAAAGCGGTGAAACGCCGGTGCACAACCAGAACACCTATCGGCTGCAGGGGACGCTGAACATTCCCATCTACACCGGAGGCCGCACCCGCGGGCAGATTGACGAAGCGCAAGGAGCGCTGCATGAAACGCAGGCCAGCGCGGAGCAACTGCATGCACAAATCGAAACTGACGTTCTGACTGCGATTGCGGGTGTGGAATGGGCGCTCAAGGAAGTGGAAACCAGCGCCGCAAACGTGAAGCTGTCGCGAGAGGAAGTGGAATTGTCACGCCAGAGGTTTGCTCAAGGCGTGGCGGACAACACTGAGGTGGTCAACGCGCAGGATCGAGTTTCAAAAGCCGATGACGCGCGCGTACGGGCCATGTACACGCTGGGATTGGCGCGAGCCAATCTGGCGCGCGCCATGGGAACGGCGGAGAAGACCTACCGCAAGTAGGAGCGAGTGAGGGAGCTATGAATCGAATTTGGATCACGCTGGCTGTACTCCTGCCGCTGACCCTGGGAGGATGCGCCAGTACCACCAAGAGCGCCGAAAAAGACACCCTCTTCGTGAGCGGACGCATTGACGGCGACACCGTGGATATTTCCTCGAAAAGAGACGGCAAAATCGTAGAACTCATGGTGCGGGAGGGCGATACCGTAGAAGCCAATCAGCTCCTGGCACGCATCGTGAGCCCGCAGGACGACGCCCAAGTAGACGCTCAAAAAGCCAATGTGATTGAAGGTGAGCGAAAGCTGGAAGAGGCCCAGTCGGCGGGGCCGGCCCGCGTGTCATTGGCGGAGGCCAATCTTGCGGCGAGCAAGGCCGAACTCGTGCGTTGGGAAGCGGAGCTACAGCAGGCCGAGACGGATGCCAAGCGGTATCCCGCTTTGGCGGAATCCGGAGCTGTGGCAGAACAGCTGGCCAATCAGCAGGAAACCCGGATGAAAATCGCTCGTGCCTCAACGGAGGCGGCCCGTAAGCAGGTGTCAGCAGCGGAGGCTTCCTTGGATCAGGCGAAAGCCCAGCTGCAACAGATCGCTACTGCCAAGGCGAATCTTGCCTCCAGCCATGCGGAGCTCCGGCGTTTTCAAGCGAATGTAAGCGACCTGGAGATCAAGGCCCCGATCGCCGGGACGATTCTCACTCGTTCTGCCGAGCCAGGCAGGGTGGTTGCGGCGGGCCAGACGATTCTTACCATGGTGGATTTACATAAGCTCTACCTGCGCGGCTTTATTCCGGAAGGAAATGTCGGACAGGTGAAGGTGGGCCAGGAGGCGCAGGTGTTCCTGGATTCCAATCCGAAAGAAGCCATACAGGCCGAAGTGATCCGGGTTGATCCGCAGGTGATGTTCACTCCGGAAAACACCTACTTCAAGGATGACAGGGTGAAACAGGTGATGGGCGTGAAACTTGGGTTGAAGGGCGGTTTTGGTTATGCCAAGCCCGGAATGCCGGCGGATGGCGAGATCAAGCTCGGGAGACCCTGATGGCTGAGAGTCTCGTCGTCGATTCTCGCGCCCTCAGCAAAAACTATGGCTCCATTGCAGCTCTGGACGCAGTCAGCTTCGAAGTGAAGCCGGGGGAAATCTTCGGGCTGATCGGGGCCGATGGCGCGGGTAAGACCACAGCTTTCCGCATCATGGGTGGCGTGCTGGAACAGAATAAGGGAGAGATCGAGGTTCTGAGTGAGCCGCCGCGCAAAGCCCGTCCCAGCGTGGGATATCTCACGCAGCCCTTTAGTCTCTACCAGGACATGAGCGTCGATGAGAACCTCAAGTTTGCCGCCGGGCTGCGTGAAGTTCCGCAGGAAGATTTTGCCAAGCGCAGAGAGCATTACTTCAAGTTGTTTGAGCTAATCAAGTTCACTGACCGTCTTGCCGGACGCCTGAGCGGCGGCATGAAGCAGAAGCTGGCCTTGAGTTGTGCGTTGATCGCGGACCCAAAGCTGCTGCTATTGGACGAACCTACGACTGGTGTTGATCCCGTAACCCGGCGCGATTTCTGGGATGCACTGACCTCGCTGGCCACCGGTGGAATGGCCATCGTGGTGGCGACTCCCTATCTCGATGAGGCTGAACGCTGCCATCGCGTCGCGCTGATCGAGCGCGGCAAGATCTACGATATCGACACGCCAGCTCATTTTTCTTCCAAGATGGGGGTCACGCGGCTTGAGGTCAAGGTCGAACCTCTGGCCCCGGCCGAGGACGTACTCGCAGCCTCGCCTGAGGCCGAAGACGTACAGCGATTTGGCGATCGCCTGGACATCATGGCGGCACATCCGGATGCGGCTGAAGCTGACTTGCGCGCGCGCGCTGAAAGCAACGGCATGCGCATAACCGAGGTACGCCGCTCGCAGCCGACTTTGGAAAATGCATTTGTCGGTCAGTTGCGCAAGATGCGCGGCGTCCATACGGTCCCGCCTTTTCCTAAACCACGTCCGGCAATGAAGCGGCACGATGTGGTGATCGGGGCCAAGGATTTGAACAAGACCTTCGGAACATTCAAGGCGGTGAAGAACTTCCAGTTGGAAGTCCGCAATGGCGGAATTTATGGCCTGCTGGGAGCCAACGGAGCGGGGAAAACCACTTCCATCAAGCTCATCTGCGGATTGCTCGATCCAACCTCCGGGAGCGTCACCTTGCTGGGACAATCCAAGGGACTGCGTTCTGCCAAGGTGCGCTCCAGGATCGGTTACATGTCACAGAAATTCGCTCTCTATGACGACCTGACCATCGGCGAGAACCTGGATTTTTATGCCCGGCTCTACGGCGTGGATGAAAGCGTGCGCGAAGAGCGCAAACAGTGGGTGCTGGAAGAGGCGGAACTAAAAGGTGAATCAAGGATGTTGACCAGGTCGTTGCCTGGTGGCTGGAAGCAACGGGTTGCCTTCGGCGCAGCCGTGATGCATGAGCCCGAAGCCATTTTTCTGGATGAGCCGACCTCCGGCGTGGATCCGCTGGCCCGCCGCGCCATGTGGCGCATGATCAATGAATTTGCCGATCGTGGAGCGGGAATTGTGGTTGTCACCCACTACCTGGAAGAAGCGGAGCAGTGCAACCGGCTTGGTTTCATGGTGGCCGGCGAAATCATTGCCGACGGCTCACCCAGCGAAGTGAAGGCCAATATGAAGGGCGAGCTTTATGAGATCGAAGCCGACCACCCTGATCGCGCCCTGGCAGTGCTCAAACAGAAGTTTGGCGCGTCACGAGTTTCACTGTTCGGCAGCCGCCTGCATGTCGTGACGGAGAACGATGAACAGAAACGAGAAGCAGCGACCGCACTCAAAGAGGCGGGGGTTGAAATTCTTGCCCAAAAGCCGGTGCCGTTCTCCCTGGAAGATGTGTTCATCTCACTCATTGAATCTCGCAGATCGGAGATTCCGCTGTGAAGAAGATCCTGTCTCAAGCCTGGAAAGAATTCATGCTGTTCCGGCGCGACAAGCTCCTCATCTTGCTGGCGGTCCTGATGCCGATCGTCCTGATGCTGCTCGCCGGCATAACGGGGTCGCTGCGGCTGCGCAACGTTTCTCTGCTGGTGTACGACTATGACAACACGCCGCTCAGCCGGGTTTACCTGGAGACTTATGGGGCCGCCCTCACATTCCGGCTCAAGCCTCATGATCCCCGGGAATCGGCCGAGCGAGCGTTGGCCAGTTGGCGGGGCCGCGCGGCCCTTATTATTCCGCAGAACTTCGAGCGGGATTTCCTGCGCGGATCCGAGCCGGTAGTCCAGTTGATGATCGATGCCACGGATTCCAACTCGGCCACAGCCCTCGGAAACTATGCAGCCTCGCTCAATACAGCCTTTGCTCAGAAAAACGGCATCCACCAGCCTGAGCCGAAAATCAGCAAGCCTCCACAGGAAGGTGTCATCCTCCAGCAGCGGCTCTGGTATAACCCCGGACTCTCAGACCGTGTCTACTTCGGAACGGGCGGCCTGGGCTTGATGCTGATCATCTTTCCAGCGCTGTTGGGAGCGCTGACGACAGCCAAGGAATATGAATCAGGGACGATCATTCAGGCTTACGCCTCCAGTCTGACCGCGGTCCAGTGGATTCTGGGCAAAGCTCTGCTCTACGTCGTGGTCGGCCTGGTGGAATTTGTGCTTTGCTTTGCCCTCGGCCTACTCGTGTTCGAATTCCGGTTTCCCTCCGACCCAAGCGTATTGCTGGTCGCCACCGTCTTTTATCTGTTCGCAGGAGTCTTCTTCGGGATGTTCATGGGAAACGCCACGGGCAATCAGAGCGCGGCGATTCAAGGCGTGCAGATGGGCTCGTTCCTGCTGTCCCTGCTGCTTTCTGGATACCTGATCGCCATTCGGAATATTCCAATCCAGATTCGCTGGCTGTCCTACTTTTTGCCTGCCACTCATTACGTGCAGATCGTTCGCAATTCGATTCTTCGTGACGCGAGCTGGGGTACATCGTTTTCCCCGCTGATCATGCTGGCGGCGCTCACGTTTGCGTTCTTCTTTGTGAATGCCCTGCAGATGCGCAAGATGCAATTCAAGGGATAGGAGGGTCAATGCGAGCCCGAATACGTCGCTACTACGCGTTGCTGCTCAAGGAAGTCCAGCAACTCAAGCGCAATCGCGGCCTGGTCATTCAATTGATGTTGCCGCCGACCATCGTGCTGGTCATTTTTGGATACGCCCTGAACCCCAAGGTCCGCGATCTGCGTCTGGGTGTGGTGGATGAAAGCTTTACCGCCGAAAGCCGGGAATTCGTCGACTCTCTGGCCCGGAACGTAAATTTCACGGTGAAACGCGTCTATACGCGCACGCAAGACGCTGAAGATGCTCTGAAAGATTTGAAGCTGGATTTGTTCCTGGTCATCCCTGCCGATTTTTCACGTAGTCTGGGCCGCGGACAAACCGCAGCCGTAGAGGTAATCATTGATGCCGTGGACGCTAACACCGCACAGATTGGACAGGGTTATTTGGAAATGGCCCTGGCGGAATTCAACTCCGGGATCAGCCCTGCTCCTCTTACCGGAGCCCGCCGCCGAATCACATTAATCAGCGCCTCCCATCCGGCTGCGCCGCCCGGCGCTCCCGAAGTTCAGGCGGCCTATCTCTACAACCCGGGTCTGGTGACATCGTGGCACTACGTTACCGGCGTGATGAGCATCATCATGTTTATTAACGCATCACTCGTCGCTTCAGCGTTGGCCGTAAAAGAGAAGGAAACGGGGACCATTGAACAGCTGCTCATGACTCCCGCTCAAACTGGTGAAATGTTGATGGCCAAAACGTCGCCGGTTTTCGTGTTGATGATGGTCGTCTTGTTCTTATCACTCGCAGTTGGAATCCTTGTATTTGGCCTGCCGACGCGCGGATCACTGTGGTTGTTTGCGGCCGCCGGAGCCTTGTCGGCGCTGGCGGGGACTGGAATTGGCGTCATGATCGCGACCGTTTCCAAGTCGCAGCAGCAAGCGCAGCTTTTGACATTCTTCGTCAACCCGCCCCTTACCTTGCTCTCAGGAGCAACTTCACCTCTGGAAAACATGCCCGATCTCTTTCAGAAACTCTCCTATTTCGACCCGTTGCGCTACATGGTGACGATCGTAAGAGGTGTCACGTTGAAGAATGCTCCGTGGGCAGCGCTGTGGCCGAACCTGCTGGCGCTGACGGTATTTTCGATCGTGCTGTTCGCCATCAGTGCCTGGCGCTTCCGCAAAACCTAGCAAGACGGGAATTATCAAGCCGCTGCAGAGCGACACAACGGAGGATCAGCCCATGACAACGCAACCCTTGATTGACAAACATCCCCGGATTCGAGCCGTGATCGCCGATATCGATGGAACTCTGGTAACACCGCAGAAGCTGCTCACGCCGGCTTCTGTGCAGGCGGTTCGCAAATTGAAAGATGCCGGTATCTTGTTCGGAGTAACTACCGGCCGCCCGCCGGCAGGCACCAAGATGCTCGTTGAGTCTCTTACGGGCTTGAAGTTCATCGCGGGATTCAACGGCGGAATCATCGTCCGCCGCGACTTCTCGTTATTTAAGAAGAGCCTGCTGGAAGCGGCCGTCGCAGAGCAGGTGGTGCAAATCATTCTGGAGCACAAGCTGGACGTCTGGGTCTATACAGAAAATGACTGGCTGGTGCGTGATCCACAGGCGTATCGCGTTGAGAAGGAACAAAAGACGGTGCAGTTTCCGCCAAGGGTCACGCCCAGTTTTGCCGGATTTCTCGATCATGCGGCAAAGATTGTTGGCATAAGCCAGGACTACGACGCCGTTGCTCATTGCGAAAAAATCGTGCAGGAAGGATTTGCCAATCGTGTTTCAGCGGCGCGATCGCAACCGTTCTACCTGGACGTGACTCATCCCCTGGCCAACAAAGGCGAGGTTGTGCGTCTGGCCGCAGAGTTCGCGGGCATCCCAACCCGAGAGATTGCCACGATCGGAGATATGTCCAATGACATCACCATGTTTAAGCAGAGTGGTGTAAGCATTGCCATGGGGAACGCCAGCCCGGAAGTACAGGGAGCCGCTACGTATGTAACTTCTTCGAATGAGGAGGAGGGATTTGCGACGGCGATGGAGAGATTCATATTGCCCCAGGAAGGCGTTTCCGCAGCGTGAGGAAGCGAATGATAGACATTGCAATCGATGACAAAGCACCGCGTGGTTTTTCGTGCCAATCAAACGTTCACGATTAACCCGGCCCTTGTGCAAAGTCTACAGAATGCAACGCGCATAAAATCTGGAAGAAGACGCTGTCCCGAGCTGAGCTCAGCCTCGGGGCCGGAGTGAGACGAAGGAGGAATATGCCGCCAGTAGCAGAAGCCGAAATCAAAAATAATCCTTTGAGTGCATACGGTCCAGCAAGGTCAACCATCTCCGGGACGCCGCTCAG
>CAZFRV010000003.1:0-3165 GCA_964521445.1 uncultured Acidobacteriaceae bacterium
CGCCGTCCCATCTTCCAGGTGGGATGATTCAGCGCCTGCTCCACGGTGATGTTCTCGAACTCGGTTTTGGGTGTGTTCAGAAACGGCCCGCCGCTGGCTGTAAGCCACACCCGCTCCACTTCATTCATGCGTCCGCCGCGCAGGCATTGATGCAGGGCGTTGTGCTCGCTGTCGATGGGCAGCAGCGGCTTGCCCTGCTTGCGAGCTTCGGCGGTGATCAGTTCCCCGGCAGCGACCAGACACTCCTTGTTGGCCAGTCCGACTTCTTTGCCCGCCCGCACAGCTTCGTACGTGGCTTTGAGCCCGGCTACGCCAACGATAGCGCTGACCACGAAGTCGACTTCAGGATGGGTGGCCACGCGCACTGTGCCGGCCTGTCCGTGAACGATTTCAATCGCGCCCAGGCCTTCGGCTTTGAGCTGCTTGGCTACTTGGTCCGCGTCTTGTTGCGAAGCCAGAGAGAGAACTCTGGGTTTCCAGCGCCGCGCCTGCTCCAGAGCGGCCTCGACGTTTCCGCCCGCGGCAATGGTCATCAGTTGAAAGCGCTCGGGATGGTTCTCAATCACATTGAGCGTGCTGCGGCCGATGGAGCCGGTCGAGCCGAGGATGGCGATGCGCTTCATGGATGGAATGGTTGCTGCAGGAACCCGGTTAGAGTCGCATAGTACCACACCACCGGAATGGCAAAGAGCAGGGCATCAATTCGGTCGAGGACCCCGCCGTGGCCGGGCAGAAGCGTGCCGGAGTCTTTGACGTTGGCGCCGCGTTTCAGCGCTGACTCAAAGAGATCGCCGAACTGGGCCGCGATGTTGGTCAGGATGCCCAAGATAATAACGTGGACCCACGAGAGTCGAGGACGGCGAAGAGAGGACGGGTAAGGAAACAACCAATGGAACTCCTTATAACCCTCGCGAAAAAGCCGGCTGATCTGCGGCTGAAAATAAAAGACCAGTGCCGCGACGACCACGCTGCCAATCACGGAAGCCACTGCACCTTCCCAACTCTTGTTGGGGCTGACGACCGGTGCCAGCTTATGCTTGCCGATGCTGCGTCCCACGTAGTATGCGGCGATGTCGCCTGCCCATACTGAGAACAAAACAAAGACTACGAGGATTCTTGCGTCGGCGCGTAAACAGACCAGCAGCGAAAGGGACACCGCAATGTAAATCACACCGAAGATCGAAGAGGCTACGGAAGCCAATCCCATGCGCAGGTCTTTTCGAAAAACCAGCGAGACGCCAAGGATCACTGTTGCCGCCATCAACACGTCCAGCCAGCCGGGCAAGAACATAAGGCTGAAGGAAATCTTGTTGTACTCCCGTTCGACCGGCCATCCGCTGATCCAGAGCAAGACAAACGGCGCCACACCCATGATGTACGTCAGCCATTTGAACGGTTTCAATCCGGCTGCTTCCGCGATGCTTAGATACTCGTGCAGCGCCAGAAGAATGATCCCGGCCACCAGCAGCGCAAACAACCACAGCGGCGCGCGAAACACCGCCAGCAGCACCAGCGGCACCAGCACCACCGCCGTCAGGACGCGCTTCATTTGGTAGAGGCGTGGGAATGGGATTTGGAATGCGTTCCGTTGCCGTTGGGCTCATTGAGGCCGCCGTAGCGGCGCTCGCGTTGCTGGAATTCGCGGATGGATTCCAGCAGGTCAAGGCCGGTGAAGTCGGGCCAATACGTCTTGGTGACGTAGATTTCGGCGTAGGCCGCCTGCCAGAGCAGGAAGTTGCTGAGGCGCATCTCGCCGCTGGTGCGGATCACCAGGTCGAGTTCGGGAAGATCATGGGTGTAGAGGTGGCGCTCCACCGTTTCTTCGTCAATCAGCAGATGGTCCAGCCCACCGTTGTTGGCCGCGGCGTGGATCATGGACTTGAAGGCGTCCACCAGTTCGGAACGAGCGCCGTAATTCAAGGCCAGGGTCAGCTTGGTGCCGCTGTTGCCGGAGGTCTGCTCGCGGGCCCAGGCCATGCGCTCCTGCACTTCCCGTGGCAGTGACTCGATGCGACCGATAAAATTCAGACGGATGTTGTTGCGCTGCATCAGCGCCAGCTCGTTCTTCAGGTAGCTGTGCAGTAGCTTCATCAGAAAGTTGATCTCGGCGGGCGGACGGCGCAGGAAATTCTCCGCGGAGAATGCGTAGAGGGTCAGCGCGGGAAGATTGATGCGGGCCGCGGTTTCGACCACCAGGCGGACAGCTTCCACGCCCTTGCGGTGCCCGGCGATGCGGGGCAGATGGCGGCGTTTGGCCCACCGGCCATTACCGTCCATGATGATGGCTACGTGTTTCGGGAGCTGTTTCGGATCGAGATGGCCGTATATCTCAGCCTCTTTGCGGTCCAGCCCTGAAGGAAGTATGTTGCCCAAACCTGCCTCTCAATTTCATCCACGCTAGCACGGCGGCACCGGCCCTGCAATTCGTCAAAAAACTTAAACCCACGAATGGACTACCCAGTTCACTCATCGTACCCCAAGTGCCTGCCGGCGACTACTCGCCGGCCCTCACGATGGTAATGGCCGGAGTTTGCCGGACTTGAAAAGCCCATTAACTTTATATTGCAAAGTGGATGCCGCTGTCAAAAGTTCAGGGCGCTCCGAACCTGCGTCGCCACCGGCAAATAGGTGAGTTGCTGGATAACCCGCAGAGCGGGAGGTCGCATCCAATGTCCCGATATCACACCACATTGCCAGGGCGCTGTTTGCCCACGGAGGATTCGATCAATGCGATTCCGTGCTCTTCTGCTGGCCTCGATTCTTGCCGGTGCGGTTGGATTTTCCGCATCATTCGCCCAGGACAATTCACCTAAGCCGTCGCCGGACGCGGCGCCCGGGCAGTCTCCGTCTCCCCCGCCGGCCCCAGTACCGCCTGCAAACGATCAGGCCCAGATTCCTCCGGCCGCGAACCCGGACCAACCGCCGGCCGCCGTCGAGCAGCCCAAGGCCGAGAGCCCTGCGGCCAAACATGATGGCAGCAAGAAGGACGTTGGCTCTATCGGCAATCGCAAGGTGGGTGGTCTGGACTGGTATTCGCCCGAAACCGACATCAAGATCGGCAAGGCCTACGCGCAGCAGATCGAGCGCACCATGAAGATGGTTGACGATCCGGTGGTCAACGAATATGTGAATCGCATTGGCCAGAACCTGGTCCGTAACTCTGAC
>CAZFRV010000004.1:0-8501 GCA_964521445.1 uncultured Acidobacteriaceae bacterium
AGGCAAATCTGGCGCAGAGTTACTCTGGTAACGCGGGATTTTTCCACATTGTTTTTCACCGCATTGTTGAAAACCGGGAACGAACATTGGAAACAAAGATGCACGCGGCCGTTAAAGAAAATCTGTTTGCGGCGTCTTTCGGCACGCCCGGTTTGCGGTTAATATGAAAGCGATCGAACAGACATGACAATGCCTACCGGATCGAAGCGCGGACGCCACCACAAAAGCAGACAGACCGCCAAGAAGCGACGCGAACCGCTCACTACGCAAAACCCGATCGCCTTCGATGCAGACAAGCTCAAGCAACTCTATTCAACCATGCTGCGGTGCCGCATGGCTTCAGAGAGAGCACGCTTGCTCGCGAGGCAGGGCAACCTTTTCGAGGATCTGGGCGCGGCCACCGGACACGAGGCTGCTGAGGTCGGAGCTTTGATCGATCTTCTCGCCGACGACTGTGTAGCTCCGGGGCGACGCGACCTCACCGCCTGCTCCATCCGAGGTACACCGCTGAAGACGATCTTTGCCCAGCTTTATGATCGTCGGCTTGGTCCAAACGGATCTGCCCTCGCGCGCCACCGCAACGGTGTTCCTCAGACCATGATTGCGCCTGCATTCTCGCTGAGTGCGCAGCTGAATCTCGTCACCGGGGTGGCGTGGTCCATGAAGAGACATGGAAAGCCCGGCGTGGCCGTGGCTTTTTCCGGCGATGACTCAGCCTCCCTAAGTTTCTGGCGCGATGTGGTGCGTTTTTCCGCGGCGCACAAGTTGCCGATCGTCCACATCGTGCACAACAACGCAGGCGATGGGTCAGTCAGCGCACGGTTGAGCCGGTCCACTGAAGATTCAGCGGCCAACACGCAGCTTGGCCTCCCCACATTCATCGTGGATGGCAATGATGTGGTGGCCGTTTACCGGGTGGCGCAAGAGGCGGTGCGGAGGGCACGGCAGGGACACGGTCCTGCTCTGATTGAATGTCAAACCTATCGCTGGAGCAGCCGGCTTGGGACCGATGCCGCCAGCCGTCCATCGAGCCCTGAGGAACTGGAGCAGGCTACTGACCCATTGGCCCGCATGGAAGCTCACCTCAAGGAGAGGGGCCTTTGGTCGGACAGATGGAAGGGCAAGCTCGTGGAACGATTCAATAAAGAGATCGATCGGGCCGTAGAATTCGCCGAGCGATCAGCGCCGGGGCCCGTGGATCAGACCGGTCCTTCGCCGCTTGCCACCGCAAGCTGACCGTTGAGGGCAACCTGTCCCGGGGCTTACATCTTCAGTCAGTTGGCAGGTGGGCTCTCTTAGCGCATACTAATTAATATGACCACCAGCATTGTGAATGGCCAGCCTCCGGCGGCTGTGGAGCCGGATTTCCAGGAAGTCGAAGAGTGGGTTGAAGCTTTCGACCAAGTAGTTGACGAGCAAGGCCCGAGTGGCGCCGCGCGTCTGCTCGATGCCCTGACGCGTCGCGCGCGCGCGGCCGGCGTGGACGTGCCTATTCAACTGAACACGCCTTACGTCAACACCATTCCCGTCAGCGAGGAATTTCCCTACCCCGGCGACCGCGGCCTGGAGCGCCGCATCAAGAGCCTGATCCGCTGGAACGCGATGGCCATGGTGCATCGCCAGAACAAGAGAGATCCGGGGATCGGCGGACACATCTCGACCTTCTCTTCGCTGGCAACGCTTCTGGAAGTAGGCTTTAACCACTTTTTCCACGCCACCTATGGCGACCAGCCCGGCGATTTTGTCTATTTCCAGGGCCATGCTTCGCCCGGTGTCTATGCGCGGGCGTTTCTTGAAGGGCGATTCACGCAGCAGCAGGTCGAGAACTTCCGCCATGAACTCCGCGACACGCCGGGGCTGCCTTCTTATCCGCACCCTTGGCTGATGCCCAATTTCTGGCGCTTCCCCACCGTCTCCATGGGATTGGGCCCGCTCAACGCCGTTTACCAGGCGCGCTTCATGCGGTATCTCGAGCACCGCGGCATTATCCCGGAGACGCCCCGCAAAGTGTGGGCCTTCGTGGGCGATGGCGAGACCGATGAGCCTGAAGCCATGGGCTCGCAACTGACTCTAGCCTCGCGCGAAAAGCTGGACAACTTGATCTTTGTGGTCAACTGCAACCTGCAGCGTTTGGATGGCCCGGTCCGCGGCAACGGAAAAATCATCAACGAACTCGAAGCGGCCTTCCGCGGCGCCGGCTGGAACGTGATCAAGGTGATATGGGGCTCGAACTGGGACCCGTTGCTGGCCCGCGATCACTCGGGCATGCTGCTCAAACGCATGGAAGAGTGCGTCGACGGCGAGTATCAGGCGTTCAAAGCCAAAGATGGCGCATTTGTGCGGGAACACTTCTTCGGAAAATACCCGGAGAGCCTGGAACTGGTCGCAAACATGACCGATGAGGAAGTCTTCCGCTTGCAGCGCGGCGGCCTCGATCCGCAAAAAGTTTATAACGCGTACAAGCGGGCTGCGGAACATCGCGGCGCTCCCACGGTGATTCTGGCCAAGACCATCAAGGGCTACGGGTTGGGTTCTGCCCAGGCACGCAACGCTACGCATCAGGAAAAAAAGATGACCGATGAAGCGCTGGTGGCCTTCCGCTCGCGCTTCGAGATACCGATTCCTGAGAAAGCCGCGAAAGAAGGTTCCCTTTACCTTCCGCCCAAGGACAGTCCGGAGATGAACTATCTCCAGGAGCGGCGGCGGGAACTCGGCGGATACATTCCGACCCGTAACGTCGCCACGCCCAAGTTTGAAGCGCCGCCGCTGGAGTTCTTTTCCGAATCGCTGGCCGGGTCCAAAGGCCGCGCCGTCTCCACCACCATGGGCTTTGTCAGCATGCTGCGCAACATGATGAAGGATTCGAAGATCGGCAAGCTGGTCGTGCCCATCATCCCTGACGAAGCCCGGACCTTCGGCATGGAATCCATCATCCGCCAGGTCGGCATCTATGCCAGCCAGGGGCAGCTCTACAAGCCGCACGACCAGGACATGCTTCTCTATTACCGCGAAGAAAAAGACGGGCAGATCCTGGAAGAAGGCATCACTGAGGCCGGCTCGATGGCTTCGTTCACGGCCGCGGGCACGGCTTATTCAAATTACGGCGTGCCCATGATTCCCTTCTTCACCTACTACTCCATGTTCGGGTTCCAGCGCATCGGCGACCTGATCTGGGCCTTCGCCGACGCCCGCGGCAAGGGCTTCCTGATGGGGGGCACCGCCGGCCGGACCACGTTGCTCGGCGAAGGTCTGCAGCATCAGGACGGACACAGCCTGGTGCTCTCCAGTGTGGTCCCCACCTGCGCCACCTACGACCCGGCGTTCGTGTACGAGATCGCCGTGATCGTCCAGGATGGGCTCCGCCGCATGTATCAACAAGGCGAAGACCGCTTCTACTACATCATGCTTTACAACGAAGATTACGCCATGCCGGCAATGCCGGAAGGCAGCCGGGAAGGAATCGTCCGCGGGCTCTACAAGTACAAAGAGGCGCCGGGCGGCAAGGCCGTTACGCAATTGTTCGGCAGCGGTCCGATCCTCAACGAAGCTCTGCGCGCGCAGGGTATTCTCGCGGAAAAATACAGCGTGCAGGCAAACGTGTGGAGCGTGACCAGCTATAACGAGCTGCGGCGTGATGGGCTGGCTGCGGAGCGATGGAACCGTCTCCATCCGGCCGAAAAAGCGAAACAGCCTTACATCGTGACAGTGTTGAATGACGCTAAAGCCGAGGGGCCGATCATTGCCGCCAGCGATTTCATGAAGTCTGTACCCGACCAGTTGGCCTCGTGGCTGGGGACGCGCCTGGTGGCGCTTGGAACCGACGGCTTCGGTCGCAGCGACAACCGCCAGCACCTGCGCCGGCATTTCGAGATCAACGCCGAGTCTATCGCCGCCGCTGCGCTATCGCGCCTGGCCCGGGACGGCAAGTTCGACGCCCAACGCGCGCAAAAAGCGTTGCAGGAGCTTGGCGTGAACCCGGAGAAGATCGATCCGGCCCGGGCTTAGACGACGTCTATCTCTGCTGTAGCTTCGGACCGTTATCACCAACTGGGACTGATCCTTCCGGCTCCCGGCGGTGCAACACCGGCCCGTTGCTGTTGTGCTGCTCCATCTGCAGCTTTGGCTTCTGACCTTTCAGTTCCTGGAGATGCGCGTGGATCTCGACGAACTCGCTGGTGGTGACTACATACTGGTCATGCGCCGGTAGCATGGTGTCAATCTCTTTTTGCGTCCTCTTGATCCGGTCCTGGTTCATGGGATGTGTCGAAAAGGCGCGGGCCATGAAGTTGGGTTTCTTGCGGTCGGTGTTCATCCGCTCGAAGAAATCGACGAGGGCCTCCGGATCGTACCCGGCGGCGTATTCGTACTCCACTCCCAGCATGTCCGCTTCACGTTCAAAATTGCGGCTGAATTTCATCTGCGTCATGGGCATGGCGATCTGCGAAATCTGCTGCACAGCCATCCCCACAGGTCCACCGACAAAGATCAGCGGTATGGAGGCCAGGTTCCATATCTGAGATCTGGTCGCGCCCTTGGTTCCGTGCCTCGCCGCCACGTGCGCGATCTCGTGAGACATCACGCCGGCCAGCTCCGCTTCGGTTTCCGCAGCCAGGATTAGGCCCGTGGTCACATACAGGAACCCGCCGGGCAGGGCGAAGGCATTTACCTGGTCGTCGTCGAGAACTTTGATGGTGAATGGCACTTTGGCGTCGGAGTA
Source organism: uncultured Acidobacteriaceae bacterium (assembly GCA_964521445.1). GTDB lineage: Bacteria > Acidobacteriota > Terriglobia > Terriglobales > Acidobacteriaceae > Angelobacter. The sequence goes on from CAZFRV010000004.1 coordinate 4,718, forward strand.
TCGCACCAGCCGCTGCCCCAGGGTGTTGATGTAGTTGTTGATTTGCTCGTCTTGCAGAAGTTTGCAATTGGCCTCGACTTCCTGCGAGAGTTCCTTCCCCATCGCGTGCTCTTGCTCCATGGAATAAAAATTGATCCCTGAACCTGTGCCGCGCTCACCGATCTTATTCACGTCATATTTGGGATCGACCTTGACGGGCTTGCCGCGGCCATAAGCCGGCGCCAGCTGCGGAGGTACGGGCTGAACCTGTGGATCCATCTGCATTAAAACTTGGAAGTCAGAGGCACTATGCGGCAACATCGGCCCCGGAACGCTCGTTGACTGGCCAAAGACAGGCGATGCCAGCGAAAGCCACCCCACTGATAAGAGAAGCAAGAATGACGACATCATCTTGCTGGGGAAGTCCTTAGGAAACCGAATAACAGGAAACAAGACCCACCACCCTCACCCCGAAACCACTCCTCTTCCCCACCTCCCCTTGCGCGAAGGAACAAGAGCCACAGCACCAGCAAACTATTGAGATTAGAGTGCGGCTGCAGAGGCGTTGTTGTCCAAACTGAGTGCGAGACTTGAGCAGAGAGCAATCTTCAAGGGCATTGAGCCGGGCGGAAGCAAACAAGGCGACGAACGAACTGTGTTCCTCAGAGAGGCGTCACTTGCTATTGCTCCGCGGGTTTTATCCGCGCCTCCGCGTCTCCGTGGTGAGGTTTTAGATCCTGGTTTCCAGGATATCGGTACGTTTATTGTTTGGGCCAGGCGATTTCATCGATAACGACGCCCATGTAAAGCATTTATAGACAATAACTTATGCGCCAAATATCAGCGACCGCGATAATTTTAGTGTATGTCACTCAACTTTCGACCATCGCCTGTTGACAAAGTTAAGGTCTATACTCTACAATTGGCACTCGACAGGGATGAGTGCTAGCATCCTGGCAGACACCAGTCCTTGTAAATCATTTCTTCAACGAAGAACCCATCTCGAAAGGAGTATTTGCAACATGTCACAGAAGCTAACCCCACTGCATGACCGCATCCTACTGCGGCGCGTCGCGGAAGCGGAAACCGTCCGTGGCGGCATCATCATCCCTGACACGGCAAAAGAGAAGCCCCAGGAGGGCATCGTGGTTGCGGTCGGTACCGGCCGCTATGAAAAAGGTCAAACCATTCCCCTGGCGGTGAAAGAGGGGGACCATGTCTTGTTCGGCAAGTATGCCGGATCGGAGATCAAGATTGACGGCGAAGAGCTCCTGATCCTGAAAGAGGACGAGATCTTCGGAGTGCTCAGCGGCTCCAGCAAGGGCGCCGAGAAGCACGAAAAAGTAGGCGCGGGAAGACGCTAACGACCGCCACCCGGCAATTGGTCTGCGATGGTTATTGCCAATTGCTTGAATTCCAGCCAGTTCGATGAAGTTTCAACAATATTCCCGCTTAACGCGGAAGAGACTTTGATAGGAGACAGAAGCAATGCCAAAGACAATTGTGCACGGTGAAGAATCGCGCCAGGCAATCCTGCGCGGTGTAAATATTCTGGCCGATGCGGTGAAGGTGACGCTGGGCCCCAAGGGCCGCAACGTGGTAATCGACAAGAAGTTCGGTTCCCCCACCATCACCAAAGACGGCGTCACGGTCGCCAAGGAGATCGATCTGGGCGACAAACTGGAGAACATGGGCGCGCAGATGGTGCGCGAGGTCGCCAGCAAGACCAGCGACGTAGCCGGCGACGGCACCACCACGGCCACCGTTCTGGCCCAAGCCATCTATCGCGACGGCGTAAAGACAGTTGCCGCAGGCGCCAACCCCATGGCCCTCAAACGCGGCATTGAGCGGGCCGTCACCACCATTTGCGGCACCCTGGACAAAGAGGGGAACCGCAGCAAGGGCTATTTGGACACTCTGTCCAAGCCGGTTAGCGGCGACATGATCGCCCAGGTAGGCACCATCTCCGCCAACAACGACGAAACCATCGGACGCATCATTGCCGAAGCCATGAAGAAGGTCGGCAAAGACGGCGTAATCACGGTGGAAGAATCCAGGACCATGGAGACCAGCCTGGAAGTCGTAGAAGGCATGCAGTTTGACCGCGGCTACCTCTCACCCTACTTCGTGACCGATCCTGAGCGCATGGAAGCCATCCTGGATGACGCTTACATCCTCATCAACGAAAAGAAAATCAGCACCATGAAGGACCTGCTCCCGATCCTGGAGAACGTTGCCAAGCTGGGACGTCCGCTGCTGATCATTGCTGAAGACGTGGAAGGTGAAGCCTTGGCCACCCTGGTGGTCAACAAGCTGCGCGGCACTCTTCAGGTGTGCGCGGTAAAAGCCCCAGGCTTCGGCGACCGCCGCAAGGCCATGCTGCAGGATATCGCGATCCTCACCGGCGGCAAGGCCATCACGGAAGATCTGGGCATCAAGCTGGAGAGCGTCCAGGTCGCGGATCTTGGCCGGGCCAAGAAGATCACCATCGACAAGGACAACACCACCATCGTCGAAGGCAAAGGCAAGAGTGCCGAGATTGAAGGCCGCGTGAAAGAAATCCGCAGCCAGGTCGAGAAAACCACCAGCGACTACGACCGCGAGAAGTTGCAAGAGCGGCTGGCCAAACTGGTAGGCGGCGTGGCCGTGATCAAGGTCGGGGCCGCGACGGAAACCGAAATGAAAGAAAAGAAAGCCCGAGTGGAAGACGCCATGCACGCTACCCGCGCTGCCGTGGAAGAGGGCATCGTGCCCGGCGGCGGCGTGGCCCTGGTGCGCTGCCAGTCGGCTCTGGATGAGCTCAAGTTCAAGAACGACGACGAGGAGACCGGCGCAGCCATCGTGCGGCGGGCGCTCGAAGAGCCGTTGCGCCAGATCGTGGCCAACTCCGGCGAAGAAGGCGCAATCGTAGTGGGCAAGATCCGCGATTCCAAGGACAACAATTTCGGCTACAACGCACAGAGCGACAAGTTCGAAGATCTGGTCAAGGCCGGCGTGATCGATCCTACCAAGGTCGCCCGCACCGCCCTGCAGAACGCGGCTTCGATCGCAGCTTTGATGCTGACCACCGAAGCCCTGGTCTCCGATGTCCCCGAGGATAAGAAAGCGGCTCCTGAGCCGGGCCACGGTGGTGGCGGCTATCCGGGAATGTAAACCTTCACTTCTCAAGAAACTTTGAGCCCCGCCGCAAGGCGGGGCTTCTTTCTGGAGCAAGTCTGGTCCGCGCAGGGTAGGGACGTGGCACCGCCATGTCTCACGGCGAATTCAAGCAGCTGCTTTCGATAGAACCCTGGCGCAAACTTGAGCTAGAGATGCAGCGGTGCCGCGTCTCTACGACCATGCTCAGCACAAAAAAAAGCGCACCGGCAAAGCCGGTGCGCTCAATTCTTTCAGGCTGGAAACTAGAACTGCAGCTTGAGCGCCATCTGCAACTGGCGGGACGAACCGGAATCGCCGGTTGGGAAGCGCGTGCTGGTGATCAGGCCCAAGCTTGCGCCGACAGTGCCGTTGGGCTGTCCATAGTTGGGATGGTTGAACAGGTCGAATGCATCGGCGCGGAATTGGACATTGAACCGTTCTGTAATCTTAGTGTTCTTGATCAGAGAGAGATCGATGTCCTGAAAGCCCGGTCCGTAAAAGGCATTGCGCCCTACCACGCCAAAGGCATTTACCGGATTCGTAAATACGGTTGGATTGGCAAACCAGCCGGTTGGGGACAACGCATTGCCGGTCACGATGGGTGTGCCGGTCAGGTTTGGCCGAACCGTCGCGATACCGGTGATTGTCGACAGCGGGCTCACAATGT
>CAZFRV010000005.1:0-11930 GCA_964521445.1 uncultured Acidobacteriaceae bacterium
CCCCCAGTGCCTTGACGGAGGCCATCGTTCCCAAGTCAGATTGCCCGACCTTGCGGATCACCTCCGGGTCGGCCGATTGACGGCCAGTCAGACCGGCTTGAATGGGATGAGCTTCAGCCCAGGCGCTAACTCGCAGACGCAAGTCAGCTACGTTGGCTGACGGAGCCGCCACCCGGACAAGTTGTTCCATCTCGGCGTCCATGTTTTTCAGGGTTGCGGCGACAACGGAATGGGACCCTCCAAATGCTTCTTTCACGGACGGTTGTTCCATGTACCCCTTCATTTGGAACAGGAACGCCCAGGTATCGACGACCGCGGAAACCGGGTCGGTGTGCAGCAAAGTCGTCTGCAAAACCGGAATCGCCTCGGCTTTCCAAACCAGCGCTTGCCTGCGGGCGTCGGCCGAGGGCGATTCCGAAATAATCTTGTCGGCTGCGGCTTCAATCTCCGCCGAGTAAACACCCAGAAGGGATTGGTTTCGCGAGCTGAGTTCCGCCGCGGACGATTCGACATTCTTGGCTGATTTCATCGACGAGGACTTTCTTGTCGTGCCGGATGCGCACCCCAACAGGAGCAGCATCAAGCCAAAAAGCACGTAGCATGACGGCTGGCGCACAGCTCTCACAAGTGTCTTGGCGTGACTATTCTGATCCAGCATGACATGCTCCCCACTTGGCAAACCAAGCTACGCGTTCCGGCTTTTCTAAGTTGGATGCACCCCAATCATTTCGCGTTTTGTGCAACGCGATAGCCTGAATTCACCGCCACTAAAACGGTAGGGACTTGACCCGCAAACCTCTCAGAGAAGCCTCTTTAGAATTTCCCCGATGACCTTATCCACAGGGGTGGAAAGCAACCAGACAGGAGCGAAGGGCGTCGCGGCTAGAACCGCGATGTAAAGCACTGCGCGTTTGCTCATCGGGATGACCCGCGTCTCTTGGATGACATCGTAGCTGCTGATGTAATCAATCAGAGAAGAGGGATCCTGGGTGCCGATCATCGATCCCGGCGGAGAGGCGTCCGGCCGAGCCCACTTGATGTCAAATGCAGCGGTGACACCCCTGCCCACGCGACTATAGCGAACCAGGCCATCGCGCCGCGCTTCGAACAGCTTGAACGAAAAGACCGTGAGGGGAAGGAGAACAAGGACAACCGAGATCACGATGAAGACAACAGCCGGCGCTCTGAATGCGTTCAGGGGTTCGCCGAAGTGGGCGATTTCATTTGCAAATTGTCCGGCGAGAACTGAGCCTACCGCCGCGGCCAGGATTCCGAATTGCTGCTGGGCAAAGAGCACAGAGCCCAAGCTGCATAGACGATCAGGATGGGTGGGCAGTAAATTCAGATTCAACTTAGCCACGCGGCGCAACAAATAGATCCAGAGAGCGTACCGCCACAGCCAACGAATCGTGAGAAAGCGCAGGACTGGGCTGCCGACAAACACGAACCACCAACCCGCCGGACTCAGTCCTGCAGACGTGCTACCATGCCACGCCGAGACTTGGTTGGAGACCCACTCATAATCGGCGAGCAACAGAAAGAACGGCACGCCGGCCACGAGCGCCAGAAGTAATTCAATGAGAGCGGAATCTCGCAATCGCACGATCTTGGAGAGTACCGCGTGGTAAGCCGGAAGGTCCCCCTCTCGAATAATTCCGGATGAGTTGAAGAGAGAAACCACCCGTCGTATGAAGGGGTCGATGACGATTTCGGCCGCAATCAACAAGGGCAGAGCCACGAAAAAACGGCCGTAAATCGAGAAATCATGGAGCAGCGGAATTTTGACTTTATTGCCCCAGGCAGTTCCTTCCGCAATCGAAAGTGCCAGGATCGGCAGCCAGGTCAGCAACCACCAGCCGGCAAAGCGCTTGATGTTGTGCCGTGGTTCAAAGAGTCCCATCCGCCGGAGAGCGTTGAAAAAAGGACCGCCGGTGACCAATGAGAAATTGTCTGCGATCGAGCCTTGTACATTGGAATCTCCTCCAGTCATCTTTGCGTCTCCATACGAAACGCTAGTGGCGTAAGTCGCATGTTCGTTTTCATCGCGGGCCTTGGCCCAATTTCATGGGGCATGGTCATTGCGTCACAGAAGCCCGGCGTACGCCGGGTGACAATCAGTTTGAGTTGCGGACTTGGTCGTTCAGTTGGCCGCCGCGATGAGAGTCAGACTAGAAACGCGTCCCCGTTGATTTAAGCCTTAGCAATCCCTACCCTGCAATGCTCTCTCAGCCCCCCCCGGCTTAGGTGTAAAGAAGACCCTTATTGTTCGCCAAATATTTAGCCACTCCGGCTGACAACCTGAGCTGATTGGGGTTCATCTGGTGTGAGTAGGCCAGCTCTGTTTTCTTGTAGAGACAGTCGCGCTGGCCAGGCCGGACGATGGATTGGGACGAACCTGGGGGAAGTATGGGACACAGATCTGTTTGGATTCTTCTTCTATGTTGCATGGGCGGCGCTTCCGCTGTCGCCCAGAATAACGACTCACCTCAGACCCAAGACGTGCAGCAGTTGCAACAGAAAGTTCAACAACTGGAGCAACTCACGCAAGAGCTGAAGGCACGGCTGGCGGAGGTCGAGAAGTCGCAGACCGGCGCGCCGCGCGTGGTGGAAGCTGCCGGTACGGCCGCTGCACAACCAACCGCTGCAGCGCCACCGCAGCCGAATGCGGCAACCCAGCCGGCAGAAACTGAACTTGTCACCCATCCGCAAGACGCACCGCCCCAACCCGCCCCGCCGGAAGAAAAAGTCTCGAAACCGGAGATGGAAGTTTACGGCCACGCCATGCTCGATCTGGGCTACGACTTTGGCCAAGGCGATCCCAACTGGTTTGACGTGGAGCGCCCCACCAAGCTGCCAGCGTTCACCAACGAATTCGGACAGAACGGTCGGCTCTTCGCCGGGGTCCGCCAGACACGCTTCGGCGTGAAGAATCTCTTTCCCACGAAGTACGGGGAGCTGAAAACGGTGTTTGAGTTCGAGCTGTTCGGGGTGGGCCCGCAAGCTGGTGAAACCAACTTCCGCCTGCGCCAAGCCTATGGCGAGATCGGTCAACTGCTTGCCGGCCAGACGTGGAGCCCGTTCATGGATCCCGACGTCTTCCCCAACTCCATCGAGTATTGGGGGCCGAACGGCATGGTGTTCTTCCGCAACGTGCAGCTGCGCTGGCAGCCGATCAACAAGGGCAACAAGCAGGTAATGATCGCGTTGGAGCGGCCCGGCGCCAGCGCCGATCTGGGAACAGTGCAGGACCGCGACATCCTCCAGGGCGTGCAATTCCGCTTTCCGGCGCCCGACATATCCGGCCACGTCCGTTACGGCGGCAAGCGCACCTACATCCAGCTCTCGGGAATGTTTCGCTACATCGCCTGGGATGATAACGCGCCCACGGTCATCACCAACCTCACCGGCCATACCTACGGATGGGGAGCGCACGTCAGCTCGAACGTCGGCGTGGGCGAGAAGGACACTATCAAATGGAGCGTCATCTACGGCGACGGTGTGGAGAACTACATGAATGACGCGCCCGTCGACATCGGGCCTAAGGCCCGGCTCTTTGACATCCACCGCCCCATTGACGGCCGGGCTCTGCCGGTGTTCGGCGCCGTGGCTTTTTACGACCACTACTGGAACGAAAAATTCTCGAGCACTGTCGGCGCCTCCGTGGTGAACATCACCAACACGCCGTTGCTGTTGCCCAACGCCTTTCGCCGCGGCTGGTACGGAGTCACCGACCTGCTCTATTACCCGGTGAAGAATGTGATGCTGGGCGGTGAGTTCATCTGGGGCCGCCGTGACAACTTCACCGACGGTTTTACCTTCGACGACTACCGGCTCCAGTTCTCCTTCAAATACAACTTCTCGTACAAGCTCCTTGGGGGTAACAAATGAAATCGCAAGTGCCGATCAACGCAAAGCGCAGTCTCACGATCGCATTAGCGCTGGCGCTTCCATGGATATTCAGCGCCGCGCCGCGTGCCCTCTGTCAGGCCGCCACCAAGCCTGCCACGCAAACGACGGGCCAACGCAGTCCCGTGGCGCCCACGCGAGAACAGGTGCAGGCCGCCGTGAACGAAGCCTACGAAAAATTCAAGACCAACAGCGAAGGCAAAAATGCCGACTACATTCCGGAACTTGCCAAGGTAGATTCCAAACTGTACGGCATCGTCATTGTCACCGCGGATGGGCAAGTCGTCATGGCGGGTGACGTGGACAAAGCTTTTTCCATACAGTCCATCTCCAAGGTCTTCAGCCTGGCGCTGGCGATGGAAGAGTATGGTCCCGATAAGGTGTTCGAGAAGATCGGCTCTGAGCCCACCGGCCGCCCGTTCAATTCGGTGGAAGCCGTGGTGGACATGCCAACCCACACTGGCAATCCGCTGGTCAACGCGGGCGCCATCGCCACTGTGAGCCTGATCTCTGCTCCCAGCGCCGACGCTAAATGGAACAAGATTCTCGCGTTTTACAGCAAAGCGGCAGGCGAGAAGCTCACCATCCTGAATGACGTTTATAAATCTGAGGCAGCCACCAACACGGGAAACAAAGCGCTGGCTGCTCTGCTCCTCAAGTATGAGCGCATTTACGCCGACACCTTGGAGTCCGTGGACGTGTATACCAAACAATGCTCCGTTGGAGTCACGGCCAAGCAGTTGGCGGTGATGGGCGCCACGCTCGCCAACTTCGGCGCTAACCCGATTACGGGTGAACAGGTGATTAAGCGCGAGAACGTTCCCGAAATTCTCTCCGCTATGACCATGGCCGGCCTTTACGACGGATCCGGCGGATGGGCATGGCACGTGGGCCTGCCGGCAAAAAGTGGCGTAGGCGGAGGGATCATTGCCGTAGTTCCCGGCAAAGGCGCTATCGCCGTGTTTGCGCCGCCGCTCGACAAAGCCGGCAACAGCGTGAAAGCACAATTGGCCATTGCGTATGTGGCGGAAAAGCTCGGCATCAACCTGTACTCGCCTCGCTCGGTGGGGCTCAAGTGACTTGATTCCCTGGGGCGAGCTGGCCCGATTCTTGTTGCCGCGAGCCGCCGGCCGACACCTATCCGTGGGGGTCGTGTCGATGGCTCACGCCGGCGCAAGCCAACATCAGAGGGCCTGCCATGAACATTCGAACCTTAGTGCTGAGCACCATCCTTCTTACTGGGCCCCTCTACGCCAGGGACAAGACCGACGTCATGGTCATGACGAATGGTGACCGGATCACGTGCGCGGTCAAGGGGCTCGAGAAAGGGGTGCTGTACGTTGATTTGGACTACATCGACGGCACAGTCTCCGTAGATTGGTCGAAAGTGGCCCGCCTGGAGAGCAGGCAGCTGTTCTACGTGAAAACCGAAGACGGCTCCGTCTATACGGGGACACTCAGCACACCGGACGCGGGCGGCCGTCCCGTGAAAATCCATGTCATGGAAGGCCCGGAACACGAAGCAGTGATCGACGCCCCTCAAATCGTTCGCATGACTGCGACGTCGGAAAACTTCTGGAAGCGATTCGACGGCGAGATCGACTTTGGAACGATCTACTCCAAGGGCAATCAATCCACGCAGTACAGCCTGGGTTCGGCGACGAATTACATTCGCGAACTCTGGGGCGCCAACGCCGGCTTTGATTCCAATCTCTCTTCCAGCACCGGCGTCAACGTGTCCACTCGTAACTTCGTTTATCTCAACGCCTACCACTGGCTGCCCGGCAATCACTGGTTCTATTCGGGCCTGTCTTCATTCCTGCAGAGCTCGGAGCAGGGGATCGATCTCCAGAGCACGCTCGGCGGCGGCGTGGGCCGCTATCTGACCAATACAAATTTTGCGAGCGTCAAAGTCCTTGGCGGCTTGGCGTGGCAAAACACGAGCTACCAACACTCGGTCGTCCCGCCAGGCGGGCCGAATCTTGCGGCCGCTCTGATCTCTGCGGAGGCAAAGCTCTTCCGATTCAGCAAGACCAATCTTGACGCGACCGCTGGTATCTTCCCCGCGCTCTCTGAGCCCGGCCGCGTGCGTTTCAACACGAACGTAGCCTACCACATCAAGCTCTTCAGCAACCTGAAATGGAATATATCGTTTTACGGCAACTGGGATAACCGCCCGCCACCCGGCTTTTCGGGTAGCGACTACGGAACCAGTTCAGGAGTCAGTTGGACCTTTGGTCTGAGGTGACGGACGCACACTTTCTTGAGGTCAGTCCAATGAGTGTCTCCCGTACTGCTTGTCGGCGAAAGCAGCAACTTTGGCTGCCAACCCGTGCGGACTCGGTCTCATCTACCTGAGCAGGCCAGGTCTGCCCCGAAGAGCTTGGCGCGGAGAACTCCATTGGGGTCGCCGATCGGGAAAGAGTGGAGTGATCTGATTTCGCGTTGAGAGGCCGAGAATGAGCCGATTTCTGATGCGTCGCGCCGGCACGCTGGCTGTAGCCGGGATGTTCTTGATGGCGCATGCCTGTCTCGCGCAGGCGCCAGTTCAGGGCGAAGGTTCGCTGGCGGGCAACTCAAGTCTCGGGCAACAGGAAAAAGCACAACTGGTCGGCAAACTGGACAAATTGCTGCAGCAAAACGAGAAGCTCGAGGAGCAAAATCACCAGTTGCTGGATGAGATCCGCGAACTCCGCCAAAAACTCGCCGGCGGAGCCAACGCGAGCGAAGAACCTGCGGTACCCGGAACTTCGTCGCGAAAACTGGACGAAGGCAAAGCGTTTGTGAAGGACGCCCGGCAGGTGGCCGACCAGATCGTCGCCGGCCAGGCTTCTCAGGTGGGCACGAACCCGGACGGCGCGGTCACCCTGTCGACCGCACAAGAGGAAGCCCCGAAAAAAGAAAACAAGACATGGGGCACCTACACCCCCAACCTTGGCTTCAAGGTGGCCAACACCGATCATGGCGATCTCAGTATCAGCATATACACCTATACCCGTTACCTGAATCAGCGATTACTCGATGCCACGTATACGAATGCGTTCGGGGTGACCACACCTATCCAGCAGCGTCAGGACTTCCAGATTCAGAAGGTTCAGATAAAGTTTCTGGGCTGGATCATGAGCCCGAAATTACGGTATTTTCTCTACGTTTGGACTTCCAACCCAACCCAAGGCCAAGGCGCCCAGGTGGTGGTCGCCGGAAACCTGAATTACACGTTCAATAAACACCTCACCTTTTCGGCTGGTATTACCTCGCTGCCGGGGACGCGGAGCGTAGAGGGCAACTTTCCTTTCTGGCTGGGAGTGGATACCCGTCTGATCAGCGACGAGTTCTTTCGGCCGTCCTACACCTCAGGAATTTGGGCCAAAGGCGCAATCACGGACAAACTGCGCTACCAGGCCATGCTGGGCAACAACCTGAGCACGCTCGGTGTAAGCGCCCTCCAACTCGACAACAATTTCAGCACCCTTGTCGGCGCGCTCATCTGGGAGCCAAGAGGCGAGTTCGGCCAGGGCTTTGGCGACTTCGAACACCATGACAAACTTGCCATCCGCCTTGCCGGGCACTTCACCCGAAGCCGCGAAACTGCAGAGGAGCAGCCCAACACCCAAACGTTTGACAACACCCAAATACGGCTCGCCGACGGGACTATCATCTTTACTCCAAACCTCTTCGGCCCCGGCGTCACAGTCAACGCGCTGAATACCAGGATGACTGCCTTCGACGGCGGACTGAAGTATCACGGCTTTTCACTGGACGGCGAATACTTCTCGCGCTGGCTCAATAACTTCGCTGGCCCCGGTACAGCCGGCCTCCCCAGCCTCTTTGATCAGGGTTTCCAGATGCAGGCCTCGGCGATGCTGATACCCAAAACCCTCCAGTTCTATGCCGGCGGATCGACAGTGTTCGGCAAGTTCGGAAATCCATACGACACTCGGGTCGGAATGAATTGGTTCCCGTGGAAGAACAAAGTCATCCGTGTAAACAACGAGTTCCTCTATCTCTACAAGTCTCCGGTCGGCTACACATCCGTTCCCTTCGTGGTTGGAGGCACCGGTCTCGTTTTCCACTCAAACCTGGAGATGGCTTTTTGAAAGCAAAAGCCCAGCTCGGGCAGCTCACTGTGGTACTGCTTGCTTGCCTGCTGCTCTGTGGCATTTGCCGGGGGATGCAATCGGGTTCTGCCGGGTCTGATCAGCCCGAGGTCAACGACTCCCACTTCCACCTGACCAACTACATTCAAGAGGGTACGGACATCCACAAATTTCTTGAGATCATGGGCACGAAGGTGGGCCGGGTGGCGCTCTTCGGCATTCCTCTGCAGCAGCAGTGGTCGTATCGCAACTCCGGCGACCGTGCCCCCACCTATTATCTGGAGAGTGATTCGCCGCTCTACTACTACTCGTTCACAGACGCGTATATCGCCATGGCCTACAAGTCGCTCACCAGGGAACAGCAGGCGCGTTTCGATCCCATGATCACCGGCTTCAACCCCAGTGACATGTACGCCGTCGATCACATCAAGCGCGTTCTCAGGACGTTCCCCGGTGTGTTTACCGGTATCGGTGAGTTCAGCATTCACAAAGAGTTCGTCTCCGCCAAGATTGCCGGCGAAGTGGCCAGTCTGGACGATCCGGCCCTGGACCGTATTCTTGATTTCTGCGCGGAGAGCGGGTTGCTGGTCATCCTGCACAACGACCTGGACACTCCTTTTCCCATGCCCGGCAAGCCGCCTGCTTACCTCGAGCAGATGAGGAACCTGATCAAGCGGCACCCCAAGACCACCATCATCTGGGCGCATACCGGCATGGGGCGCGTGGTGCATCCGGTCGAACACCATGCCGCAACTCTGGAATCCATGCTGAAAGACCCGGCTTTCAGCAATCTGTACTTCGACATCTCCTGGACCGAGGTCGCTAAGTACATTACTGCCACACCAGAGGCGACCAAGATCGCCGCCGATCTGATCAACCGCTACCCGGACCGGTTTTTGTTTGGCACGGATGAGGTCGCGCCCACGAACCAGGAGCAGTACCTGAAGATCTATTCGCTCTACGATCCCCTGTGGAAGCTGCTGACTCCGGAAGCGTCAGAGAAGGTGCGGAAAGGCAACTACGAGCGGCTGTTCGACGCAGCCCGCGTCAAAGTGCGCGCCTGGGAGAAAGCCAACGTGAGCGCCAGGGCCAAACCAGCGCCGGCTCCGCACCAGGAAGTTCAGGTCCCCGGCCCGCCCAATCCCGGTCGAAAGCGATAAAGAGAGTTATTTATCGCGCCAGGGCATGTTCCCGATCGGGCAATTCTTTGGCGCTGCCAACCTCGATGGTGCTTTGGTGCTCGTGCAAGATGCGCAGTGCTCCTGTCTCATCGCGCCGAAAGACGGCGGTGGCGCGACAGAACGGCACGTCGTTTTCAGAGTACTTTCCACTGGCCAGCCGCTTGACCAGGTGAAACCGGAAGGTATAAGAGGCAATGGCCGCGGCCCTCCCCGCCATTTGCACGTCGATCGCGCTGAGGTCCGCACTCACGGATGACCCGGCGGCAAAGAACTCGCGAGTTCTGCGAACAATCGCCAGCCGTGCCGACTCACTCCGCCGCGAATCAACGGCAAAAAAGACAGCTGTAGGAAAGTACAACGCTTCAACCTGGTCTTTGGACTTAGCGCTCAGCGCCTGCCAGCAGTGATGAACCGCAGCGCGAACCTCATCGGCCAGGATGGGGCTCGCAGCTGGCCCCGGGATGGAGCTCACGGGGGCGAATGAACCTGTATCGGAAGCCCTGAGCTGGAGACTGGCGGCGCGGGCATTTTGCCCGGCAGAAGTTGCTGGCGCGGACATGGGCTGCTGCGCGGACGGTCCTTCGCGGGGAATCAATGCTCTTTTCCCCGGTTCGCCAACGCTCAAGTGCTCGTGAAGGATTCGCAACGCGCCAGACTGGTCCGCTTGAAAGATCTGTGTCGCCCGTGAGTAGGGTACGTCGATCTCCAGACGGCTGCCGTCGCGGTTGACCTTGGTCGAGTGAAAATGATAGGGATAGGACGCAACGGCCATTTCGCCGGCAATTTGGACATCGACGGCCCCGAGCTTTGCGTTCACGAATGATTTCAGCTCGCCGAACTTGCGCACTCTGCGAGCCAGCATCAGTTGGGCAGGCTCACTGCGGCGGGCATAGGTGTTGAAAACGATGGCCGAAGGAAGATACATCTGCTCCAGGACCCGCCCAGACTTCTCGCAAAATGCATTCCAAAAGCCCTGGACTTGCGCGCCGACTTGTTCCGCTGAAATATCTGGCATCAGCTGAACAAAGTACCGCATTCCCAGTTTGAGACAAAGATTACCAAGGGTCTCTTGATTACTTCTGTAACGTCGTTCGACCCAGACGGCGTAGCCGGCCAATCCCGGCCGAAAGAAACAGATCAGGCCTTCCCGATGGCCAGGCTCGGTGGGAATTGGCTCGGCGACCAACCCCCTCCAATGTATGGAATGCAGGCTCTACGAGGCGGATACAGGCCGCTTATTTTTCCGGCTCTTTTTCTTGTTTCGATTTCGCAGTCGCTGCCGTTATTGTCTCGATCAACGGCTTGGCTACTTCCGGCATGGTGACCTCGCCCTTCATGATCTGCTGCGGAGAGACCTTATCGCCGTAGAGATTCTTGTTGGCATCGCCATCCACGCGCAGAGAGGCGCCCGACAACGAGACACCGGCGAAGACGCCCCGGGAGCGCGAGTAAGAGAGCATCTGCGCCCGCATAGACCCGGTGGTGGCAGCCTCGGCTGTTCTGCCGACCGGTCCGGCGGCGATACTGGCGTCGGCGCCCAGCTTGACCTTGCTCTTCATGATCGCCCGGGCTCCGTCATCGTTCAGTACCAGAATCACGAAGTCCGTCCCCTGGCCGCCGATCTGGAATCCCACGCTGCCGCTCTCCGTGGCCATCATGATGGGATCGCTCCACGGTCCTTTGAAATCATCCCCGGTGCGGCAGCTCATGACGCCGCGGCCATAGCTGGCGCCCACAATGAAGGCCGCTTTCTTGACGCTGGGAATCGTGATGACGCACTTGGTGCCGTCCAACACGCTCAGAGGGACGCCTTTGTCGGGCGCGTTCAGGATGTCCTTCAATACGTCATTCGCTTCCTTGATTCTGTCTTTTTCCGTGTCGCCTTGCCCCCAGGCCGGTGTAAGGAAAGCCGCACAAAGGATGCATACGCTCGCAAATGTCTTCATGGTGAACCTCATTCTGGATACCTGAACTCGGACCGGTATCGAGCAGCCGTTTCTCTGCTGAGTGAGAATCTCGGAAACCAATCCCGAGTTGCCCGCCCAGGAACTTTGCCAGGGGCAACCAATTGGCCGCGCTTACCAAGATACGAAGCTATGAATCTTTCGCCGGCCTTCCGTGCCCGTCGCGATAGTGTGCGGCCGGGGAGCTAGCCGGAGCGCCGGCGCCGGCCGCCTCGTATTTGGCAGACTCCTGCGGGATCGGTAGTTGCAAATACTCCGCGGCGTTGCGATAGCAAATTCTGGCCACCATGTTTCCTGCCAGCTCTTCATTGGCAGGCAGCTGGCCACTTTCCATCTCGCTGCCCAGCAAGTTACAGAGCACGCGGCGGAAATACTCGTGACGCGGATAAGACATGAAAGACCTGGAGTCCGTGACCATGCCGACAAAAACCGAGAGCAACCCGCAGTTGGAGAGCGTATTCAATTGCCACTCGATCGATTCTTTCTGATCAAGGAACCACCAGGCGCTGC
Source organism: uncultured Acidobacteriaceae bacterium (assembly GCA_964521445.1). GTDB lineage: Bacteria > Acidobacteriota > Terriglobia > Terriglobales > Acidobacteriaceae > Angelobacter. The sequence goes on from CAZFRV010000005.1 coordinate 11,659, forward strand.
CGAATTGGACCTTGCCCGGCGCCGTTCCATCCTGGAAGTTGCCGATCATGGTTGCGAAAGCGTAATTGTCCGCCGGGTTGGCGTTGTAGATGATCATCTTGGGCAGGGACCCGGCGCGGTCCAGCCGGTCAAGGTATGTTCCCAGCGCCTGCACCTGCGTCCAGTCGCCGATGGAGTCAAAGCCTGAATCCCGCCCCAGGCTCGCCAGCATCCGTTTGTTGGCATTCCGGTAGGCGCCGAGGTGGAGTTGTTTGACCCAGCCCTTCTCCGCG
>CAZFRV010000006.1:0-10100 GCA_964521445.1 uncultured Acidobacteriaceae bacterium
AATGGCTCCTCAGGTAGGACTCGAACCTACAACCCTCCGGTTAACAGCCGGATGCTCTGCCATTGAGCTACTGAGGAGTAAACAAAACAGGACGTCCCTGGCGGGACGCCCGGATTTGGAATTGTCTTGATGACAATAGCACGCATCGCGCCAATTCGCAATTGCGCGAAAGCCTTAAGCCGCGGCTGTTCCCCGTGGAAGAAGCGGGCGACTCTTGAAAGTTATCTCGTCGCCGTCACAATGATTAGGTCTTGGTTATCCTGGTTGAGCCGGGCTGCGCCGCAAGTAGTGGCGTTGCCGCTAGCGTCGAACTTGCAGCCCCACAGCGAGTCCGCCTGGGCGCCGCACTGGCCTTTATCCAGAGAAGCCAGCCAGAAGCCGGAACCGGCTGGACGGCCCCAATGGTTACCCGTGCCGTTGACCGCGATCAGCAATTCGCCGCTTCCCGTGGCCCCATTTCTGCATGTAAAGGTGCCGGCGGTACTGCTGAAGAGGACTTTGTCTTTGGCATCCCATGTCAAAGTCGCCTGGTCGACCTGACCGTTGCCATCCGCGTCAATCTGTTCCGTCCATGAAGCGGAATCGGGAGGCGTTGCCATGGTCACATGAGGCGTCCCGACGGTGCTCGTCTTGGTGGCAGTCCCGGGAGGAGGTGTTCCGACTTTCTTCTGCACCTCCGCCGGATTCACCTTCACCCCAGCGGATGAACTCTGTTCTTGCGCCATGGCCACGGCCGCGCTGACCAGCAACACGATCGCCAACGGGGCCCACTTGGTAATGCTCTTCTTCATGTTCTTTTCTCCTTGATTCGCTTCTCTCGCGAGAAAGCTTCTTCCACTGCGCTGCACAGTCCGCAGGAGGCGGAGGGCAGTTCTCAAATTGATAGAGCCAAGGGCTGGGTCGCAGGTTGCCCCACACGAGCCTGTCGGAGAATGAAAAGCGAATAAAAGAGCCCAACCGGCGGATTTCCTTTGCGCGTTTCAGATGCTTTGGGGTAAACCTGGAACTGGGATTTCATCCTTAACGTATTTTTGGTCAACGGGGAGACTGCTTGGAAGACCAGCAAACAGGGGCACTAGTCCGCCGATGTCTGGCCGGTGAATCTGCCGCCTGGGAGGAGATCGTGCGCCTGCACAATCGGCGGATCTATAACCTCTGCTACCGATTCACCAACTCTCCCGATAACGCTGAGGACCTTACCCAGGACGTTTTCATCAAGGTCTATCGCACCCTGCCCACCTATGATGTTGAAAAGGGGGCATTTACCACGTGGCTGACCGCCCTGACCCGGAACCTGCTGGTGGACCACTTTCGGCGCAGCAAGCAAGACCGGGTGACCGATTCCATTGACGCCGGCATCACCGAGCAGGATGACTCCCCCTCGCTGAGTGACCGGCTTCGCGACCCCCGGCCCACGCCGGCAGATCACATCGCCAGCCAGGAGACCCAGAAACTGGTGCAGCGGGCCCTGGCGCGGCTGTCGCCGGACTTGCGCGAGGCAGTGATCCTCAGGGACCTGCAAGATATGGATTACAAAGAAATTGCCCAGGTACTCCGGGTCCCGGAGGGGACGGTAAAGTCGCGCATCAACCGCGGAAGAATGGAACTTGCGCGATTACTTTCTCGTAATAAAAGGCAGGCAAGTAATGAATAAGAACCTACAAGACGAGATGCGGTGTAGCCAGTTTGAAGCCTTGCTGGCCGAAGTCCTTGACGCTGACGCCGACCAAGAAGGGACCGAGGTTGCCGGCATGCTGTCGCCGGAGATCAGGCAGGCCTTCGAGGCCCACCGTGCGAACTGCGCCGCCTGTGCTCCTCTCTATGCTGAGGTCCGGGAAGGCATGCTCCTGTTGCGCACGATGGAGAACATAGAGCCTCCCCGGAACCTGGTGCACAACATCCTGGCAGCCACCAGCCGGGCTGAGGTCCAGGGCGCCGTTCCCACCCCCAGCCACGCTCGAGCGGGCTGGCTGGACCGTCTTGGGCAAAGCCTTCGTCCGACGCTGGGCGGCCTGATGCACTCGCGGTTTGTGACTTCCTTCTGTATGGCTTTCTTTTCGATCAGCCTTACGCTCAGCCTGACCGGGGTGAAGATCGGCGACATTGACTGGCATCCCAACGCTCTGCGCAAGTCCGTGGTGCTCGAGTACACGCAGATTGAGGCCAAGTTCATGCGCTATTACGACAACATGCGCCTGGTGTATGAAGTTCAGTCCAGGGTCCAGAAACTGAGGCAGGCGGCCACACCTGCCCCAAGTCAGGACACCACCCAACCCCAGCAACAGAACCAAAAGCATGCTCCGGGCACAGGTCGGCCCGAGCCGGAGGAGAACTACAGCCAGGATCGCGATGGCAGCCTGGTAGCACAATTGATGAAGCAAGAAGGAGCCCAACTATGAACTGCGCCGTACACACCGACACGCCCGCAGCGGCCTACTGCCGCACTTGCGGGAAGGCGCTTTGTGAAAACTGCAAACGCGACGTGATGGGAGCCATCTATTGCGAACCCTGCATCGCCGTCCGCTTGCACAGCAGCCAGCCGCAAACAGTTCCTGGCGTCGTGCCCGTGGCTGTAGTGCCGGGCACACCCAGTCCCGGCGTGGCCATGCTGCTGGGCTTCATACCCGGCGTGGGCGCCATGTACAACGGCCAGTTCATGAAGGGCTTTATCCACGTAGTGCTGTTCGTGATGTTGATTGTGGCAACTGCCAATTTCAGCGGGTTCTTCGGCATCTTGATCGGATTCGCCGTCCTCTATATGGCTTTTGACGCCTACAAGACCGCCGAGGCCAAGAGGCTCGGCCTGCCTCTTCCTGATCCGCTGGGACTGGATCGCCTCTTCGGTTTGCAGGAAGGCCAGCACACGCCAAGTGCTTCAGCGCCGGTGGCCGCCTCTGGTGTAACACGCGCAGCGACGGGCCAGGAGGCTCCGGCCGACCATATCCCTGTGGGCGCCATCGTCCTGATCGGCTTGGGCGTGATTTTGTTGTTGGGAAATGTGATCAACTTCAGTATCCATAAATTCTGGCCCGTGATCCTGATTGCCGTGGGACTTTGGATCGCCTACAAGCGGCTGGCGCCGGGCGCCGGGGAGACCAGATGAACCCATATATGCCCAATCAAACGTGTCAATGTCCCCGCTGCCGGGCGCGCGGCTTGATGGGAGCAGCAATTCTGATTACGTTGGGAGTTTTGTTCCTGCTGGCTGAGCTCCACATCATTCCGTTCGGTGTGAGCTTTCCCGCCCTGCTGATCGTAATCGGGTTGATGTTATATCTGAGCCGCTCCGCTTCCATCGAGGGCCACATCCAACCCGTGAACCCAGCCGGAGCGATCCCTCCTCCGCCCATTCCCGGTGACCAACATGGACCCGAGGTGAACCAATGAGTGCTCCTAATCCTGCTCCTGCTTACCGCCCGGAACGTCCACGCTCTATTTTTGGGCCGATCATGCTGGTGGCGCTAGGCGTTGTGCTTCTGCTGGGCACCACGGGCATGCTCCATTGGAGCTCGTTTGGCTCGTGGTTTGCCCGTTATTGGCCGCTTCTGCTCATCTTCTGGGGCGTTGCCAAGCTGGCCGAATACATGTGGGCCAGGCAGAAAGGGTATCCGACGCCGCGGCTGGGCGCAGGCAGCATTGTGTTCCTGGTTTTCTTTATTCTCATCGGCACGGTGGTGACCAAGGCCCATGACAGGTGGCCGGGAATCCGCAACGGGATCATCAATGATACCGGGTGGGATGGCTTTGATTGGATGGGCTCCAGTTACGACTTTAACTACGATTCCGCCCAGCCTCTGCAGGGCGCCACGCAGATCAAGATTCTTGTGGATCGGGGCGACATCAGCGTCACGCCCAGTGCGGACGACCAGGCCCACTTGGTCGTCCACAAGACGTTGCACGGCGACTCCCAGAGTAACGCTGACCGTATGAACCAATCCACGCAGCCGAAGTTCCAGCAGCAGGGCACGCTCTGGCTCATGGACCTCACCGGGGGCGACTACCAGCGTGGACGCTTCAACCTTGACCTGCAGCTACCCGGTAGTGCCGCTCTTTCGGTTGCGACCCGCATTGGCAACATCAGCGTGTCAGGACGAAAAGGCAGCCTCGAGGCTTCCACTGACCGCGGCGACGTGAACGCGGAGCAGATCACGGGAGACGTATCCGCGCGTTTGAAACATGGCGACCTCACGGCCCGGAACGTAACCGGAAACGTGACCGTGGACGGCACAGTCAGCGACAGCAATATCTCTGACGTGGGCGGGACCGTGACCCTGACCGGCACCTACTGGGGCGACATGCAACTGGCGCGCATCGCCAAGCAGGTGCACTTCATCAGCTCTCGCACCGATCTGCAGTTTGCCAAACTGGACGGCGAATTCAACATGCAGCCGGATGAGTTGCGCGCCAACGCCATTGCCGGACCGTTCAGACTGAACACGCGCAGCAAGAGCGTGCATCTGGAGGGTGTGAGCGGCGACGTTCACATTGATAACCAGAATGGAAGCGTGGAGATGAGTCCCAAGGGCCCCTTGGGGAACATTGATGTCACCAATGTCCGTGGCGAAATCGATCTCACGATGCCCGCGAATGCTGGTTTTCAATTGGACGCCCAGAGCATCAGTGGCGAGATTCAGAGCGATTTCAACGTGAGCGTGGACAACAGCGGCAGCACTGCCACCGCCCGGGGCACTGTCGGCAAAGGGGGCCCCGCGGTTCGCCTGAAGGCCGACCATGGGACCATTCAATTGAGGAAACAGTAGTTAGTATTTAGTTCTTAGTACTTAGTAGCTCGTGAAAATGGAGGCCGCCGCACGGCCTGGGCTTCAAAATACCAAGTACTCAGTACGAATGACTGGGTCCTCCTATTCGCGCTAATTTTTCATCCACGATTTCCACGGCCCGCTGAACCACCTGCTCCAGCGTCATGTTCGTGGAGTCGATCAGAATCGCGTCGGGCGCAGGCACGAGCGGAGAGTTAACTCGGGTGCGATCGCGCTGATCACGGGCGCGCAGTTCGGCCAGCACTGAGGCTTCCAGAGCCGTGGCGTTCGGGTTCTGCAGGAAGCGGCGATTGCCGCGGACTTCCGGCGCGGCGTCGAGGAAGATCTTGACCTCGGCATCGGGAAAGACTTTGGTCCCGATGTCGCGGCCTTCCATCACCACGCCTCCGCCCGCGCCCATCTCCCGCTGCCGTTGCACCATCCATTCGCGCACCGGAGGGTGCACTGAGACCTGCGACGCCGCCTCAGTCACGTCCGGCCGGCGGACTCGGTCGGTGACGTCCGCCCCGTCCAGCAGCACCCGGTTCCCTTCTCCTTGCCGCTTCAGTTCGATCCGCGAATCACGCGCCAGGGCCGCCAAAGCGCTGCTGTCAGCGCAAGACACTCCCGTTTCGATTGCCTTCAACGCCAAGGCGCGATACATGGCGCCGGTCTCAATGTTCGTGTACCCGTACCTGCGCGCCAGCAGGGCCGCCAGAGTGCTTTTTCCTGAACCCGCCGGACCATCGATGGCGATCACGAACCGCCGCGCCCCCTGATTGCCGCCGCCGGCGAGGGAGCTAGCCATGGTTGCGGCTCCTTTGCTCTTCCACAATCGGAGTCAGACGGATCAGCGTCTTCGACCCGACGACCACAAAACTTAGCTCGCGTGCCGCCAGCAAGGCGTTGACCGCATCGCGGACCTTGGCCCGTGAGGTGAAGCGGGAAAACAGTTCCTCGATCTCCTGCTGGCTCGCGGCGGCCACGGATTCCAGGTATTTGCTGACTAGCGCCGAGATGGCCTCCGGCGCCGAGATGTTGATGCCCTCTTTCACCGCTTCCGGCGCCCAGCGGTAGAGCACGTCCCAGAATGAGCCTTCGCCTTCACGATAATCCACGCGAGTAATCTTCAGGATGGCCCACAGTTCGCCCAAGGCCCGATCCAACGCAGCGATGCTGGGTTCGCGGCCCAGCTTCTCCTGCAACTGGCTTTTGCTGATCGGACCATGCTTCTGGATGACGTCAAAAACATTTGCCATCAGTGGCGAGTAGGTGATGCCCTGGGTTTTGGCGCTGGGCGGCGCTTTGGGATTGCGGTCGCTCACCAAAGCGTAGAAAAAAGGAAACAGCGCAGCGTCCATAATCAGGTTGGCGCCACCGTTCAGATTGACTTCGAAGGCGCGGCGTTCGCGCAGCAGCCGCACCATCAACTCGGTCGCCTGCTGCGCCCGGGGATCGGCGAAAGCGTGCTTCTGGTCGGGCAGGCCGGCTGCCGAGCCCACGTAGGCCCCGATCAACGTCGGCGCCAGCGGAAGCGATCGCTCCGGATACATCAGACAGAAGCCCACGGCCTCGACGAAGCTGCGCGCGTCTTCCAGCGTGCGCACCGGCTTGCCGTCCGTACGCCAGACGTGGGCGCGGTGCTGCTGTAGCTCAAGTTCAGTCATGGTTTAGCTTAAATCCGCTTGAACGCCTTTTGAATGTCCTTAACAGAATACCGCAGCACTACCGGACGCCCGTGCGGACAGCTCATGGGAGCCTCGGTCTTGGCCAGTTCGCTCAGCAGCCATTCCATCTTGTTCTTCTCCAGAGGCATATTGATCTTGATGGCGGCGTGGCAGGCGATGCTGGCGGCAATGCGGCTGCGCACCTTCTCCAGGTTGAGCGCTTGCTCCTCCTGCTGGAACTGATCGAGGAGTTCCAGCATCATGTGGTCCACCTGTGCGGGCTGGATACCGGCGGGCGCGGTCTTGACCGCGACGGTCTTGGACCCGAAGAGCTCCACTTCAAATCCGTTGCGGCGCAGCTCGTCCGAGATTTCGGCAAACACCGCTTGCTGCGCGGCCGTGAGCTCTACGATCAACGGCATGAGCAGCCGCTGGCCTTCCTGCGCTGCCTGGCTCCGTCCACGTTCTTTCAGGATTTTCTCGAACAGGACGCGTTCATGGGCCACGTGCTGGTCAATGATCCACAAGCCGTCCGCGTTGACGGCAACGATGAAGGAATCTCGCACCTGTCCCAGAGGCTTCAGGCTGGCCAGCACCAGTTCGTCGGCCACAGCCTGAGGCTCGTCGACCAGCACATTGCCGCAAGTATCCGCGCCTTCTGCGGGAATTCTTGCCAACGCCGGAGCTGCCACCGGGCCAAAACCGCTGACGGCAGTGTTGGCCTCCACGGCGATCGCCTGTCCGGCAAACTGCAGCCGCTCATTCACCACGGGTTGGGGCGGCGCCCGCAGAGTGAAATCGTCGGGAACACCGGGCTGCGCCCAGGCGCGTTCCCTTTCCAACGCCGCGCCGGGAGTCAATCCGCGAGCGGCCGTAGGCTGGGCCGTGATCTCGCGCGTGAACTGAGGCACCGGACGCGCCTTCATCAGAGCAGCACGGACCGAATCGCGCACAAAGTCGTGCACCAGGGACTGCTGGCGGAAGCGCACCTCGGTCTTGGAAGGGTGCACATTGGCGTCAACTTCCTCGTTCGGCATCTCGATGAACAGCAGCACCACCGGGAACACCGTGGGCGGAAGGATGTTGCGATACGCCTCAGTGAGGGCGTGTTGGACCAGGCGGTCGCGCACCAGGCGGCCGCTCACAAAGATGAAAATCGAGTTGCGATTCAGCTTCTGTACTTCCGGCTTGGAGACGAACCCGTGCAAGCGGATCTCGCCGGGGACGCGCGGTGCGTAATCCTCGTCGCGGCGCCACGGCGGAGGCTCAGGGATCCCCACCCGTTCCAGCTTCATGGCGGCAGCCGCAGGAATCAGCTGCTCCAGCGTTTCCCGGCCGAAGACCTGGTAGATGCGCGCGGAATGCGAGTCCACCGGAGGGGCCACCAGCATGGCGTTGGTGGCGGAGTGCAGCTCAAAGTGCTTATCCGGATGGGCCAAGGCATAGTGCGTGACCAGCGAAGCGATGTGGGAGAGCTCGGTGGATTCGGCCTTCAAAAATTTCTTGCGCGCCGGGGTGTTGAAGAAAAGATCGCGGACGGCCACCGAGGTCCCCTGGGGCAGACCGGCTTCCTCCACGCGCAGGATTTTGCCTCCGGCGATCTCGAGCAGCGTGCCTCCCGGCTCATCCGGCGAGCGCGTCTCCAGCAGCACGCGGGCAACGGAAGCGATGGAAGGCAGGGCCTCGCCGCGGAAACCGAGCGTGTGGATATTGAGCAGGTCTTCCGCGTCTTTGATTTTGGAAGTCGCGTGGCGTTCAAAAGCCAGGAGCGCGTCATCACGCACCATGCCGCAGCCATTGTCCGCGACCTGAATCAGCTTCTTGCCTCCGCCTTCCACCTGGACTTTCACGCGCGTGGCCCCGGCGTCCAGCGAGTTCTCCAGCAGCTCTTTCAAAACCGAAGCCGGACGTTCCACCACCTCGCCCGCGGCGATCTTGTTGGCTACGTGTTCGGAAAGCAGGTGGATTCGCCCCATAGAACCAGTTTACCCACAAAGGGCACGAAGGAGCACAAAGGCGAGGACAAAACTCAAACCTTTGTGTTCCTTCGTGCCCTTCGTGGTTGACTCTTACTTCGAGTTCAGCGGCGGAGCCGGATACTGCGGCAGTTTCTCCCGCGTGCGATTGGCACGCTGAATTTCCAGATCGTCAAACAGCAGCGACGGGGCCACGATGGTGCTGGGCAGCGGTTCGATGCGGTTATAGACATACTCGTCGTTGCCAGCGGCGATGATATCGGAACGCAGGGTGCGGGTATCCAACTGGTTGAACATGGCCCCGCGGACGAGTTCCATATGGCCATCACTGGCGTAGATCCGCCACAACAGGCGAGGAGCGAGGCGCACGCCGGTGGTCTCAACAAAATAACCGTAGGGCCGCCCCTGGTCCTTGCACATCTGGATGAGCTTCTGCTTCAGCTCTGCCAGGGACACGCCATTGGACGCCTTCACGATCAGGTTGGAAATCTGGGGCCGCGGGGCTCCCGCCAGCGGTGTCCGGCCACGACCGTTCGAATTCAGGGAGTCCTTGATGGGCTCACGTCCCAGCAGGTAGTTGATCAGCACGCCCTTATCGATCACCGTGACGGGACCGGCCTTGACGCCTTCATCATCGACGTCGTAGCTGCCGAGCAGGGAAAGACCATCGATGGTGCGCGCGCTGGGATCGTCCACCACGGTCAAGAAGTCCGGCAAAACGCGGCTCTTGTAGTACGAGGCAAATCCGCCCCGAGTGCGCGCCGGGCTTCCGGGCTCAGGACGGATACCCAGGATATTTGGCGCAATCAACTGCTCAATCAGGGCGGTGGACGCGTCGGCCGAGAAGAGCACCGGCCCATGATAGTCGTCCTCCACCAGGGGAGCCTTGCGCAGCGCGGTAAAAGTGGCGATCAGTTCCTGCGCGTCTTTCCGCACCTGTTCCGGCTTCGGCATCTCTTCCGGTTTGGAAACCACGTAGCCGTGGCTGCGATCCAGCCTCATCCCGTCCTCGGCTTGCCCGCTTCCCGCGAAAGAATACATATAGGTGGCGTTCCCGTGGCGGGTGACGGTGCCTTCGGTGTTCACGAAGTAGCGATTCAGCACCCGGAAATGCAGAAGCGCTTCCGACGAGTCCAGACTCGGATCAGCGCGGAAGAGATCGGAAGTGGAGCGCAGCAGCTGTTTCCACTGGTCCAGGTCAACATTCAGCCGCGACAGGCCGCCTACAGATTCCATCGGCCGCTCCCGGGAAAAGTCCGGGAGCTCGGTTTCTACAACCACGTTCTTCAGGGCCGCCAGTTTCTCCGTAAGTCCACTGAGCGCCGCCTTGTACGCCTTGTCCGTGGCCAGCCACAACTGGTACCGCAGCGCCATCTCGTCGTTGTCCAAGGGCATCAGCTCGACGCTCCCAGTCCCTTCGGAGTAATAGCTGTCCTGCTTGTAGTCGCCGATGCGCACGACTACGCGCACCAGACGGCCGGCATTCATCTGGTCGTTGCGCAAAGCGCCCAGGGTTGCGTCCACCAGGTAGTCCTGGAGCTCGGTGACCTGGTAGTCGATGTAGTAGGGCCGCTGGAGCTGGCCTAGCTGAAGTTTTTCCTGGGAGCGCTTGAGCTCCGCGACCATGGCCTTGAGCACCGGGTCGCCGTGATCATTGAACGCCACTGGAGGAGCCGGCGCGGTTGCGTGATCGTCGG
>CAZFRV010000007.1:0-13783 GCA_964521445.1 uncultured Acidobacteriaceae bacterium
AGTCGGCCTCGCCGCGGAGTTGGTTGACCGTACTCACGTCGCTTGGCTCCAAAGCGCTCGAGAGCATAGCCATTGGCTGGGGTTCTTCGTGCGCTCGGGGCACGCGGCTCGGCGCGCAAGTCGGCTTCGCCGCAAACGTAGTTGCAGATCAGTCATTGATGAAAAAGCGCATCTCCATTCTGGCTTGGCTGTGTTTGTCTTTGGTCCCGGTTTGGGCCAAGGAGCCCGGACTGTTGCCGCCGGTGTTCAACGGCTGGGAGATCAATCAGCAGAGCGTCAAGACCGGATCCGATCCCGCCACCGCCGATCCCGCAGATTTTGCGGTGCTCCAGGAATACGGTTTCTCCGATTTCGAGAACGCCACCTATACCCGCAGCGGCCGCTCGATGCAAGTGAAGGCCGCTCGCTTTAACGACGCCAGCGGCGCCTTCGGAGCCTACACCTTTTATGTGCAGCCGCAAATGCAGCCGGAACAAATCGGCGATCAGGCCTCATCCAACAACACGCGCATCCTGTTCTACCGCGGCAACATTCTCTTGGAGGTGAACTTGGACAGAGTAACGGCCATGTCCGCAGCCGACCTGCGGGCACTGGCTGACGCTCTGCCTCGTCCTCACGGCAGTGCTTCCGCGCTTCCGTCCTTGCTCCAGTACTTGCCCAAGCAGGCTTTGCTGCCCAATACCAGGCGCTACATCGTGGGAGCGGTTGCGCTGGAGCGTCTGGGCGTGCCCATTCCCGCGAATCTTGTCGACTTCAGCAAGTCGCCCGACGTGGCCCTGGCCAAGTATCGCAGCTCCATTGGTGACGCCGGCCTGACGCTGGTTGAGTATCCCACACCGCAGATCGCCGCTGAGCGGTTGCGTGCCTGGCAGGCCGCGCTTCCTGGACCGGCATTTCATTTCAGACGTTCGGGACCGATCCTGGCCGCGGTCACCGGCGATGTTGCCGAAGGCGAGGCGCAGTCGCTTCTGGCTTCTGTCAATTACGATGCCGATGTGACCTGGAACCAACCCACGCGACCCAATCGCCTGGAGGACCGGGGCGCGTTCCTGATAGCAGAATTTCTGCTCATCGGGGTCGTTCTTGGCGTAGCGTTGATCGCGGGGATCGCCTTTGGTGGGTTCCGGATTATCCTCAGGAAGCTTTTCCCCAACCGAGGGTTTGACCGTCCGGAGGAAGTCGAAATCGTCAGCTTGAATTTAAGAGGGCGTCTCTAAGACCCTGAAAAACATGAAGTTAATGGGTTTCCCTGAGGCCCCAGTGCCATTTTTTGTCACTTTCGTGAAAATGTTGACGACATTCGTAAAAGATTGAAAACAAAGGTGTTTATTCTGGAGAAATTCCTTGACACTGCCTTTCGGCCCCTCTTAAGATTTTTGCCAGAAAGTTTCGATGGTTTTTTCGAACCTCCGTTGGAACTATTCTCCCTTGAAAAGAAGAGGCCGTCCAAGTTGCCGGACGGCCTTTTCGTTTGTTTTTGTCGCTTCGCTCCAAACCGCTAAAGACTTTGGCTTCGGCAAAAAATCCTTCTGCTCCTGATGCGCGCGGCTCGGCGGCCGAGGGGCCGCGCCGCGTGATGTCGTGTTGAGAAGCTTGTCGCTTCGCTCCAAACCGCTAAAGACTTTGGCTTCGGCAATAATCCTTCTGCTCCTGATGCGCACGGCTCGACGGCCGAGGGGCCGCGCCGCGTGATGTCGTGTTGAGAAGCTGTCACTTCGCTCCAAACCGCTAAAGACTTTGGCGTCGGCAAAAATCCTTCAGCTCCTGATGCGCGCGACTCCCACCCCAGCTTGCGCAAAACCGGCGCAACCCGGGGCCCGGCGTTCGGCGGCCGAGGGGCCGCGCCGCGTGATGTCGTCTTGAGAAGCCACGCTCAAACCGGAGAACGTTCTTCGCTCTTTGAAAAAGCCGCATCCACGCAGGTCGTGAAAGTAAACGCAAACAACGCCACCTCACGCTGGCGGGTAATCAGCTCCAGCGTGTGTGTGCCGAAGCTTTTGTTGTCCACCAGGGAATACATGCGCGGGCGGACCACGCGGATGAAGCTGTGGCCATCGCGAAAGTGAACGTCGGGCGTGGCGACGGATGCGGTCAGAGGCCGGCCATCCTGGCGGAGTTCGACTTCCCGAGGTTCGGGATTAAACGAGGCCATCACCAGGTTCACGCCTGCGGCCGAGTAGCGGATGCTGATGCGAGCTTCATCGTCACCCGCCGATTCGAAGTGGTCGCCGGTGGCCGTCCAGCGGCCTTGGGCGTAGAAGTAGCCGTCCTTCATTTCGCCTTTGTGTGAATACTCCGCTGGCCGTTCTTCCTGGAACCCGCCTTCGTTTCCGATTCGCCCACGCCGGTGTCCCAGGTAAAGCTCGGGAGAAGGCTGGTAGCAGACCACGCCGGGATGGTCGGATTCGCGCAGCGGTTCGAGCAGCGGCGGCAGCGCGGCTTTGGGTTCGATCTCCAGCAACAGCTCCTGAATCGCTTCCTCGGTTTCGCGATAAGCGCCTTCGCCGAAGTGGGCATAGCGCAAGTACCCCTCGGCATCGATCAGATATTTGCTGGGCCAGTAGCGATTGGCAAAGGCTTCCCAGAGTTCGAGGTTGCTGTCTACCACAATCGGATACGTGAGTCCGAACTCCTCGATTCCGCGCTCCACGTTGGACTCATAGCGCGCGAATAAGAACTCCGGGCTATGCACGCCGATGACGGTCAGCCCTCGGTCCTGGTAGCGCGCGTGCCATTCCTTGACGTAAGGCAGCGTGCGGATACAGTTCACGCAGGTGTAATCCCAGAAATCGATCAGGACTGCCCGGCCGCGCAACTGGCGCATGGTAAGCGGCGGAGAATTGAACCAGATGCGTCCAATTTCGGGAGCGCGGACTGTACCTCGTTCGATTTTCATGCTCTTCCTTGTTCCGAGCGAAGCGAGGAATCCCTATGCCCACTGAGGTTACTGGGTGTTAAGAGGGCAAGCTCCGATTGAACGCAAATGATCGGCGAGAGAATCATTCCTCCTGCACCTTTAAGCATGTTCGTGGCGATAGGGTTCCCTCGCTCCGCTTGGGGATTTCACAACGAAACAGCTGCGATTCTGCGCAGCCCTCGCTCTGCCGCAAACATTTCCGGATGCACAGCCCCCGCCAGCGCCCGCAAGCCTTGCAGCAGCGTGCTGGCCGGAGTGTTGAGGAATTCGTCATTGATGCAGTACACGCGACCTTCACATCCAGCCTTGGTCTGCTCCCAGCCACGTCGGGCGACGATCTTTTCGAGCGGTACGCGATCGCCGGCGCCACACCAGGCGGCGACGATCACGTCAGGATTCGCTGCCGCGACCTGGTCTTCTGTGATTTGCTTGCCGGGTTCGCCGAAGAATCGTCCGCCGGCGGCATCGATCAGTTCGGCGACCCAGCGCTGCGACAAGATCAGCGGCTTGCCCCACTCTTCGCAATAGACAAGCGGCTTGGGCAACCCGGTGGTCTGCCGTCGCACGGCATCAATCTCATTCTGCATTCGCTCCACCAGTTCCAGTCCGCGTCTTTCAGCAGCTCCCGGCTCTCGTGAACCCACTACTCGCGCAATATGTAGGATGTCCTGGTAAACGTCGTCGAGGCGCTTCGGGCCCAGCCCCAAAAAGGGAACGCCGCACTTCATGATCTCGGCAAGCGACTCGATCTGATAGGGCACCGACGCGATGACCAGATCCGGCCGAGCCGCCAGAATCTCTTCGGCTCTGGCGGTCCAGGAGTCATGAATAATGGCGCAGGGGCCATTTCGCAACTCCGGGACGACATCCAGACAATACCTGGTGCAAGCGACCAGCCGCTCCAGCAGGCCCAGGTCGCGAAGCGTGACCGAGATACTGGGCTGTAGAGATACCACTCGCTGCGGCAGCCGGGTTTCTGGCATGATGGGATTATATTGAAGCTGTTTTGCGGGCGTGAGCAAGGCGTAGCCGCGCGGGAGCTGGGGTCCCCGGAGCGCCCGGTTTTGGCGCGCTGGGGTGAAATGCCCGCAGGCGAAATCCCGACCCTGAGCCTGGCGAAGGGGAGGGGGTTGTTGCCTCGAATCTTGAACACTATGAGCTATTCACAGACCGTCCTCGAGCACTTTGAGCACCCGCGCAACGTGGGCGATCTTGCCGATGCCGATGCCGAGGTTCGTTTGGAACATCCCGTTTGCGGCGACATCATGAAGCTGGCGGTCAAGCTTGCCGACGGCCGGATTGGCGAGGTCCGTTTCCGCACCCGCGGCTGCGTAGCTTCCATCGCCGCCGGGTCCTGCCTGACGGAGATGATCGCAGGCAAGTCCCTCGCCGAGGCCGCGGCCCTCAAGCGCGATCAACTGGTGGCAGCCCTGGGAGGGCTATCCAATGCGTCCATCCATGCATCTCACTTGGCCATGGACGCCCTGCACCAGGTGCTGAGCAAGTTGCAGCCGGCCGGGTAGATTCTCCACCTGCGAGATCTCACAGGCGTTGACCTTAGGTGTTGCGGAGGCTATTGCCTACGGCAAAGAAACCTGAGTTGCCCAAGGCAATTACGGGTACAATAGAGCACCATTCGCCCGGGAGTGGCGCGAAAGGAAGTCAATATGTCCCTATTGATACTTCTTCTCGTCTCGGTTAGCTCGCTCTTTGTCCCTGATCCCGCACGCTCCGGGGTCAAGATCGTGACCCGCCAGGTCACAGGGGCTTTCTCCGACACAAGGACTGAGTACCTTACGGCAAACCGCTTGCGCAGCGAATGGCAAACACATGCCGGAGAGCGGACTGGACCTCCCATGGCCAGTATCGTCCAGCGGGGCGGCACCAATCGCGTGTTTTTGATGGACCTGCAAGCTCGCGAATATGTGACGTATGAAACGGATTCCCAGGGAGCGCAGATGGGCCCCAAACCCCGGCCTCTGGCCAGCTCCGGCGGCGTGCTGCAGATATGGATTGACAACAGCGATACCGGCGAACGCTCGATGATGTTCGGCCACATGGCCCGGCACATTATTACCCGCGAGAAGCGCATCGCCAGTCCGGGAGCGTGTGCCCGCAATTCCGAAAGCGAAAGCGACGGCTGGTATATCGATGACTCGGTGCTGCCAGACTGGAACCGCCCCAAGAAGCCAGGCGGAGGCGTTGTGGTGGCCTCGATGGTGGCGGTCAGTGCAGCCAGCGCCTGCCTCGATAAGATGGATGCCATCGAGGTCCATCGCACGGGCGTGGAGCCCGGCTTTCCCCTCAAGATCAGTACGACGATGAAGAGCGAAGTCCCATCGTTGGACGGCGGCGCCAGGATCGTGGCCTCCAACTGGGGTTCGGAAGTGATGGAATTTCAGGAAGGCCCGCTGGATCCAGCGCTCTTTGATGTCCCCGCCGACTTCCACAAGGTGGATGCTCTGAAGAACTGGTATTCCCCGGCGCCGCGCCACCAGCTTTCCGGATGGGAATGGTTCAAAGAAAAGTTGGCGCAATTCTTCGAGTAGCCGCTGAAACCCATACCGCTGATTCTCGCGGATGAGCGCGGGTAAGTCTGTGAATCCGCGACAGGTCTTCCTATCGTGTCCCGTGCGGCCAGTAGATTCTCCAGCCCTTCTTTTTCGCAATGAATTCCAAGTCGGCATTGGGATTGACGGCGACCGAGTGCCCCGAGACTTCCATCATCGCCACGTCGTGAATGGAATTGCCCAGGCATACGTCTACCGGACGGCCCACCACTTCATGGATCGCGACGGCTTTCGCCAGTCCGCTGGGAACACGAATCAAGCGGTGGGTTGCTCGCCCCCGTTCGACATGAACACTGGCCGCCAGCACATTTTCCGCGGGAATGCCAAAGCGCTTGACGCCGGCACGCACCGCCCACAGGTTTGTGGAAGACACGGCCCACAGCTCGCATCCGGCGGCGGTTAGAGCGTGCGTGAGTTGCAGCATCTCCGGAAAAATCCTCTTGGCCACCAGACTCGAGAAGAACTCTTCCGCCGCTTCTTCCAGAAGTTCTTCGCGCAGTCCGGCATTGATGGTGACCATCTCGCCGCACATCTCTTCTTCCCCCACCTTGCCGGCGAGATAGTCCTGGTAGCGGGCCAGGGCCCACTCGGCCACCTTGGGCTGGAGCATGTGGCGATCAATTTCCCAATAGAAGAAGTCGGCCCCGGAGTCGCCGCTCCATAGAGTTCCGTCGCAGTCAAAAACCGCGATCTTGGGAGCCAGCGTGAGAATGGAATCCACAAACTGCCGGGCTTCGGGGGTGAGAATGGCGTCAGTATTCAAACGGCGGTCCCTGAGTTGAGTTTGGCGAAGTCTTCCGGTGTGTCCACATTGGCGGCCACCATGGGGTCGTCCACGGGCACGTAGCGGATATGGCTCTGCAGCGAATGCTCGACTTCACGGGCGGAGCTGGACTCCGGGGCATCCAGGAAAGCGCTCATCATCTCGCGGCCGATCACGATGGGATGCCCGTGCTTGCCGGCGTATTCGGGCACGACCGCCCAGATCTCGTCGTCGGCGGCCAGAAATTCGTCCCTGAGTCTCTCGATCGTGGCCTCTCCGGCTGCCGGACGGTCCACCAGGGTGACGATCGCGGCGTCCCGGCCGCGGTTCAGCACTTCCTGCAAGCCGATCCGGAGCGAACTGAACTGGCCCTGTCCGGGATCGGGATTGATGACCATGAACGCGGCGTTAGCATTCACGATGGGAGTCAGCGTGTCGGCATTGGCGCCTGCCACCACAATCACCAGATCGGTTGCAGGTTGCAGGGCGCGGATGGCTGCCGAAAGAAACGTTCCTCCACGCCACGGCAGCAGCGCCTTGTCGCTGCCCATGCGCGAGGACGCGCCCGCCGCCAATACTACGCCGACAAATGAAGGTGCAAGAGCCATGGCGATTTTGTAATTGAGTAACTTGGTAATTGAGTAATCGCCCCGAGCGCGGCATCACGCTTTCAATTACCCAATTACCAATTTACTCAATTACCCAATTGTTTCAGGATCTCCGCCGCCTTGGCGCTCTTCATATGCGGCAGGGGTGTCTCCGAGCCGCGACGCTTGGCGATCAACTCGGCCACAATCGAAACCGCAATCTCTTCCGGCGTGATGGCGCCAATATCGATGCCTACCGGGGCGTACACCCGGGCCAGCCTGTCCGCGGCAATCCCTTCCTTTTCGAGTTCCTTATAGATGGCGATGGTCTTGCGCTGCGAGCCTATCATACCCACGTAGCGGGCCGGCGTCTCCACGGCCCAGCGCAGCACGCGCATGTCGTCGCGATGGCCGCGGGTGACGATCACGATGTACGAAGAGTCGCCTGGCGCCAACTG
This sequence comes from uncultured Acidobacteriaceae bacterium, assembly GCA_964521445.1. Lineage (GTDB taxonomy): Bacteria > Acidobacteriota > Terriglobia > Terriglobales > Acidobacteriaceae > Angelobacter. The sequence goes on from CAZFRV010000007.1 coordinate 7,296, forward strand.
AGCCATCGCCCGTTCATATTCTTCGGCGTACACGTCGCGGGCGTCGGGGAAGCGCTCGCGGTTGGCGTAGCTTTCCCGGTCGTCGGTGACCACCACGTCGAATCCGGCGATCCGAGCGACCTTGTACAGGCTCCAGGCCACGTGCCCGGCGCCGAAAATGTAGAGCGTGGAGATCGGCATCACCGGCTCCACGAAGACTTCCAGAGTCCCGCCGCAGACCAGGCCGGTATCGTACTTGGGATTATTGTTGAGGTTGAAGTTCAAAGTCTGGGGCTTTTCCGACTTCATCACCTCGCGGGCGGCCTCCCAGACTTCGGCCTCCACGCAGCCGCCGCCGATGGTCCCGACGATGGTGCCGTCGTCGCGCACCAGCATCTTGGCCGACTCGAAGGACGGAATCGAGCCGCGCACATTGATGATGGTAGCCAGCGCGCCCCGCCGGCCCTCCCGGCGCAGACGGGTTATCTCTTCATAGATGTCCACGGGGATATTGTAATCGAGCAGTGGCAGTTTCCGATCAATTACCGCTTGGAGACTCGCCATCTTTCGCGGAGGGTTTCGCGGCGCTGGTACCAAGCCTACCCGAACGTTGCAAAATCTCCGCCGGCATTTGAGATAGTACAACGTGCTCAACCTCGTCTAGTCGTGTGTTCCCGGGAACGGAGATCTCGTATTCGATTTGGCCATTGTCAAGTGCGAATAGATAGTCAGTAGGATGAGCCATCGGACTTATGGATCGAAGGGATGGATCCACTCGCCTTGCAGTACGCAAGAGTATGCTCACAATTGCGTCAGATTCAGGAGACAACCCGGGTTTCACCACGCGCGAAGTTCTATTCTGATTTCTAGCCAGCGCCAGAATTTCTTCGAGTAAGTCACGCTCGCTGCGACTGGGGGGACCTGTAGCGTCGTCAGGCGGCAAGCTCTTTAGTTGCAAGTCTAGTTTCGGCCACCAGACCTCAAATGCCTCCTTGATGTGCTCATCCTCCAAGGCTTGTTCACCCAACGTCTTATTCAGAGTTCCCAATAGCTTTAGAACGTCCGTCTTGTGCGCCCTTGTGGCTTGAAACTGAGCCAACGGCGGCTTAACGTCAGATGGATCCAACCCAATCAAGAACGGGCATACAAACGTGTTCTTCAGAGTCTTGGAAAGCGCGCCGGCCTCGAACAAGATCCAATCTGAATGCAGATTGCTAGGCGTGAGACAAATGATGCCTGCTTTGGCCATTTCTAGGCGCGAGGCAACATCTGTGCTCCACCGCGCGCCTTTGTCAATGTCAGCGGAGGAGAGCCACGGTTTGAGTGCGTTGATGATCTTGGGCAGCCAGCCGCGAAGAGCTTCCGCGGCTGCCCGGCTGCGTTCGCCAGACCAACTTATGAACACGTCCATTGCGAGCACGATTATGGCATAACAAATTGGCGACTGAGACAAGATTTCGTCCCTGCTCACGTCTCCGTTGTTGTTGCACTCCACCTCGCGATACCACCCCGAATCCCCCGAACCGGAGCTTGCGACGGGAGGGGGCGTGAGGGGCCTGCTCCGCCGCGGACGGGCGCGAGCCAGAACCAAGTCCCCGCTGGTACACTTTGTCACGCATGAAAACCTTCTGGTGCTACATCATGTCCAATAAGTCGCGACGCCTCTACGTAGGATTCACCGACAACTTGCCCGGCAGGGTCATTGAGCACAAAGAAAAGCTTTTTCCATCGAGCTTCACGGCACAGTACGTATTCGACATGCTCGTCTTCTTCGAACAGTATTCCAATGCGATACAAGCGAAGGTGCGCGAGAAGGAGATCAAAGGGTGGCGACGGGAGAAGAAACTGAGGTTAATCCTGGCTGCGAACCCCGATTGGGCGGACCTTAGCCTTGAATGGCAGGATAACCCGGCATGGAATCTTGTTCAGGACGCGACCCCAAGGCTAAAGCGTCGAACCTGATCATTCTTATCTGCTCACGCCCATCAGCGGCGGAGCAGGCCCCTCACCCCCTCCCGTCGCAAGCTCCGGCTCGGGGGATTCGGGGTGGGGTCTCGTGGCGGCGCACATGCTCGACAAAACCGGAGCCATCACGAGGGACGATCTGATCACCGGATCACCGGATCTTTCTCCACGCCTCCGCGGCAGGTTTTCTGTTAAATTCACATGTTTCCCGAGGAGCAACGATGAAGGCTATCCGTTTCCACGAATTCGGCGGTCCTGAAGTTCTGAAATACGAAGATGTCCCCGATCTCCGGCCCCGCAAGGACGAGGTGCTGATACGCGTAAAGGCCTGCGCTCTGAACCACCTCGACCTGTTCATCCGCAAGGGGCTGCCGGGGGTGAAATTGCCGCACATCAACGGCAGCGACGTAGCCGGCATCGTGAGCGAAGTCGGCGAGTACATCACTGACATCAAAGTGGGCCAGCGCGTTCTGCTGGCGCCACATACTTTCTGCGGCGTCTGTCCGGCCTGCACCCGCGGAGAACAGAACTTCTGCCCGCAATATAGCGTACTGGGATACTTGAACGACGGTGGCAACGCCGAATTCATCGTCGTACCGCGCGCGAACGTGCTGCCCATTCAAGGCGAGCTGACGTACGACGAAGCCGCGTCATTGCCTCTGGTCTCGCTCACTGCGTGGCACATGCTGGTGGGACGTTGCGGAATCAAGCCCGGCGATACCGTGCTGGTGCTCGGCGGCGGGTCGGGCATCGGCTCCATTGCCATTCAAGTGTGCAAGATGTTCGGCGCCATGTGCATCGCCACCGCCGGCGACGAAAGCAAGCTGGAGCAGTGCCGTGACCTGGGCGCGGATCACACCATCAACCACTACCAGCAGAAGATCGGCGAAGAAGTAAGGAAGATCACCAACAAAGCCATGTGTGACATCGTGTTCGAGCACGTGGGCAAAGCCACCTGGGCAGAGAGCATGAAGTCGCTCAAGCCCGGCGGGAAGCTGGTGACCTGCGGCGCCACCACCGGTCCCGAGGCCAGCTTCGATATCCGCTTCTTATTTGCGCGCCAGCTTTCCTTCCTGGGATCGTTCATGGGCACCCAGGGCGAGTTCCACGAGGTGATGAAGCACATCTTCGCCGGTAAGATCAAACCGGTGGTGGACAGAAGCTTCCCTTTGCGCGAAGCAGCCGCGGCCCATGAACGATTGGAGAAGAGCGAGCAGTTCGGGAAGGTGGTTTTGAATCCGTAGCCCCGAAGAATTCCGAAGTCCTACCGCTGATCGCTCTGATTCACTGATGAACGCTGATAGGAACCAATACCGAAAATGGCGCGGCTCATTCGAACTAGGGGCTGAACTTTGAACACCGCCGTGACTGCCGTGACCAGCACCGTAGAACAACCCCAAAGCCGCTTCACCTCCGGCCCGGCCATTGTTCTCTACATCGCCGGAGCCAAGCTCCTGTTGCATCTGCTGACCGCGGCGCGTTACGGCATCTTTCGCGACGAGATGTATTACCTGGCATGCTCGCAACACATGGCCTGGGGCTATGTTGACCATCCACCCGGGGCAGTCTTCATCGCCTGGTTCGCCCGCCATGTCTTCGGAGAATCACCCCTGGCGCTACGATTGTTGCCGGCACTGGCCGGGGCGGCGCTGGTATGGCTCACCGGCAAACTGGCGCGCGAGATGGGCGGCGGACGCTTTGCCCAGGCCCTGGCCGCCCTTGCGGTGCTGGTGGTGCCGATCTACCTGGTCTTGCACCATTGGCTCACCATGAATGCCTTTGAGCCGCTGATCTGGATGGGCTGCATCTGGCTGGTGGTGCGCGCCATCAACACTGGCGAGAGTCGTTACTGGTTCTGGTTCGGAGTGCTCTCCGGCCTGGGCTTCGAAACCAAGTACTCCATCGCTTTTCTGCTCGCGGGCGTACTGGCCGGCGTGCTTCTGGGCCGGGAACGCCGCTTCTTAAAGAGCCGTGCGTTATGGCTGGGTGTGCTGGTTTGCGCGCTGATCGCCTTGCCCAATCTCCTGTGGCAGATCAGGAATGGCTTTCCGTTTCTGGAGCTCTTGCACAACGTCCGCATGAGCAACCGTGACGTCGCACGCGGCCCGGTTGCCTTTATCGCAGATCAGGCCATGATTATGAATCCGATTCTCTGCCCGCTTTGGGTGGGTGGATTGATATGGCTCTTCTTCGGGCGCGAAGGACGTCGCTACCGCCTGCTGGGCTGGACTTACGTGGTGTTGCTGGCCATCTTCATTGTTTTGCGAGGGAAGAACTACTATGTTGCGCCGGTGTATCCCATGCTGTTCGCGGCCGGCGCCATCGGATTGGAGCGCATCACCGCCGGAGGGCGGCTGGGAACCGCGGGCAGAGCAACATATGCCACACTGGTGATTGCGGTGGGGGCTGCGCTGGCGCCGTTGTCGGCTCCCATCCTTTCGCCGGAAAATTACGTTCGCTACCAGCAAGCGCTTCATCTGGAGCCGCCGAAAGCCGAGAATCAGGACAACGGTCCGCTTCCCCAGTACTTTGCCGACGAGTTTGGTTGGCAAGAGATGGTCGAGAAGGTAGCCCAGGTTTATAACAGTCTGCCGCCGGAAGAGCGGGCGCGGACGGCCATCTTTTCTAACGGCTGGGGCGAGGCCGCGGCCGTCGACTTCTACGGTCCCAAGTACGGGCTGCCTCCGGCCATCAGCAAGCACAACAACTACTGGCTGTGGGGACCGCGAAATTATGACGGCAGCACCACGATCATCCTGCGCAGTGACGGCAGCGGCGACCGCAAGCACTTTCAGAGCGTTGAGGCCGCGGGGGCCGTCCAGCATCCTTACTCGCGGCGCGACGAGCATTTCACCATCTGGCTCTGTCGCGGACCCCAGTTCAACCTGCAGGAAGTCTGGCCAAGGATGAAGTTGTACGATTGAAAGGCAAACGCTGCCTAAACAGACGCCCCTCGATCGTCAAAATAAGCTCTCGCTTCGGGACGGTAGAGACAATAGGCAAACAGCAGAAAGACCAAAACATGAACCGCCACTTGCTGTAACGAATGGTAGAAGCTGATGGCCACGTGGAAGCCGATCCATGCCAGCGCAAGCCACCGCGCCCAGTTTCGGCCGAAGAGCATGAAGACCCCACTCACAATCGCCACTGCTCGTACCACGGAAACCCAGACGGCATCGAGATGAAACGGCGTCGTTATTCTGAAGTCAGACAAGTGGTAAGCCAGCCCGAGCGCGCCAGTTGCTATCAATAGACAACTGAGGATGATGACGGTAAGCGGACGTTTTTTCATGACCTTTGAGTGTCTAGCGGTTCTGCTGCGATGAACTTCAGCGGAAGCTTAGCATGTTCTCAGCGGCCCCTTGCTAGTTCGAACCCCAAGCTAAACATCCCCGGTTTGACCCGCGAGATCAGGATGCGGCCGTTCAAGGCGCGGACCACTGGAGGCTTTCAAGAGAGGAAACGAGAGCATGCGGCCGAGGCTAGCCGAACATGCTGCTGCACGCGATATCGAAGTCCTTCGCTATATCTTTCCCGCCTTTAATGGAGAAACCTCTGATGAAGACCTGCTCTACGTATTTCCCATGATCGTGAACAACGACAACCGTCGAGTTTTTGTCCTTCGTTTTTGCCATTAGCAGCTGACAGGGTACATCTTCCTGCCGGTCGTACCAGGTGCGGATGGAAACGGTGTAGTCGCTCTCGGCGACACTCGGGAATTGGAACTTCCCATTTTCGTCGGCCTTCGTGTCTACAGTGCGGTCGGAGTTCTGAGATTTCCTTTCGTCCAGCAGTATGATGGTTGCTCCGGAAACAGGATGGCTCTTATCGCCTCTGTATAACGTGCCTTTGACGGTAGATGTCTTCCCGGAAGCGTTTGTTTTGCCGGCCAGAGCCAAGCCAGCGGCCATAAACGCCATAACCCAAGCAATGCGTCTCAGCATCGTATTCTCCTGGCAGGCCAAACAAAGCAGGCAAACACACCGGCCATGCTCGTCGACCATCGAATAGCAAGCAGCATGTTAATCGAAGCCTGTCGCTTCAGCCACCAGAATGTTGCTTACAAAACAGCAGAAGTGCCGTCAGATCAACATAAAATACATCTGCTGACAGGCGGGGCAACGCATGCCGCAACCAACGATGACTACCGGATCCGAAACTGTGTCCGCAACTGCGGTAGGGCGCGACAGGGCTGTCGCGTCTGGCGTTGCGCGAGTTGCGTCGATTGACGTGGTGCGCGGCGTGGTGATGATCGTGATGGCGATCGATCACGTGCGCGTTTATTCCGGTCTTCCCGCCGGCGGCCCAACGCCCGGCATTTTTCTCACCCGCTGGATCACGCACTTTGTTGCGCCCGCTTTCATCTTTCTGGCCGGGACCTCAGCCTTTCTCCACGGCCGCAAACTGGCGGGCACGGGCGCATTGGCCCGCTTTCTTTTGACCCGAGGCTTGTGGCTGGTGTTGCTGGAACTGACCGTGCTCCGCGTGGCCTGGACATTCAACTTCGACTTCAGCCACTACCTGCTGGCCGGCGTCATCTGGGT
>CAZFRV010000008.1:0-23527 GCA_964521445.1 uncultured Acidobacteriaceae bacterium
TTCAAGCGATCCACAAGCCGGCGCGTGACCGGATTGATCTCATGCGTCTTCTCTCGGGTCGTTTGTGGAACTCGCCTCCGGACATGCCGTCCGACGATTCGCGGGCGAAAACCGAGCCCATGTTGTTCGTACCGCACATTGCCCGCAGCCGCATCGATCAAAACCAGCTCCGGATCGAGGCCGCCGCCCTGGACCTGTTCACCAAGCAGGGATTTCATTCCACGCGGATGCGCGAGATTGCGGAAAAGGCCGAGGTCTCCTCGGGATCGATCTACACCTACTATCCCAGCAAGGAAGCGCTTTTCGAAAGCCTGGTCAAGAACTACAGGTCGTGCATGCGCGCCTTGCGCGAGCGCGTACTGCTGGCTCTGGAGGACCCTTTTTCGAAGGACGACCTCCGGCTGCTGGCTTTGGCTGTCCGCTCCATGGTGTACCACGACGCCGAATACCAGCTTCTGACCTTCATTGACATCATCGAGTTCCGCAATCAGCACTTCGCCGACACTTTCTACAAAATGCCGGATCAGTTTCGCCGGCTCATCGGGCCGGTCCTGAATAAGGTGAAGAAGCAAAAGGGCTGGTGCGGGGAAGATCCGGCGTTTGCCTTGACCGCTATCTATCTCTACTTCTTTACCTACTTTACGGTGGAACGGCTCATGCAGCAGGGCAACCACCACCTGGGCGTTTCCGACGAGCAGGCGATTGAGCGGTTCATCGATCTGCTGTCGCACGGCATGTGGAACCAGTTGACGGACGCGACTGGCGCTGAATCGCCAGGCAAATCCAAGCCCAAGGCTGTGACGCGCGAACCCATCGGCGAGAGCGAGAGGGAACGCCTGCCCGTCGCGATCATGACGTCCGGCAATGGCTTCACGAAATAGCTGAAATCTGACGTCGCTTCTTCAGACAAGGAGAAACCCCTCATGCGCTTGCGTGATCCACGTATTCCGCCCCTTCCGCAAACCGAATGGGACGCAGAAACCAGGGAGTTGATGGCGACCCTGCAGCGGGATGGCCGTGTGTTCAACATCTTCGCGACGCTGGCGCGCCATCCCGGACTCTTGCGGCGCTGGCTGGTGTTCGCTACCCACATCCTGAGCAAGTCGACCCTTCCCGCGCGCGAGCGAGAGCTTGCCATCCTGCGTATGGGATGGCTGTGCCGCGCGGAATATGAATGGGGCCATCACGTGGCCATAGGCCAGGACGCGGGACTCACCGCGACCGAAATGCAACGCGTGAAGCAAGGTCCGGACGCGCCGGGGTGGAGCCCGTTGGAAGCCATGGTTCTCCGCGCCGTGGACGAGCTCCATGCCGACTCGTTCATTGGCGACACAACATGGAAGGCCCTGGCCCAACATTACAACGTCCAGCAGCTCTTCGACCTCATCTTCACTGCCGGCCAATACAAGCTGGTGTGCATGGCTCTCAATTCTATCGGTGTCCAGTTGGAAGAAGGGTATGAACGGCTTTCCCAATAAGATTTGAATCAGAACCCGTACCCTCTGGGTCCTGTCATTTGCCCTCTGGCGGGTATTTCTTGAAGATGGCGGCAACCGCTTTATTGGCCTGGTCGAACAGCTTGCTGCGCTTATCGTAGTCCAGATTGGCTTTGGCAGTGGCTCGCCATATCAAGCGTTTCTGACGGGTGTCCACCAGATCCACCACCAGCATTCCCTGTACCACTTGCATCACCGCCGCGGACGATACTGATCCGCCCCACATACTGGTTCCCGGCAGAGCAGTGCCTCCCAGCGCGGTGTATCCGGGATCTTCGGCGGCAAATGCGCTCTCGGAACCCAGCCCCCCGTAACAGTTGACCAGGAGATCAGGATTGCTCTCTGTTTTGCGCAGGCCCTTTTTGGCGAGCTCATTGTCGATATCGGCGGTGATCACGGCCGCGAGGATTGGGTCGGTGGCAGGCGTGTGACGTTCCACCCAGGCATAAGTCTTGAATTGGGAGAAATCCGCCGTCTTATCGTATCCAGTGCTTATCTTTTGCGCACACACGGCAGAGGCAGAAAAAAGAGTCAGCGTGAGCAACAGCTGCCCAAGCACCCAGCTATGACCACATCGTTTCATTTGCGGGACCTCTCCGGGAGACGTTTGTCGCTTCATCCAGATTCGTCGAGAATCTCTCACTTGGCAACCCGTGTTTGTGCTAGCGGAATTCTCCCAGGGAGAATTTACGGCGAATCCAGGAACAAGGCTTGTGCGCAGAAGAAATTCTTACAGGAAGGAGATCGCCGAGGAGCGGCTAGAAAAATTAAAAAGGCTGTGACTTTGGTTATGCTCCAGCCGCCAACTCCTGCGAGGGAGCCAACTGCGTGGATGCATGTACCGTCACAGCCCCTGATGCGATCACTGCTTTCGCAGTCCCTTACCCCAACGAGTCCTCGCAGAGCCCGTCGGTTTTTTCAGGTTCGGGCGTCCGTTGAATCGCTTCCCCGGACGAACCACCCAGCCTACTTCGGATCGGCAACGTTTTATTTTCGCCAACCCTTTCGACCGTCGACGCAGCCATCCTAATTAAAGGATGTAAAATGTCAACGCCTAAGATTGGTGCAAATGAAAGAAGATTTCCACCGCTGGCAACGATTCGTAAGAGCTGTGAAAATGCGGCCTTCGTCAGTGGGGGAATCGACCTCCCCGCTTTTTCCACAGACTTTTCCTCAGAAGTCAACGAAGCGCACTAGGGCCTTTCTGGCCGCATCCAACGAATCATCTTGACGGAGTTGAGCGATTGCCGCATTGTAAGAGGAGCCAATGTCTGATCTTATCGCCCACGTCGATGGTGGTTCCCATGGCAGTCCGGGGCCATCCGGCATCGGGGTTGTAATCGAGAAGCCCGATGGCGAGAGGATCAGGATCGCCAAGTGGATCGGCCATCATGACAACAATGTGGCTGAATATGCAGCGCTTCTGGAAGCCCTGCAGTACGCGCTGGTGATGAAAGCTACCGCCCTGCGGGTTTATACCGACTCGGAGCTGGTAGTGAAGCAGATGACCGGCGAATATGCTTGCCGCAGCCCCCGCCTTTATTCACTCCACTGGACGTGCCGCAAGCTGGCCCGGTCTTTAGATTTCTGCATCGCTCACATTCCTCGGGAGAGCAACCAGGAAGCCAATCGCCTGGCGAATCATGCCGTGCGTTTTCGAACTCAGCCGCTAGCAGAGCTGTAGTTTCTTTTGATCCCTGATCGGCGCTCCCCGTAAACATCTGAAAGAAAAGCACATAACGGACGTGAATCCTTTTTGAGTACTCGTCCGTATAGCACCCAGGCATTTATGATGAGCCGGTTTCAAGAAACGCACTGGGGAGCAGCGGTGAGTTTTGAGAGCGAATTGACGCGGCTGCGAGGAGGCGATGTCGAGGCCGTAGCCGCGCTCATGGAGCGCTACCAGCACCGCCTGTACCGATACCTGTTGCGCATCGTGCGCCAGCCCGACACCGCTGAAGACCTCTTTCAGCAAACCTGGCTGCGCGTGATGGAGCGCATTCGCAACTACCATCCCGAGCGCAGCTTTGAGGGTTGGCTGTTCGCGCTGGCGCATAACCTGGCTATCGACCATCTGCGGCGTTACCGGCCGGAAAGTCTGGACGAGCCGCTGCCGTCGGGCGACTCGCGCGCGGAACTGGTTCCCGGAGCCGGCCTGGGAGCGCTGGAAGAGTTGTTGTCTCAAGAGCGCGCCGGCTGGCTGGCAGAGGCCGCGGCCGAGCTGCCTCTGGTTTTTCGAGAAGTCTTGACCTTGCGTTTTGAGGAAGAGATGAAACTGGAAGAGATGGCCGCTGTGCTGGCCTTGCCGCTGGGCACGGTCAAGACGCGCCTGCATCGTGCATTGAAGCACCTGCGTCGAACTTTGGAAGAGAAACTGGAAAAGAAGAATTGACTATGGACCAACATACTGAGATTCGTGAGCTTTTGACTCTGGCTGCCGCCGGCGCTCTGGATGAAGCGGGACAGCGCCGGGTGGAAGACCATCTGCGCCAATGCTCGGACTGCCGGGCCGAACTTGCCGCCTGGCAGCGGCTCACCGGCGCGCTGGAAGCATTGCCTACACCGCAGGCGCCCACGGGATTGGTGGAGCGCACACGACGGCGGATGGAGAACCGGGCTGCGGCCCGCGCTGAGCATCGCTGGAACCGCATGACGCTGGTGTGGTTGACCGCATTTGCCTGGATCTCAACGCTCCTGACCTGGCCCTTGTTTCAGTTCTTCGGCGGCAAACTAGGGGGCTTCTTGGATCTGTCCGCTCGGGGAGTCACCCAGGTTTGGATTGGATATGCCGTTGTGTCATGGATGGCGAGCATTGTCGTGGCCGGATTGCTCGGCCAGCGCCGCCAACAGGAAGGAAAGACAGTATGAACCGTTTTTCTGATGAAGTTCGCATTATTCCAGTTGTCGCATGGATCATTGCCGTGCTGGTAGCCGTAGGGATGTTTGTGCTTCTGTTTACCGTCGCCATCCCCAGCGACCACAAGATGAGCCATTGGCCGGAAGTAGGCCAGATTGCTTTCGCAATCTGGCCGGGACTCCTGGTTGCTGTCCTGGTGCTCTTGATCGGCTATGTCAACGCCGATGCCCGGCGTCGTGGCATGCGTTACGTGATGTGGACATGGCTGGCTATCGTCCTGCCCAACAGCATCGGGATCATCCTATATTTTGTCCTTCGCGATCCGTTGCCGGCGAGCTGCGGCAAGTGCGGGGCACAGGGGCGTGTTGGATTCGCGTTTTGCCCGCAATGTGGCGCGGCGCTGTCAGCGGTTTGCCCAGCGTGCAAACGGTCAGTCGAACCGGGATGGAAGTTGTGTGCTTACTGCGGAGGGAGCCTGAAGCAGGTAAGTCAGTAAGTTCGCCAATCGGTGTCGTTTTGCGTGGCGTGGTCCCGAGAGTGTCATTTCGAGCCCCGGAACACGTAGCTTGATGGCGATCTTGTATTCCCAAGGGTCGAGAAAGCCGTTGATTCATGGAGCGGGCAGGGGCGAGAAATCTGTTCTGCTGCCCATCGGGGCTTTCTAAACCATCGTGAAACAAGCGCGACTGCGGCAGAGCCGATCCCTCGGCTGCGCCTCGGGATGACACTTGCTCGGGTAGAATGACCAGCTTGCCTGCCGCCTCTCATCTCGACCGTATCTGCCTTGTTTTGGTCAACACGCGCAATCCTCTCAACATCGGCGCGGCGGCGCGGGCCATGAGCAACTTCGGCTTTGCCGACCTGCGTGTTGTAAATCCCTACGACCCATCGTTTCGTGAGGCGCGATCGGCCGTTGGAGCATCGGCGGTGCTGGCCAGCGCGCGCGAATATAAGAGCGTGGCAGAAGCGGTGGCGGATTGCACCCTGGTGGTGGGAACCACTTCTGCAGCGCGACGGGACTTGCAGCATCCACTGTGGCGGCTCGACGAGGGCGCCAAGATCATTCGCCGAAAATTGGGGCAAAGACAGAAACAAAGTCAAAGCCGTGCGGCGATATTGTTTGGATCGGAAAAACGGGGCTTGGCCAACGACGATCTCAGCCACTGCCATTGGCTGTTGCGCATTCCCACACGCGAAGAGCATGGCTCCATGAACCTGGGACAAGCGGTGGCCGTCTGCCTCTACGAACTGGCGCGGAGCGGCAAGCCGGCCAAGGGAGCCGAGAAGGTCAAGCCCGCAAAGGCCGGCGACCTGGAGCGAGTCACCAACTTATTACTAGAGACTTTGCTCTCGAGCGGCTATCTGGACGCGCGCCCCACAGCCTCCACGGAGGAGAAAACACGACGCATGGTCCGGCGTCTCAACCTCTCAGCCGGAGACGCTGAATTCTGGATGGGCGTGCTCCGGCAAATGCTCTGGAAAATGGGGGGATCGGGCGATCGCCGGGATCGCACGTGATCGCGCGTAATCGCCGTGATCGGACGAAATCGACTTTTACCAGACTACGGCGATTACGCGCGATGGCGACGATCCCGGCGATCATGTGTCCCTCCCTAACCCCGCCGCATCCAATGTGTTAGGCTTTATTTTGAAGCCTTCCATCTGAGCTGGAACCAAAGCCCAAGTGCGGCGTATCCCAAGAAGGAAGCAGAGAAGAGGAAGCAGGAAAATTGATCGGGAAAGCACTAGCCAAGGTTTTTGGCACCCAAAACGAACGTGACCTGAAGCGGATGCGTCCGCAGGTGGCCGAGATTAACGCGCTCGAGCCGCAGATGCGGGAGTTGAGCGACGAGCAGCTCCGCGCCAAGACGGAAGAATTCCGTGCCCGCGTCAAAGAGCGGGTACACGAGGCAGAAGCCGAGATCGCCCGCGTGACCGCGGAGATGCAGAGCGCGGAAGCCTCCGGTGATCTTCGCAGCGAGATAGAGGCGTTGGGCAAGCGCCGCTTGGAGGCGCGGAACGAGGTCCTCAACGACGTCCTGCCTGAGGCCTTCGCCGTTGTGCGCGAGGCCGGCCGCCGCGTGCTCAGCATGCGCCATTTCGACGTCCAGTTGATCGGCGGCATGGTGCTGCACCAGGGCAAGATCGCGGAAATGAAGACCGGCGAAGGTAAAACGCTGGTAGCCACTCTGCCGGTCTATCTCAACGCGCTTTCCGGCGACGGCGTGCACGTGGTCACAGTGAACGACTATCTGGCCAAGCGCGACTCGGAGTGGATGGGCAAGATCTACCGCTTTCTGGGACTGAGCGTAGGCGTGATCGTACATGACCTGGACGACGACGAGCGCCGTGAAGCCTACGCCGCCGATGTGACCTACGGCACGAACAACGAGTTCGGCTTCGACTACCTGCGCGACAACATGAAGTTCGATCTGAAAGACTGCGTGCAGCGCGGTCACAATTTCGCCATCGTGGACGAGGTGGACTCCATCCTGATCGACGAAGCCCGCACTCCGCTGATCATCTCCGGCGCCAGCGAAGAATCCACCGACAAGTACGATCGCGTGAACCGGATCATCGGCCAGCTGGTCAAAGGCGAAGAGATTGAAGTCCCGCCGGGCGAGCCCAAGATCTACACCGGCGACTATGTGGTGGACGAGAAACACAAAGCCATCACCGTGACCGATGAAGGCTTTGAAAAAGTGGAGCGCCTGCTGGGGATCGGGAACATCGCCGATCCGGAGAACTGGGCGCTCAAGCACCACGTGGAGACCGCAGTCAAAGCCCACTCGCTCTATCGCAAGGATGTGGAGTACGTGATCAAGGACGGCGAGATCATCATTGTCGATGAGTTTACCGGCCGCATGATGCCGGGACGCCGCTGGTCAGACGGCCTGCACCAGGCCATCGAGGCCAAGGAAGGCGTGAAGATCGAGCGCGAAAACCAGACCTTGGCCACCATCACCTTCCAGAACTACTTCCGCATGTACAAGAAACTGGCGGGCATGACCGGAACCGCCGAGACCGAGGCCGCTGAGTTCGACAAGATCTACAAACTGCAAGTGACGGTCATCCCTACCAACCGGGCTTTGTTGCGCGTCGAAAACCCGGACATTGTGTACCGCACGGAGAAGGAAAAATACTTTGCCGCCGCCGATGAGATCCAGAAGATTGCCGTGGAGGGCCGGCCGATTCTGGTAGGTACCACGTCCATCGAGAAGTCCGAGCGTCTTTCGGATCTTTTGAAGAAAAAGGGCGTGAAACATGTGGTGCTGAACGCTAAGTTCCATGAAAAGGAAGCCGAAATCGTAGCCCAGGCGGGCCGGCTCAACGCCGTGACCATCGCCACCAACATGGCCGGCCGCGGAACCGACATTCTTCTGGGCGGCAACGCCGAGTTCATGGCGCGCCAGGAGACAGTGAAGAAGGGAATCGCGCAGCAGTTGCGCACTGCCGGCGGCGAAGTGGCGCTGGAGCAGGACACCTCGCAGGCCATCGTCTTCTATTACAACGGGATCGAATACCAGTGTCCCACCGACAAGTGGAACGAGATCTTCACCAAATATAAGAAAGATACAGACGCCGAGCATGACCAGGTGGTGGCCACCGGCGGCTTGCATATTCTGGGCACGGAGCGCCACGAGGCTCGACGCATCGACAATCAGCTTCGCGGACGCGCCGGACGCCAGGGCGATCCCGGCTCGTCGCGCTTTTACTTGTCGCTGGAAGACGACCTGATGCGCATATTCGCCAAGGCCTGGGTTTCCACGCTGTTGCAGAAGTTGGGCATGGAAGAGGGCGTACCCATCGAGTCGCGCATGATCTCGCGCCGCATTGAGGTGGCGCAGAAGGCGGTGGAGGCGCAGAACTTCGAGTCGCGCAAACACCTGCTGGAATATGACGACGTGATGAACAAGCAGCGCGAAGCCGTCTATGGTCTGCGCCGTGAGTTGCTTTCCGGCGTCGACCAGAAAGAGCTGATCCTCGAGGATTACGTCGCCGGCATGGTGTCCGAATCGCTCGACCGCCTCGCTCCGCGCAACGTCCACGCCGAGCAGTGGGACGTGGACGGGCTGCGCAAGTACATGATGGACAACTTCGGGCTCGACCTGGAGAAAGAGGGAGTCGATCCCGACCAACTCAATCGCCAGGAACTGGGCGATGCGATCTTCGAAAAGCTGCGCGGCCTCTATGACGCCAAAGAGAAACAACTCGGCGCCGATGCCATGCGCTATCACGAGCGCATGATCATGCTCAGCGTGCTGGACACGCAGTGGAAAGACCACCTGCTCAACATGGACCACCTGAAAGAAGGCATCGGGCTGCGCGGCTATGGCCAGCACGATCCGCTGGTGGAATACAAACGCGAGTCGTTTGACATGTTTGAAGCCATGATGCAGCGTTCTCAGGAAGACACCGCACGCTATCTTTTCCACATGCAGATCATGGAAGCACCGTCAGCGCCGGCCGCCAGCGCCGCGATCGCCGGCGACGGTGATCAGCCGCAGGCGCCGCCGCGACGCCGGGCCTCCACCTCCGTGGACGACATTGAGGCCCAGTTTGAGCGACGCAAACGCCGTGAACTGGAGCAGGCGCGCCTGGCCGGCGGCAACGGCAGTACCTCGCCGCAGCAGGTTGTCCGCGGCCAAGCGAAGGTCGGACGCAACGATCCCTGTCCTTGCGGCTCCGGCAAGAAATACAAGAAGTGCCACGGAACAACCGTGAACGGCTAGGATCACTTTCTTTGATCCCGAGCGGCCGGACGAGGAATTCAAGTAGAGACGCGGCATCGCCGCGTCTCAAACCATAATAGGGACACGTTGTTGATGGCGCACGCAGCGCGAGACGTGGCGGTGCCACGTCTCTACCCGGGATTCCTCAACGCGAATGCGCATGAGCGTTGCCGTTCGGGCGGAAGCGCATGAATAACACTGCACCCACCGGATGCTGGCCGTAAACGGGCGTCAGGAACGCAGGCTTTCCGTAGAATGTGACTTGCCCTCCCAAGGCCGTTGCCAGACCGGGGATGAAGTGAAACTCGTGGTCATAGCCGGCGGTATAAGCCTGGACACGCGCCAGAAATCGATCCTGAAATCCCGGCGGTTCGGGCTGGTTATTCAATAGCAGTTCGGTGGTCCGGTCCACGTTTTCGATCCGTCCCCAGATGTACTCGTTGCCGGCAAAGCGCAATGTTGATTCAGCCAGGTAGCTGTTGAAATTTAGGCCCGAAGACGCGTGATTCCTGCCCCAAAGCAATGTGCTGGCCCAATTTCCCCCGGCCAGCGGACGGTTGTACATCACGGACGCTGTCATGCGCTGGACGTCTTCCTGGGGCTGCAGCGCTTCCGGGCTGGTGAGGTGGGCGAAAGAGTACTGGGCGCTCCAGTTTTGTCCGGGTTGAACCGTCAGGCGCATCGACCAGGAGTCGATTGTTCCCGAGTCGATATCCCAGCGGAACTCATCCGGTTCGCGTCCGTGAAACCCTGAAGCCTCAATGCGGACCAATTTGTATGTGAACCCAGCGGTCACGACGTCGTCGGCAATGTGGGTCGAATCCTGCAAGTGGTGGCCAAGCGGCGCGATTGGGTCTTCCGAAGCCGAAACACGATGCGCATAGGCAGGCGGCCCCATGGCAGGATCACCTACCGCGGCCGCATAAAAGGAAAGCAGCGCATCTCGCCCCAGCTTCCAATCATAGAGTCCGGCCACTTCCATGAAGAAGTTGTGGGGATGCTGGCCATTCACCAGCGGCTTGCCGAAGGCGGTCTCGCCCTGCTGAAACAACTCCGGGTAAAAACGGCCGGTCACAGTAGCCGGTTCCAGGCTGAGCATGGTGCGCAAAGTCAGTTGACCCGGACCCAACGGCCGCTGCGCCATGGGCATGAACCAGTTCGTGGAAAAGAACTTGTCACCGCCGCTGGGCCCGGTCTCCTGCTCGGCGACCAGAAAGACCTCGTTGTGGAACATGAACATCCACTGGCCCTTGGTGACCATGATCATCGGTTGTGAGACCGAGTTGGGCTGCACGCTTGTGCCTGAGGTCGCATGGTCCAGGATCTCGTCGATGAAGGTTATCGGCTTTACACTCTCGGCGCGACCCGGCATGCCGGGCATAGGGGTGTGGTCGACGGACTGTGGCGAAGCCCGGCCGGCTTGGGGAGTACTCGCGTGAGCAGGCGGCTGATCCTTCTCGCCGGCATCCTGTGCGTGGGCGATTATGTGAAGCGGCGAGAACGCGAATATTAGTGTAAGAATGAGAATCTGTTTCATAGCCAGCGTAACTGTTCGGTCGCGAAGGTGCTCAAAAAGTCCGGCAGTCAGAATTTGCCAGGGCCGAGGGGCGGTATCAGAAATTCAGTTGGCTGACCGACTAAATACGAAGGATAAGGAAGTCCGGTGGAGGGTAGATTCGCGGCCCAATGGAGAAGTCCTCTGCCAAGGAAATGACGGATGGCAATTCGCCGTTGGACGCTCGTTCGGCCATCAGGGGCGCCGGATCAATATAACCATTGACTGGCGACGTTGCCACCGGAGTTGCAGCACAGCATCTCTGCTGGGGAGTTGGCGCGTGTGGGCCCTGCGGCAGGGAGGACGACCCGTGACATCCGCTATGAGAAGCGGGAAGACTGGCTGGGACCTCGGCAGCGAGCGATCCGGCAGGGCAGAAAACCTGGAGTAGCACCGAGGCCGCCAGCAGGGCTGCCGCTAGCTTTGACCCGTGCTGCATGAGTGATCGCATCGCCTATTACTGCGATGATAACCCAAAATGTACGACTGCGCGCGCCTTCATGGGACTCGAAGAACCTCTATATACTGTCAGCGCAACTCTAAAGGAGGCCGTTCTTGTTCCGCAGAAATCTCTCCGTGGTCCGTGTGCCGGCTGCAGCTTTACTTTTCCTGGGGGCCTGGGCGCTGGCGCAGGATGCGTCCACGCAGGCGCCTCTGACGCTGACGCTGCAAGACGCCCTGGCCCGCGCCAAGACCAACAGTGTTCAGTTCCAGGCGGCGCTCACCGACCAGGGTCTGGCGCATCAGGACAGCTTGCAGGCGCGCGCAGCCTTGCTGCCCAGCGTGAACGCCAACACGACTTTTATCTATACCCAGGGAAATGGCACGCCTACAGGTGTATTCATCGGCGCCAACGGGGTGCACGAGTACCTGGGCCAGGGCAACCTCCATCAGGCGATCGGATACGCGGCGTTTTCTGACTACCAGCGGGCGCGGGCTCTGGACGCGGTGGCCCGCGCCAAAGCTGAAATCGCAGCGCGGGGCCTAGTGGTCACGGTGGTGCAGAGTTATTACGGGCTGATCGCGGCCCAGCGCAAGTATGCGAATGTCCAGCGGGCTGCGGGAGAGGCGGAGAACTTCCTGCGTCTCAGCCAGAAGCTCGAGAACGGCGGCGAGGTCGCCCATGCCGACGTGATCAAGGCCCAGCTTCAGCACCAGGACCGCCAGCGCGACCTGCGCGAAGCGCAACTGACCATGGAGAAGGCGCGCCTGGATCTGGCTGTCCTGCTCTTCCCCACCTTTAACGAGAATTTCACAGTAGTGGACGACGCGGAACTCGCTCCTCCGCTCATGAGCTTTGAGGATCTTACCCGCGCGGGGGAGACCAAGAACCCCGACCTGCGCGCTGCCCATGCCTCCTTTCAGGCGGCGGGATATGAAGTCTCTGCCGCACGGGGCGGGTTTTTCCCGACTCTGACCCTGGACTGGTTTTACGGCATCGATGCTAATCACTTCGCGACCTATACGGATGGGACCCGCAACCTGGGCTACGCCGCCACGGCGACGTTGAGCATCCCGGTCTGGAATTGGGGCGCCACCCGCAGCAAAGTGGTCCAAGCCGATCTCCGGCACAAGCAGGCGCAACGCGAGCTGTCTTTGACGCAGCGCAAGCTTCTGGCCAACATGCGTTCTTTCTATGGCGAAGCGGAAGCCGCGCGGGCCGAGCTGGAGCTGCTGAAGAGCTCAACCGATCTGGCCGCGGAAAGCCTGCGCTTGACGACCCTGCGCTACCAGGGCGGGGAAGCTACAGTCCTGGAGGTTGTGGACGCCCAGAACGCCCTGACCCAGGCGCGGAATGGCTACAGTGACGGCCTCCTGCGATATCGGACAGCTTTGGCCAACCTGCAAACCCTAACAGGTACAATGTAGGTTTCGGCTCCTATGAAGAGTTACTACTCCACAACGAGTTGGCCGCGGATGCTGCTGTCCATGGGTGTAGCGGGGTGCATTCTCGCCACGGGCTGCAGCAAAGACGCGGTCGAAGAGCAGGGCGCGGTCACCGTACAGGCAGTTGCGGCTCAAAAAGGCGAGATTTCGCGCGTGGTCAGCGCCGAAGCCGTCATCTTTCCGATTGCCCAGTCCGCCATTACTCCCAAGATCAATGCGCCGGTAAAGAGGTTCCTCATCACGCGCGGGCAGAAGGTCCGTCAAGGACAGTTGCTGGCCGAGCTGGAAAACCGCGACCTCTCCGCTGCCGCCATGGACAGCCGGGGAGCCTACGACCAGGCCCAGGCTGCCTATGACACCAGTGTGGGCGCTACCTTTCCGGAGGACATTCAGAAGGCGGAGCTGGATGCGCAGACCGCGAAGGAGGCTCTAGACGCCCAGCAGAAACTCTATTCCAGCCGCGAAGACCTGTTCAAACAAGGAGCGCTGCCGCGCAAGGACCTGGACCAGGCCGGTGTTGCCTTGGCCCAGGCGCGGAGCCAGTACAACATCGCCAAGAAGCATCTGGATTCGCTGAACGCCATCGGCAAGCAGCAGGCGTTGAAATCTGCCGGAGGGCAGTTGGCGTCGGCGAAGGGCAAGCTCATGGGCGCGGAGGCCCAGCTCAGTTACTCTGAGGTTCGCAGTCCTATCGACGGATACATCACCGACCGTCCTTTGTATCCGGGCGAAATGGCGTCCACCACCACGCCGCTGTTGACGGTGATGGATCTCTCCCAGATCATCGCTAAAGCCCACGTGCCGCAGGGCGACGCAATTCTTCTGCGCAAGGGCGATAAAGCCAGCATTACGCTCGCCGGACTGGACAAGAAAATTCCCGGCACAGTGGCGTTGGTTAGTCCGGCGCTCGACCCGAACAGCACCACGGTCGAAATCTGGGTGCAGGCCGCCAATCGCGATCTGCAACTGCGGCCGGGCATGACGGCGCAGCTCTCGATCATCGCGCAGACGGTACCGGACGCGTTGGTGGTGCCGGCTTCGGCGCTGATCAATGCCAGCGGTGACGGCGCGCAGGTCATGGTGATTGATTCCAAAAGCATGGTCCAAAGCCGCGACGTGAAAACTGGAATTCAAGACGGTGACGAGGTCCAGATTCTTTCCGGGCTCAAACCGGGCGAGCAAGTAGTCAGCCAGGGAGCCTACGGACTGCCGAACGCAACCAAAGTGAAGGTCGAAAAGCCCAGCGCCGCCAACAGCGAAGGCGATGCCGCGAAAGACGACAAGGACAAGGACTGACCGGCATGGCAGACGGTCCTAAGACAGCAAATGGAACTCAGGTCGCGGCCGATTCGAAGGCGCGGCAGTGGTTCGTCCGCAACTCGAAGTCAGTCATCTTTGTAGTAGTGGTGCTGGCTGTGGTGGGAGCGTATCAGGCCCTTACCCTCCCGGTTTCGGTGTTTCCTTCCACCGATTTTCCCCGCATCGTGATCGCCATCGACAACGGGGTGATGCCCATCGACCAGATGATGGTCACCATCACTCGTCCCGTCGAGCAGGCCGTCAACAGCGTGCAGGGCCTGGAGTCGGTGCGCTCGATCACCAGCCGCGGCGAAGCTGAAGTTGATCTGTACTTCAACTGGAACGTGGATATGTTCCAGACTCTGCAGCGGGTGGACTCGGCGCTGGCCCGCATTGAGACCGAGTTGCCGCCTGGGACCAAAGTCGATACACATCGCCTTACCTTTGCCTCCTTCCCCATCATCGGCTACAGCCTGACAGCGGACAATGTCCCGCAAACCCAGCTCTGGGAGATGGCCACCTATGACATCGCTCCGCGCCTGAACCGGCTGAACGGTGTGGCGACAGTGAACGTACAAGGCGGCCAGGAGCCGGAGGTCCAGATTACGCCGGACCCCGCCAAGTTGCTGGAGGCATCGGTCACAGTCACCGACATTTTGGAGTCCGTGCGCAAAACCAACTTGATCGATTCACCGGGGCTTTTCGAACGCAACCATCAACTGGTCCTGGGGCTGGTGAACGCCCAGGCGCACACGCCGGAAGACCTGGCCCGGACCGTCATCAAGAGCACGCCGGCGGGGATTCCGGTACGCATCGGAGACGTGGCGGAGGTGCGGCGCTCGATCAAGCCGGTTTACACCATTGTCAGAGCCGACGGCAAGCAAGCGGTGCTCTTGAACATCAATCGCCAGCCGGACAGCAATACCGTGGCCGTGGCGGATGAGGTCCACAGCGAGATTGAAAGCATTCGCCGCACGCTGCCCCCAGGGATTCGTCTGGAGAGTTTCTACGACCAGTCGGGAATCGTTCGCGAGTCCATCTCCAGCGTCAGAGACGCCATCCTGGTGGGACTTCTGCTCTCCGGCGTTGTGGTTGTTGCCTTCCTGCGCGACTGGCGCAGTTCCGTGGTTGCCGGAATGGTAATTCCCGTCACGCTTCTCGTGACTTGCATTGTTCTAAAGCTGCTGGGCCAGAGCTTCAACCTGATGACGCTCGGCGGCCTGGCCGCCGCCGTCGGCCTGGTGATCGATGACGCCATTGTGGTGGTAGAGAACATCGTCTTGCACCGCGATGCCGGAGAGGGAAAGCTGGAAGCGATCGGCAGTGCCCTCTCTGAGATTACCGTTCCGCTGGTGGGCTCCACACTCACCCCGATTGTCGTATTTCTTCCCTTGATCACCATCTCCGGCGTGCTCGGCAGTTTCTTCAGCGCCTTGGCTGTGACCATGGCCGCAGCTCTGCTTACTTCGCTCGCCCTGGCCTTGACCTGGACTCCCACGCTCAGCCTCTATCTGCTGCGCTCAAAAGATGCTCCGGCGCAGCCGGCCGCGGAAACGACCGGAGACTTGGACCAGGAGATTCGCAAACTGATGGCCGCCGAGGAGGCCGCGATGACGGGCTTCTTCGGCCGCATCATCGGGTTCTACGAACGTTGGCTGAAAAAGGCGCTGGAGCATCCTCGCTGGCTAGGCGGGGGCTGCGCCGTCCTGGTGCTGCTATCTTTCGTCTGTTACAAAGCCCTGGATTCGGAAGACCTGCCGGCGATGGACGAAGGCGGATTTATCGTGGACTACTGGACGCCGGCAGGCAGCTCGTTGCAAGAGACGGATCGGATGGTCTCGCAGATTGAACACATTCTTCACAGTACGCCGGAAGTGGAAAGCACTTCCCGGCGCACGGGCCTGGAACTCGGGCTCTCGGCGGTAACGGAAGCCCATCGCGGAGACCTCACGGTCAAGCTGAAAGCCAAGCGAAGCCGGAGTGGAGACGAGATAATCGACGACGTTCGCGACAAGATCCACGAGCAGGTACCGGGCGTCCTGGTAGAGTTTCCGCAGTTGCTCTCGGACATGATTGGCGACCTGACGGGTGAGCCGGAGGATGTGGTGGTGAAGCTGTTTTCCCCAGACGCCAAGCTGCTGGAGCAGACGGCGCCGCGAGTGGCCGAAGCGATTGAAAATGCGGGGAAGGAGAAGCCGGGCAAAGAGCACATTGTCGATATCAAGAACGGCATTGAAAACACCATCAGCGGCCCCGCTTCCCAATT
This sequence comes from uncultured Acidobacteriaceae bacterium, assembly GCA_964521445.1. Taxonomy (GTDB): domain Bacteria; phylum Acidobacteriota; class Terriglobia; order Terriglobales; family Acidobacteriaceae; genus Angelobacter. Next base: position 16,094 of record CAZFRV010000008.1, read on the forward strand.
CAACCTGAACCCCAGCGTCACCGCCAAAGCAGGCTTTACCGCGGAAGAAGTGTCCACCGATGCGCAGGCCATTCTGCAGGGCGCTCCCGCAGCCACGCCGCTGGTGGCCAACAATCGCGCCTACACCATTCGCGTTCGTTTTCCGGAGCAGAACCGGTCTTCGTTTGAGAGCATGAATCACACTCTGCTGACCAGCTCCACCGGCAAGATCGCAACCCTGGGCACGCTGGGGCAGATTGTTGAATTGCCCGGCCAGACCGAAATCAGGCGGGAAAACCTTCAGCGCAAGGTGGAAGTCACCGCCAGGCTGGAAGGCATGCATCTGGGCGAGGCCATGCAGAGAGTCCAGAAGGCTGTAGCTGATCTTCATCTGCCGGCCTCGATCCGGGTAACCTATGGCGGCAAGTATGAGCAACAGCAAAAAGACTACCGTGATCTGGCCATCATCCTGATGCTGGCCGTGGTTCTGGTGTTCATGGTGCTGTTGTTCGAGTTCCGCAGCTTTTCCGCACCGCTCTCGATCCTGGTCTCCGCCTTGCTCTCGACGGCGGGCGTGTTCCTGGCGCTGGCGATCACCAAGACCACCATCAATGTGGCCTCTTACATGGGGGTGATCATGGTGATTGGCATCGTAGCCAAGAATGGGATCCTGCTGCTGGATGCCAACGAGAAGTTCACGCATGCCGGGTGTGGTCCAGAAGAAGCCATGATCCAGGCTGGTCGCCGCCGCCTGCGCCCCATCTTGATGACGGCGCTGGCCACAGTGGCGGGCATGCTTCCGCTGGCCCTGGGACTGGGTTCCGGTTCGGAGATGTTGAAGCCGCTGGCCATCGCTGTGATCGGCGGTATCCTGGTTTCCATGGTGCTCTCGCTGATTGTGACCCCGGCCGTGTACTTCTACATCGGCAAGAGACAGACCGCACCGCCAATTAGCATTTAAGGTTATGCGGGCGCTATTTTCCATTGTTTTCCAGCCTCATTTATGTCGCTGATAACACAGGGCTTTCTGAGTAGGTCGTAGCCGATCCTGTCCGATTGGGCGCGGCTTTATTCTTGCCCAGCCTTGATTTAGAGTAAGGATCGGGGTATATTTCCGCCCTCGAATGCGTCGGTTTTTCTCCATTTCGGCGATTGCGGCTGTGACGTTCCAGTTGGTGTCACCACTGCTGGCGGCGGCTTGTCCTCACGCGAAGCAGATGCCGGCATGTCATCGCGCCCAGCAGCAGGAACATCATCACTGTGACGCGATGATGCACGAACACTCGATGGAACCGGCTGCGCCAGAGTCCGAGACGCCCTCCGTCAAGGCGGTTGACTCTTCCGGAAATTGCCCCATGGATTGCTGCGGCGCCAGCGTGGTAACTAACGCTGCCGCGGTTGCGGCCGATACGCCTCTGCCTTCGCTGGTAGCCACTGAACAAAGCTGCGGCTTTGTTCCAGTTACCTTCGCGAGCCCCGGCTTTTCTTCACACACCGATCGCGGCCCTCCTGCCGCCTAGCACCCTGCGCAAGACCGGGAAGTAAGCGCCCTTTTTCGCCGGGCTGCCGATTCCTGGTGTTGAGCGCTGATCTTTTCCTGACAAGAGACTCTTAGCAGGTTCGCTTGCGCTTTTCCGGAACTGCAGGATTCGCGACCTTCGACGGTCTTTTGTCGAGGGCCTGGTTCCTTAGTTGGGTCAAGTTGTGGGCGAGATAGCTACACCCGCGGTTTAAGACTTGCGAGAGTAGGAGGAAACGTCATGCGACGAATTGCGATCTTTTCGGTTGTTTTACTCCTGATGAGTTCCATGGCCATGGCCACGCCGTTCGGCTCTGTCCGCGGTGTCGTTCACGATCCACAGCATCGTCCCATTCAAGGGGCGAAGGTGACGATCAAGGCTAAGTCGTCCGACTGGACAAAGAATATGACCACGGACTCGAGCGGTGAGTTTCTGGCTATGGGTGTGCCCCTGGGCGAGTATACCGTCACGGTAGAAAACCAGGGCTTTGCGCAAACCACGCAAGCGGTTATGGTGGAGTCCGGCACGCAGCCCGTTCTGCATTATCAGTTGGGGCTCGCTGCAGCCCGAGAGACCGTCACCGTCTCCGGAACCCCCGAAGTGGCCCCGACCGATACGGCCACCCCAACCACACTCATTAGCCGCACGGATATCGAAAGAACCCCCGGCGCCAGTCGCACGAACAGTCTTGCCATGATCACGGACTATGTACCGGGCGCCTATTTTACGCATGACATGTTGCACATCCGCGGCGGCCACCAGACCATGTGGCTTCTGGACGGCGTACCTGTGATTAATACTGCAATCGCAGTGAACGTTGGACCGCAGTTTAACCCCAATGACATCGATTATCTGGAAGCCAATCGCGGCAGCTATGGCGCGGAATTTGGCGATCGTACCTACGGCGTTTTCAACGTATCTCCTCGCACTGGATTCGAGCGAGACAACCAGGGCGAGTTGGTGCTCAGCGCGGGTAACTACTATCAGAGTGACGTAGATCTCAGCTTTGGCAGCCACACGCAGCGTTTCGCTTATTACGTGAGTTTGAACGGGAACCGCAGCAATCTTGGGCTGCAACCGCCGGTTCCCCAGGTCGTTCATGACGCCGAAAACGGCTACGGCGGGTTCGGTTCGTTCATCTTCAACCTAAATCCCGTCGACCAGCTTCGCCTGGTCACATCGCTGCGCAGGGACTACTACCAGATCCCCTACGATCCCGACCCCAACGACATTGAAAATGGATCCATCGCAGCCAACGGCTTTTCGCCTCAGTTTCAGAGCATCGGACTTCGTGACGGGCAGCACGAGGGAGATGCGGGCGTGATGTTTTCGTGGGTGCACACCTTCAACTCGAAGATCATGATGACTCTTTCGCCGTTCTATCACTACAACAGCGGAAACTACGCCAGCCTGGCCAGTGATATTCCGGTCGCCACCACCGAAAATCGCGGCTCCACATATGTTGGTGGCCAAGCCACCGTCTCCGCCAATTTCAAGCGAAACAATCTTCAAGCCGGCTTTTTCAGCTTTTATCAGAAAGACAATCAGGTCTTTGGCGCGACCTTCAATGATGGGAGCGGCAATCCGCCCATCCTCGACGCGGAGCACCCCACCGCCAACCAGGAGACATTGTTCATTGATGAGAAGTTCACTCCGGTGCCTTGGCTGACTCTTATCGCGGGTATGCGGCCCACGCGCTTCTCTGAAGGCAGCTTCAGTGCTTCTTCCGTTGTGCAGCCGGTGGCTGAGACTACGATCAATCCACGCCTTGGAGCAACGGTGACGATTCCTCGGCTGCACTGGACCTTCCGCGCCTTTTACGGGCACTATTATCAGGCGCCGCCGCTGGAAACGGTTTCCGGTCCCGCCCTGATCAACTTTACGGTAGGACAGGGCCTCGGTTTCATTCCCCTTCAGGGAGAGCGCGACCTGGAGCGTCAAATCGGAGTGACCATTCCTTACCGTGGCTGGGTACTGGACATCGACAATTTCCGCACTAGCGTCGTAAATTTTCTCGACCACAACAATGTCGGCGACTCCAGCATCTTTTTCCCGTTGACCGTATCGCAAGCCTTGATTCGCGGGTGGGAACTCACGCTGCGCTCGCCCATCATCGCCCGGCGGGGAAGGATTCACGTGGCCTACTCGAATCAAATCGCTGAAGGCAGCGGCACCATCAACGGCGGTCTCACCGATTTCACAGTTTTTCCCGAGTTGAGTCCGCTCGATCATGACCAGCGCAATACCCTCAACATCGGCGGCGACGTCACCTTACCCTGGCACAGCTTCGCTTCCACGAACGTTTATTACGGCTCCGGGTTTCACAACGGGCTCCCGGGCCAGCCATTTCCCGGCGACTACCTGCCGTCACACACGACGTTCGATCTGACCGTCGGCAAAGACTTCGGTGAGCGCTTTTCGGCGTCAGTGACTGCATTGAACGTCGCCAACACGCGCGTAGAACTCGACAACAGTCTGACCTTTGGCGGGTTTCACTGGAATAATCCACGGGAAGTCTTTGCCACGATTCGCTATCGTTTTCACTATTGATCGTGTCTGAAACCGCGATAGCCGCGCAAGAATGAAACGGTTCACCTCAATCTCGATTCTGCTGGTGCTTATTGGATGGATGATGGCGCCTGCGGTGAGTGCTCAGATCATCGCTTGCACGATGCCGTGCTGTCATCGGCGCCCAGTAGTTCGACAGGCCCCCTCGCATTGCTCTGGGATGGAGCCGGCGGCCGAGGATAACGGGCCCGAAATCAGCAGTCGGCCCTCCCCATGTCCGGGAAGCTGTCTTCTCCAACGTCGCGGCCTGGAGCCGATCGCACCCGGCGCCGCAACAGCATCTGTTTTCCTTGCTTCATGCCTCCTCCACAAATCGCCGGCGATACCGGAGGGCGCCGAACCCAAGCTTATGACCTACGCGGGGCGTGCTCCGCCCCTCTCAGCTTAGGTTCAAGCGCTCTCACTACGCGCACTTCGGCTTCCTGTGAAACAACGCGTAGCTGGTGTCCGTCAGGAGAAATCTGAACTCCTTGCTCCGCCAGCCAGCGTCCTGCCAGGGGACGGACAGCAGGACTTTGAATTCTCACAGCGCCGAAAAGATCGTTGCACAGAGTTTGCCACGCCCGACGGCACGGCCGGGCGTGGCTGGTCCTCTCAAGGCTCCCGTCGGGCCTATGACCGCCAGAGTTGTCTTGCAGGGAGGGGGGCAGGACAACCCGATTTTTGATCGCAGGAGATATTACTACGCCGACCGCGAGAGGAGAAGGTGTTTTCGTTGGAGATTAAAGCCCAGGGTTTGCTGGGTCCGGAGAGATAGCCGCTCTGGGTTGGTCCTCTCAAGGCTCGCGTCGGGCCTAGGAAGTATCTAGAGAAGAGAACAGGAACATGAAGACAGCATCACGTTGTTGTTTGCCGTTGTTGCTCTTTGTACCGCTCTTTGCAGTTGCGTCCGCCGCCCCGGGTCAAACCCCGCATTTCGGTAAAATACACTTTGCTAATTCCTGCGCACCGGAGGTACAGGCGGAATTTGCTAACGCCCTGGCACTTCTTCATTCCTTCCAGTATGAGTTCGCTGAAAGAACATTTACCCACGTGACTGAAAGAGATCCTGAGTGCGCGATTGCCTACTGGGGTGCGGCCATGACTCTCTATCACCAGCTTTGGGACTGGCCAAATGCACAAGCCTTGCAAAGGGGTCGCGAATACCTGGAAAAAGCCAGGCCGTTGCAAAAGAAAACTCAACGCGAACGAGCTTACCTCAGCGCCGCCGCCGTTTTTTATCAACCGGAAGGCAATTTGGGGCACTCGTCACGCGTCCAGGCCTACTCTAGAGCAATGCGCGATCTGCATGAACGTTATCCCAAGGATGACGATGCGACCGCCTTCTACGCACTTACCTTGCTCACATTGCCTTCCGAGGGACATGACAACCTAGTCAATCAAAAGCGGGCCATCGTAATTTTGAAACAACTACTTTCTACACGACCGGAGCATCCAGGCGCCGCCCACTATCTGATTCATGCCGCGGATACAGCCGAACTCGCCTCTTTCGGTCTCGCTGCTGCCCGTCGCTACGCCCAGATTGCGCCCTCGTCGCCCCACGCTCTACACATGCCGTCGCACATCTTTGTACGTCTCGGGATGTGGCAGGATTCCATCGCATCCAACCTCGCCTCTCTTTCCGCCGCTGATGAGGCAACCAGGTCGCAGCAGGATGACGGATCAGGCGATGCATTACACGCCATGATGTATCTCTCATATTCGTATCTGCAGAGTGGCGAAGATGGAGATGCGCACGAGGTTGTCGAGCGCATCAAAGCTGTTCGTGGAGCGACGGTCTCCGACGTCATCAATAACTCGGCTATTTTCGAAGCTCTATACGCGGTGGAGACCCATGAATGGAAGCGAGCGGCCACTCTGACCGCGGATCCGGCTGCCTTTCCCTATGCCAGGGTACGTACTTTTTGGGCCCGTGCGATTGGCGCGGCCCGGACCGGTGATGTCTTGTCAGCGCGGGAAAACATCGAGAAGCTCGATCAAGCCCGCGCCGGCATGCTGGCATACATGCGGAGCGTGGACGTGCAAATGCACATGGGTCATTCTGCGAATCCAGATGTGAGCGTCCAACAGCTTGAAGCGAAGGCATGGTTGGCGTGGGCTGAGGGCAAGCCCGCCGAGGCATTGGGTACGATGCAAAGTGCTGCGACGAAAGAAGAGCGTTTTGGCGTTGAATCGCGCACGGTACCTGCCTCCGAAATGCTCGGCGACTTGCTCCTTGAATTACACCGGCCGAGGTCGGCGCTCATCGCGTATCGGGCGGCATTAAAGGAAGCGCCGGGCCGTTTCAATTCCCTCACTGGTGCGGCGCGGGCGTCACGAGCCATGGGCAATCGGGAAAATGCGAGATTCTATTATGCTGCTTTGGTGAAATGCTGCAGCCCGGCTACTACGCGCAAGGAACTCGGAGAAGCAAAGCTATTCCTGTCCGGGAACTAGTCTTTCTGGATTCAGTGTCCAGGCCCGCGACCGTCTAACGGCGCCGCGCGGTAATCGCGATGCGGATGGCCGCATCCTCGGCCTTGTCATTGAACACTACTTTGCCGTCTTGCAGCGCCATTCCCAACTTGCTCCACAGGTGCGCCAGATCGACCGGCGAAGGCTGGTCGGCCATCTGCCGATACAGGTCTTGCAAGACGCTGGTTCCCGTCGCCTTGTCGCCGACGGCCAAGGCCTTCTTGATCTCCCAGTCTTCGCTGATCGTGGCATGATTCATGATGGCCCGCAGAGCGTCTTGGAGCCCCTTGCGGTTCTTTGTGAGCTCGCGAATTCTCACGTCAGCGACCAGACAGAACATGGCTCCGCCCCAGTAGGTTCGGCCCCAGGTTGGTGTGTGGTCCAGGCCTTGATCGCCGTAGCCCGGCTCTCCCTTGGGCATATCTCGGATCACTTGCCGCCACATCTCGGCGACAGGCATCTGTCCCACCTGGGCTCGGGCCACCGGCTCAATGTAGGTGGCCAGACCCTCTTCCATCCAATGCTGCTCGTCGGGCATGTTGGGGAAGGCCAGATGAGTCATCTCGTGGGTTAAGGTCCAATCGTCTTTCAGGTCATCCACGGGCGTTTCCCGTCCGACAGAAATCCGGATCAGCCCTCCGTCCGTTCCGAAGGTCACGCCGTGACGCACGCCCGAGCCATTACTGGAGCGGACCAGGAGAGTGAGATGCGGAACAGGGAAGCGTCCGTAGTAGTTCGAGACTGCTTCAGCGGCATTCTGGATCCAGTGCAGAAGGTCCTGTGACGATACCTTCATCGGCTCGTCGGGCAGTGTGATGTCAATCGTGCTGCCTCCGACCTTCAGCACTTTGGCTGGCGCGCTGGCTTGTTGGCCGGCGGCTGGAACAAGAAGCAGCGCCAGGAAGGGAACCAG
>CAZFRV010000009.1:0-8278 GCA_964521445.1 uncultured Acidobacteriaceae bacterium
CTCCCGGATATCGCCGGCAAACACCGGTTCGCCCACCACCCTCAAATTCAGCCGCGCCTGATCGCGGGTTACCTGCCCGTAGAACGGCGGATCGCCATAGACAAAGGCGACCGTAAAACCAAGCTTGTTGGTATAGAAATCGCACGATGCTTTGATGTCGGCAACGAACAATTGTGCTTCGGTTGAATTGAGAATAGGGCGTGGTACAGCCTGTCCGCCTTCGTGGGTCATCGCGTGGGCTCCTGATTTGAGCGCCTGCCATCCCTCGAAACCCCTCTCGCGCGCAACGAGCTCCTGTGCGTCGGCGAGCTTGAAATCTGCGTCCAGTACCTGCGCGTCGTTGAGGGGGCGAAACCGGGGCAGGGCTGCCCTGATTCTGGCTGCGACCGGATAATACCGTTCGCGGTGCCAACGCAAATACTGTTTGGCTTGCATTGCTGAGGTTTTGGAGGTTCGGCATAGGCGCAGCAGTATTCACTTATCGTAGGTGGGCGTTGCCCTTTCGATCTGCACCGGTGCGCCCTACGCAGCCATGAAAAAAGTGCTTCGGCTGGAGCGAAGTTGTCAACCGCTACGCTTCGTGCAGCGAGAGCACATCGCTGTCGGGAGCACACAAAAGACCTGTGCTGCTTTTCAAAACGAGACACTACCTATTCTTTGCTCTTCTGGCTCAGACCGTAATCCGCTGCTACATTATTCCTCATGGCCAAACTCGTATTGTTGTTGTGCTTGATCGCCGGTGTCGGAACGATGACGATGGGCGCCGCGCAAGACTCCAACCCGCAGACTCCTGGGCAGGCTCCTCCCGCGGCGGGCGCTTCACAGACATCGCCTGCGCCTCTCCCTCCCGCAGCCCGCGCCGGCGATGTGGACTCGATCGAGCACATCATTACCGCGGTGTACGACGTAATTTCCGGACCAGCCGGCGCTCCGCGCGATTGGGACCGCTTTCGCTCCCTCTTTTATCCTGGAGCGCGCCTGATTCCTACCCGCCGCGATGACAAAGGCGTGGGCATGGCAAGGGTGCTGAGCCCTGAGGAGTACGTGACCCGCGGCAAAGACGCTTTCGCCAGCCAGGGCTTTTTCGAAAACTCTGTCGCCAATCGCATGGAGAGCTGGGACACCATCGCCCACGTTTGGAGCACCTACGAATCCCGTCATGCCAAAGGGGAGAAACCCTTCGCTCGCGGCATCAACAGTTTTCAACTCTTCAACGACGGTAAGCGATGGTGGATCGTCACCATCTACTGGGAGGGCGAAGATAAAGACCATCCTCTGCCCGAAAAGTATCTGAAATGAGCGGTAATCAACTGGAGATCGCCGGAATCGCGCGTGATCGCCGCCATCTGATAAAAAGCCTCCAGCTTCCAGCTTTGCGGCACGCCTGTGCCGATCACGGCGATGTCGGCGATCTCGGCGATCTCACGTCAATTTGCTATTTGCTATGGCTATTTGCTGCCGGCCTCGGCACCACTTTCCTAACACAATTTTCACCATTCCTTCACATGCTTTTTGCAACCCTCCTGTCGAATGGCCGCGCTGAAATCTTCAGGCACGCCGCAGTAAGGGTTCATGTAGAAACGTTGGCCATCCCGTCTCTGCATGAAGAAGGGCCTGGCGGGGAGTCGGGCCCTTCGTCTTTCTTTGCGAGACGCGAAGTTGGCCATTGCCATTTGCCACTCCTTGGTACAACATTCTCCTGTCATTCGTGTTTGGAAACGGCTGAGGAGGTGTGTGTGTCCCAGCGAATCACTGCCTTGACCTGCGTGCTGTTTCTTCTGGCGTCTTCCATAACCGCATCGGCAGCGGGCAAGAATACAAAGACGGTCAAACCTCCGGCGCTTTCCGGACATGATCGCGCCTTACATGCCCTGGACAGGCTGACTTTTGGGCCTCGGCCGGGCGACATGGAAGAGGTCCTGGCCATGGGCGTGGACAAGTGGATCGAACAGCAACTCAATCCGGCGGACATTCCCAACGCGACTTTGGACGGCCGTCTGGCCGGCTATCGAACGCTCCTCATGTCGCCCCGCGACCTGTTCCAAACCTTTCCTCCCCCCCAGTACATCCGCGACGTCGTAGACAAGAAGCGGCCCATGCCGTCAGATCCGATTCAATTTGGACTCTGGGAAATCCTGGTCGACAAAGAGAACGAGCAACGCGCGAAGAACGCCGCTGCCGGACAGCCGATGCCGCCGTCCGATGAAGCTGCACAAAAAGCCGCCGCCCAGGCCGGCCGGGAAGCTGCCCGTCATTTGGCCGACATGTTGCTCTCGCTGCCCAAAGCCAATCGCATGCCCGCGCTCATGAAGTTGCCGGTCGCCGATCGTCGCGCGCTGGCCCAATATGCCCCCGGCGATATGCGAGACAAGCTCCTGGCAGATTTTTCTCCGGTGGAAAGAGAAACCTGGTTTGCCATGAACAATCCCCCGGGTGTAGTCATCACTGAGTTGCAGCAGGCCAAACTCTTGCACGCCACTTACAGCGAACGCCAGCTCGCGGAAGTGATGACCGACTTTTGGTTTAACCACTTCAACGTTTCTATCAACAAGGACCAGGTTGCGTATCTGGCCACCAGTTTTGAACGCGACGCCATCCGCCCCAATGCTTTAGGCAAGTTCCGCGATCTTCTCGGCGCAGTCGCCAAGAGCCCGGCCATGCTCGTTTACCTGGACAACTGGCTGAGCATGGGACCCAATTCCCAGGCTGCGGGCGTCCGACCCGGCCAAACTCCGAATCCGAACGCGCCCAAGAGGGGGCTCAACGAAAACTATGGACGCGAACTCATGGAGCTGCACACGCTCGGCGTGGATGGCGGCTATACCCAGCAGGACGTCACCGAGGTAGCACGCGTCTTCACCGGCTGGACGGTTCAGCCTGACCACGGCTGGGAATTCGTTTTCGACGCCCGGAGGCACGAACCCGGATCCAAGACTGTCCTGGGAAAGACCATCCCCGAAAACGGCATGAACGAAGGACTGCAAGTGCTGGATATGCTCGCCAAGAGTCCGGCAACAGCCAAATTCATCTCCACCAAGCTGGCGCGTCGTTTCGTGGCCGACGATCCTCCCCCGGCACTGGTGGAGGCCATGACGCAGAAGTTTCTCGCGAGCGATGGCGACATCAAAGAAGTCTTGCGCACCATGTTTCATTCCAAAGAGTTCTGGTCGCCCGAGATTTATCGCAAAAAGGTTAAAACGCCGCTGGAGTTTGTGGCCTCGGCGCTACGGGCCACTGGGACGCAGGTGCAGAATCCCATGCCTTTGGTGCAGGCACTCGCCAAGATGGGCATGCCTCTGTATCAGATGCAGGCGCCAACCGGGTATTCAACCACCGCACAGGCATGGATGAACTCTGATGCCCTCGTGGAACGTTTGAACTTCTCCATCTCGCTGACCAGCGGCGGAATCAACGGCGTGAGCTTTGATCCACTGCGTATGCTGGCTCTGGGTTTGCTCGCTCGATCGGCGAAGGAAGAGATTGTCCCGGTCAACACCAGCGGCGGGACGGACGCCGCCGTGACCCTGGTAGAAGATGCGTTGATCGGCGGCGATGTTTCCAAGAACACAGACAAGGCCATCCGAAAATCGCTGGACGATCCCCGGATCGGCGGCCATCTGTTGGATGATCCAGCCAAACCGCTAGCGACGATCATCGGCCTCGCTCTCGGAGCGCCGGAGTTTCAAGTGAGGTGAGTTAGCCGTTAGTACTTAGTACTTAGTATTTAGTATTTAGTTCTTAAGGTCGCACGGATGCGTGGCTCCTCGTCTCCGGGACCAATTCATGCGAACTTGCCGGACTAAGCGCTAATGAGTAAGGGCTAACGGCTAAGTACTAAGAACTAACAACTATTTCTTCCCCATCACCAGCAAGGTAAAGCTTCCCGGCTTCATGGTGCGCTGGGGGCGCGTCTGTCCTTCGGCCGGCGGTTTTTCTTCTATCTCAGCCGTCACCAGGTACACATCATGATTATTGGTGTCGAGCGCCATGGTGCGCGCGCCACGCTGCGTGTCGGCGTTTTGCACGACAGTGAATTTGCCGGGCGCGTCTTCATGGACCACGGTCAGCGTGCCATCGCCGTTGGAGCTGAAAGCAAGCTCAGTGCCCGGATCAAACGCGTTGGCATCCACGCCCTGGCCGATGGGCACGGTCGCAATCACCTTGCCGGTATCCGCATCGGTCACAGCCATGACTTTGTTGTGGCAACCGGAGAACAGCCTGCGGTGCTTCTGATCCATGGCCAGCCCGCTGGGCTCCTCGCATCCCGTGAGCGGCCAGGTGTTGGTGACATTGGCGGTCCTGGAATTGATTTCTGTCAACTCGCTCTTGTCTTCGATGTTGACGTAAACCTTGCCTTTGCCATCGGAGGCGGCGAACTCCGGTTTGCCATCCAGGGGGATGTTGCCGACCAACGTGCCCTTCTCGGCGTCAATGACGGTCGCGTTCTTGCTGCGTCCATTGAATGTGAACACGCGCTTGGACGCCGGGTCATAGAGAATCGCGTCCGGGTTCTCACCGCCTTCGGTTTTTATTCTTGCCGTTTCTTTCAGGGTCTTGAGATCGAAGACGGTCACGCTATTCTCCCGTCCGTTGCTGGTAAAGCCCTTCCCCAGGTCCTGGGCCAGAGCAATCCCGTGCACGCCGGGAGTGTTCGCGATTTCGGCGAGGACCGTGCCCTTCTCGGGATCAACCACCTGAACGCGAGTCGAGCGAGAAATGAAGAGCCTCTTGCCCACAGGGTCATAGGTCAAGTAGTCCCAGCCGCCGTCGCCGCCCAAAACAAATTTCTGCTTGAGCTGGTATTGCACGGGCGCAAAAGCTTTTGACGACAACGCAAAAACAAAGGTCAGCATCAGGACGACGGGAATCTGTCTGCGCATCTCGTTCACCTCGGTGGGATCAGGTTGATTGAAACAGCGAACCATTCTACCTGTCGCGAGGCCCATCTGTCAGGCTGCATTGAATTTAGGCAATAGCTAGTTTGAGGGGTAACGACCGTCCTCAATCGGGATATCATACCGTTCGTATGCCATTCGTGACTGAACATCCCGACGTGCCCGGCTGGAGATTCACGATCACGGAGATTTCTAACAACGTCTACCGCGTAGATGGACGAGATGCTGCTGGTCGTTCTATAAGCCGCACTGGACACAAAGAGGATGAATTGATGAGGGACTGTATTCAGGACGCGATAGAGGTATCCAATCGTCCTCCCAAAAGTTGAAGGATCCTGCAGCGTGCTTCACGGGGCGGCCTGATTGCACCGTCAGGCCATCCCGCGAAGTAGGCATGTTTAGCGCACCACCACCGGCCTGACCTCGATGGAGCCTGTCCGCGACGACGGTATCCGCGCCGCAATGGCCAGAGCGTCATCCAGGTCCTTAGCTTCTACCAGCATGTAGCCGCCCAACTGTTCCTTAGTCTCAGCAAACGGACCATCGGTAACCGCCGCCTTGCCGTTGCGGGCGCGCACGGTTGTGGCGGTTGCAATCGGCTGCAATTGGTTGCCGCCCTTGTACTTGCCGGCCTTTTCCAGGTCTTGGATAAGCTCTCTATACCCCTTGTAGATCTCCTGTTTGTCCGATTCCTTGACGGCGTCCCACTGCGTTTCCGACTCGTAGATCAGCATCAGGTATTGCATGTGAAATCTCCTCTCAAAAGTCTTCTTGCGGGTAAGACGCAGAGTCCGGCGGAAATCGACAATTCCGCCCAAACTTTTTTGGCGAATGTCTTGCAGGTTCTCGCGGGCGGTGCGTTCTTCAGGAAGAGTCCTCCCACAGGGTGGCAAGTTTCCCCGCGTTTCCCCCGCGGCTTGCCACCTATTCCCTTGCCTGGCGCCACAACGCCACTCAAAGCCGCTTATTGGGAAGCGCAGGGCCGGGACGCTTCCGTCACCAGGCTTTCGTCCGGGAAGCTAAAAGCTCCGTCGATCGAGTCTTGTGTTCCCTGCCGGGTAAACCAGGGCAACAACACCTGGGTCTGCGGGTGGTAAGTAAAAGCGTCAATGCTCACGGGATAGGCGGCGCTGGGAAGTGTGGCCACGGGATCGGCCGTTTCGAGGTTGCTCTGGCATCCGCCGGCGCCGCCCAATGGCTGCCACGACGGAACGGTATTGGCCGCGAACGGATTATTCATCCATTCGGAGATCTCATGACTCAGCGGGGTCACGTCAGCGACGCCCGGACCCAGCAAGCCCTGGTCGATCCAACTGGCCCATACCAGAGTCTGTATCTGCTGTACGCGGCCAATCCTGCCGGCGTCAAACGCAGTATGAAAGCCCAGCATGCAGCATTGTTTCACGTCGGCCTTCGGCGCCAGAAACACGTTGGACGTCACGACCAAGACCAGAGCGTCCGGCCGCAGGTCTTCCAATTGCACGATGGTATTGAGATGGGAGATGAAGAAATTGATGTCCACCACGGCATAGACAACGCCGGTGCTGGGATTGCGATAAACCTTGGCCATCCCCCGCGGTACATCGATGGTAACCGGCTTCAGCATTTGCGGCGGCTGCAACAAGGTATGCCAATCCTGCCCCATGGTGCGGAAGAATTGGGCGCGCTGCACGGCGTCGCCGAACTGGGTAAGACCGGTCTGGTAAGAGAAAGCCCGAAAGTTTGGGGAATTTACGATGCGGTTCATCACCGGACCGGGGTCAAGGACGATAGGCTCGCCATCCTGATCGACAAATTCCTCGAAGAGCATGGAAACCGCAACGATCTGAGTCGGAATCAGGGTAGTGCGGCCGCTCTGCGGCCTGGATCCCACCACCGTGTAGGGAAACGTCTTGCCCGCGAACGCGAAGGAGCCGGAGAAGTGGGGAACGCTCGCAATTCGCTGCTGGCGCAAGGCCGCCACGGCATCCGGAGAAATTTTGGTGGCGGATTGAAAGCGTGGTTGGGCGCCCTGGTCTTTGAGGAAACCGCCTTCAGCGACGATCGGCGTTCCCGGACCATCCGGTAGCCCGGATTGGGCCCAGCCTGACGCCGGCAGCATCACCGCTAAGACCGCAAAGCAGAGTTCCGCCGCCAAGTGCCAGGCATACCGCCGATTTAGACCCACTTCGGCCACTCATTACCTCAAAAAGCCAGCAGCTATTCTCATATAAGCCAGCGCTGAATTCAAATTCCAGAAGTACAGCGTAGTGGGCCAAAAGTAGCCCTATATCCGAGAACTCAGATGCGTTTTCCCGTCTCCAGGCCGTAGGTCTGCAGCCTTACTTACCCCGGACTTATCCCCAAGCTTTCGTAACCTGCCATGGGCCCAATTGCTAGAATTATTTATGGTCGATTTCAGCGTCTTCGGCGGCAACCAACGCAAAGAAAAGGAACGGGGGATGCAACGCGAAGGACGGCTGCCTCCAGGCCAGTCGCTTACTTTGAAGTGGCCGGTCCTGCACTACGGCTCCGTGCCGCGGTTCGATGCTTCCAAATGGGATTTTCGCCTCTGGGGTCTCGTGACCACGCCGCTGCGGCTTACCTGGGAAGAATTCGGCCGCCTGCCCACAGCCAAAACCCACAGCGACTTCCATTGTGTGACTCGTTGGAGCCGCTTTGATAATGACTGGCAGGGTGTGGCGTTTAAAGAAATCCTCAGGTTGGCGCAAGCCAAACCCGAAAGCACCCACGTTCTGGTCCACGCCGAGCAGGGCTTTACCGCTAACGTTCCCCTCGCCGACCTGGATCGCGACGAGGTCATGCTCGCCACTCACCATGACGGCCAGCCGCTCCCGGCCGACCATGGTTACCCGCTGCGCCTGATCGTGCCTCATCTGTACGCGTGGAAGTCGGTCAAGTGGGTGCGAGGCCTTGAGTTTCTCGATCACGACGTCCCCGGCTTCTGGGAGCAAAACGGCTATCACATGTACGGGGATCCGTTCAGAGAACAGAGATTTGATACGGATTAGGTAAGGCAATTAGCAAATAGCAGTTAGCAATTAGCACAGCTAAAGCTGGTCAATTTTCACGTTTGTGGGAACGGAAACACCCGGCGCAGACTTTCGTGAGAACGCCTTGAAGCTGTATTCGCGCTCGAAGCATCATCGAGGTCCTTCGACTCGCCCTCCGTCGCGTTGCTCCCTCAGTTCCTTCATGATGACACAGGGGTTAGAGGGCCTTCAGATGACCTGGCGTGAAGAGAACCTGCGTCGCATGCGATGCTCTCTCAGTCGAGCTTTAGCTGTGCTCATTGCTAAGTGCTAATTGCTAAAGGCTATTTCTTCACGATCGCATTGTACCCATCACTAGCCAGGCGGCTGCGCATGGTTTCGGCGTCCTTG
>CAZFRV010000010.1:0-5375 GCA_964521445.1 uncultured Acidobacteriaceae bacterium
GGCGTGGTCCGCGCCCAGTGCGATCTTCATATGCTCATCCTACGCAAGCGACGAATCGGATGTCAGCAAAAAATAGCAGGCGCCACGCGGCCAACCGGCCCGGAAATCTGACTTGCAGAGACATACACTCTACTTGTGGTCAGGGTGATCGCTCGTGTACTTGATTCCTTCCTCGGTATCTTTGATTGCTTCTTGGCAGGCCTTGATGGCGTCGCTGCGATGGCCGCCTTTGTCGGGAATCGCCTGCTGCAGGTGACGCTCGGCTTGTTTCAAAGCGTCCAGCGCCTGCTGCATGTGCGACTGGTCTTCTACCGCAGGGGTCGTGGTCGCCACTGTCGCCGGAACGGCCACCAACCCCATAAGGACCGCCAGCACCAGGATCTTATTGATTGTCTTCACGGAATATCCTCCTTATTTCATGATTGCAGGAATGAGCTTGAAGGTAGGGTAGGCAGGACGTCCTGTCAAGACGGGACCGGCCTGGAGTTCGGGGGAATATCCGGAGGTTCAAGGTCTTCGGGCATGCTCCGGGAAGGGAGCATAGGGCATTTGCTGGCTTGTGCCGAGGGCGAATTCCGTCGGATAATGCGGCGCTGCAGCCCTCCCCAACCGAATCGAGATCGAGGTGATCATGTCCACACGGACCATGCCGGACGCGGACACCGGCGACACAAGAGTCATTGTTGCGCCGCCGCTCAAGTTCATCCAATTTGAGATTGCGAACTTTATTGCGCGGCTCACCATGAGTCATGCGCCCCACAACGTTCTTACCGTCCCGATGATGAAGGAGATGGCGGAAGCGATCGAGAGCCTGAATGGGCGCGGCGACATCAAGGCTATTCTCCTGCAATCTTCGCAGCAGACGTTTTGTGCCGGCATTTCCCTCGAGGACTCGCGGCCGGACCGCGTCTTCCAGACGCTGGAAGCCTTCACGCGCGTCTTCCAGGCCATGGTGGACATCTCCAAGCCGGTGGTTGTGGTGGTTAACGGTCCCGCCGTCGGCGCCGGATCGGAGCTGGTGGGCTTTGCCGACGTGGTTCTGGCCACGCCCAAGGCCAAGTTCGCCCAGCCGGAAGTGAAGCTGGGCGTATTTCCTCCTTTCGCGGCAGTGATGTTGCCGCAGCTCATCGGACCAAAGAAGAGTTACGAGCTTCTCCTGACCGGCGAAGCCCTCACCGCGGAAGACGCCCTGCGTTTCGGCTTTGTCAACAAAGTGGTTCCTGAGGCCGAGCTTAGCCAGCACGTGGAGTCGCTCCTGGAGCGCGTCGCCGAATTCAGCGGACCGGTGCTGGAAGTTACCAAGCGCGTGATCAGCAGCTCCATCGGCCGCCCCCTGAAGGAAGCGATGAAGAACTCGCAAAACCTTTATCTCAACGAGCTCATGAACCTGGAAGACGTGCAGGAAGGTTTGCGCGCGGTTATCGAGAAACGAAAGCCCGTCTGGAAGAACAAATGAAATCTGGTGATCGGCGGATCCGGTGATCGGGTAATCTGTTTCCAAGAGCTCCGGGACGCGAGGTTATCGTATCCTGGCTGAGTTTCTGTAACGTGATCCTCCGATCACCCAATGACGCGCGATCACCCGATCTTTACAGGTTCTTCACCAAGAACTTCACCATCTGATATCCATCCATGTACTTGAACGGCGTTTCGCCAGTGGTGTAGTGCCCACAAGGCAGCGCCACAGTCTTTAGATCTGTTTTGCGTCGTGCAAATTCGGCCATCACCTGTTGCGAAAATTCAGGAAGAAATGTCAGGTCGTATTTGCCGTAGATCATCAGGAGTTTTTTGGGGAAGCGGGCAAACTTGTCGAAATATGCCATGGGGCTGATGCAGAGCCACGCCTGGCGCAAACTGTTGAGGGTGAGGCCGCCGCGCTCGAGTCCTTCGCGCACGTGGCGCGTGGACTGGCCGGTCCACACCACGTCGGCGACGTAGGTCGAGGCGTGATTGAAGACGTTCACCCGCAACCGCGGGTCATGGGCGCCGGCGAGAAACGCGTAGCACGAACCCAGGCTGGTGCCCACCATGCCGATGCTCTCTTTGCCTTGCGACTCCAGCCAGTCGGCGCAGGAGCGGATATCCACGATCGCCTGGCGCGCCGCGTCAATGGTGCGGCAGATGTTGGGTGAAACCGCATAGTCGGAGCGAGCGGTTTCGCGGGGCCGGCGAATATCGTGATACGGCTTGCTCAACCGCAGCATGGAGATGCCAAACCGGTTCAGCACCGGTCCCAGCGCGTTATAGGCAATGCCGTTGGCGTTCCAATGAGGCAGCACGATCACTGCGCGCTTGCCTTCCGCCGGGAACCAGCGGGCGTTTACCAGATCGTTCTCCGGATGCGGTGTGCGCACCGGCGAAGTAAACCGCAGGAACGTGCCGTGACCTTCGGGGACTTTATCGGAAGCATTGCTGCCGGTGGGGAAGAGCTCGATCTTGCGCTTTTCCAGACGAAAGTCTTCCGGCGTTGCGTATGCGAAGAACTCATCGCTCTGGGCGACGATACGATCATTCAGCTCGTGCAAGTAACCTTCGAAATCCGCTTCCGCGTGCGGGCGATCGCCGTTGACCAGCGGCCAGCCCTGGGTCCACTCCATGCCCCACTCCAGCGGGCGCACCACGCGGTTGTTGTCGCGCGTGGTCAGGCGCGTCTCCCACGCGTACATCCATTTTTGATAGAGGCCGGTCATCGTTTGGATTTAGGTTCATTTTAACAATGCGTGAGCACGTTCCAGCAGCTTGGCTGGATTATCCCCCTGCGATCTACAGGATCAAGCGCTTCCCGATCAAGACGAACCACCGGCCACGGCGCTACACTATAACGCAATCAAATATCGGCGAGGACGGAATCGTCGTTGCACTCTGCTGAAGGCGCTGTCCCGTCCCGGTTCATGCATCTGCTCGATACGCGAGCGGCCTAGCGCACCCGTTGAATTGGAGAGCTTTTGATCCCAACTCGTCTGGATCGGATCGCAGCGGAAATTGGTGGCAAGCTGAGGGGACCATCACCCGCTGCAAGAATCGAACGCGTTACAGCGGACTCGCGCGGCGCCTCCCCCGGCACTCTCTTTGTGGCCCTCAAGGGAGAACGCGCGGACGGACATTCCTTCCTGGGCGCGGCATTCCGCAACGGAGCCTCCGCGGCGATGGTTGCCGAATCGGCCCTCGGGGCGCTTTCGCTCGAAGCCGATTGGCCTTTGCTGGTGGTCCCTGATCCTCTGCGTGCCCTGCAGGCTCTGGCTGCATGGCAGCGGCGCGAGCATTTCCGGAAGGTGCTGGCCATCACCGGAAGCAATGGCAAGACCATCGTCAAGGATGCGTTGACAGCCATGCTTGCCGGAAGAAGAGTTCTGTCGTCTCCGGGAAGCTACAACAGCCAGTTGGGACTTCCCTTGGCGATATTGTCCGCGGACCAGCCCCAGGATTTAGCTGTTCTGGAGGTAGGCGTTTCAGCTCCCGGGGAGATGGCTTCCCTGGAACATATCGCCGCGCCGGATTACGGCATTCTCACCAACATCGGAATGGCCCACTTCGCGGCTTTTGGCAGCCGTGAGGCAATCGCCAAGGAGAAGACGTCACTTTTCCTTGGCATCAGGGAACACGGCTGGGTACTTTTGCCCGCAAACGAACCGGTGATCGTGGAGCCGTCCAAGCAGCTGAGCTGTCCCCTGTTCTGGATCGGAGGCGAAGCTGCGTCCAGCCCGGTATTACTCACCACGATCTCGCTGACCGAAGCCGGCCAGTTGTTGGAGCTACGCGCGGGCAAGTCGAACGCGAGAACGGTTGTCGTCAAGACGCGTTCACCGGAGATCATCCGTGACATCTATTGTGCGGCTGCGGCAGCTCACCTGCTGGGGGTGGAGCTGGACGAAATCGTGTCCGTGCTGGCCGGTTATGTCCCCACCTCAACGCGCATGGAGTTGTGGTCTTCACCCCAAGGCATTCGCGTCATCAATGATGGGTACAGCGCCGACCCAATTTCCGTTCATGCTGCGCTTCGATCCGCGATTCTGGGGGCCCCGCCAGAAGGCCGCAAGATATTTGCTTTCGCCGGCATGCGTGAGCTCGGTGGCAGCTCCGAGCGCGAGCATCGCCAGGTTGGCGCACAAGCGGGAGAGTGCGGCTACAGCCACCTGTTCCTGGTCGGCAATGGCGATCTCAAGAGTACGGCCGACGGTTACAAAGCCATCAACAGCAATGGCATCGTCACCAGCGTCCGCAATCCTGACGATCTTAAAGACGCGCTCTTGCCTCTTTTGCGGCCGGGCGACACCGTGCTTTTCAAAGGCCCGCGTAATTCCGGGATGGTAAAAGCTGTACAGGATCTTTCCGGCGCGATCGCTCAGCGGTGCCTGTGGATCAATCTTTCCGCCATCGAGGGCAACATCGCGAGCATTCGTCGTCGTTGTCGTGGCGCAAACATTCTGGCCATGCTCAAAGCCAAGGCCTATGGCACCGAGTTGGGCCAGCTTGCTTCCTGGACGTCGCGCCTGGGCATTCATCACATTGGAGTATCTTCCGCCGGCGAGGGCGTTGATGTCCGCAAGACCGGCTCTGATCAGGACATCTTTGTATTCCTCTCCGACCCGGAGGACGCCGATATTCTGCTTCGCCACCGTCTCACGCCCGTGATTTACTCCCGAGACCTGGTGGAAGCATTCCGGGGACGTCTGTCCGGCTCGGGGCGAGTGCTCGACGTCCACCTCAAGGTTGACACCGGCATGCATCGCCTGGGCATCGATCCGGGAAGCGTGGTTGAAACCGCTCAGGTCATCAAAAGCAGCGGTGTCCTGCGCCTTACCGGGGTGTGCACGCACTTTGCTTCAGCCGAGGACCCGAATTCTGACGATTTCACCCGTCAGCAGATAACGGAATTCGACCGAGTCATCGGCGACCTGCGCATCGCAGGCTTCGAACACCTTCGGATTCACGCAGCGAACACGGCAGCCGCCGTCCGCTTCCCGGAAGCATGCTATGACATGGTGCGAGTCGGGCTTGGCCTCTATGGCCTGTATCCATCGGCTGCCGTCCAGCAGGAACTGGACTTAGAGTTGGCGATCGGCGTCACCAGCCGCATCACCAGCATTCAGGAATTTCCGACCGGCGCGACCCTGGGCTACAACCGCGCTTACACTGCAGGGCGCAAGACCAAAGTGGGGATTGTGCCGTTCGGTTACGGCGACGGCCTGCCTTGGGCACTCTCCGGTAAGGGAGAGGTGCTGGTCGAAGGTCATCGAGCGCGCATTGTGGGGCGGATCAGTATGGACCAGATGCAGGTGGACGTGACCGACATCCGCGGGATCAGCGTCGGCGCTGAGGTTCTTCTCTACGGGACCCACAACGGTCATGTCCTTCGCCCTGAAGAGGTGGCCGCG
>CAZFRV010000011.1:0-15687 GCA_964521445.1 uncultured Acidobacteriaceae bacterium
CGTTGCCGGGAGTGAAGTCAAGCGTCTGGAAATTCAAGACGCTGGAGATCAGCAGGATGCCGTTGAAGGCTACGCCTTGTTCCACCAGATATCCGGAGAGCCCTGCGGCGCGGGTGGTGCCATAACTTTCCCCCACCAGAAAGAGCGGCGAGGACCAGCGTTCGTAGCGTCCGAGGTAGAGTCGGATGAACTCACCGACCGACTCGATGTCGCCGCGAAGGCCGAGGAATTTCCTGGTTTGATCGCGCTTGACGGCGCGGCTGTAACCTGTGCCTACCGGGTCGATAAAGACCAGGTCAGTCTGTTCCAGCCATGTGTACTCGTTGTCAACGAGTTGATACGGTGGCGCGGGCATCATCCCATCGGGCTGCATTCGTACGCGCTTGGGTCCGATGGCGCCCATGTGCAGCCACACCGAAGCCGAGCCCGGTCCGCCATTGAAGGAAAATGTCAGCGAACGGCGCTCGGCGGACTGGCCGTCAAGGGTGTAGGCGACGAAGAAGATGTGGGCCTCCACCTCACCGGTGTCGACGTTCTTGAGCGGTATCAGGCCAGTGGTGGCGGTGTAACGCAGGGTCTTTCCGCCAACATGGATCTCATGGTGGGTCACGATAGGCGGCTGCTCCGGTGCTTCCTTTTTGACCTCAGGCGTCGGCGACGCCACTGGTTTGGCTGCGGCCTCAGGGGCAGTGGCCGGCGGCGGCCCTTGCCGGTCTCTCTGCTGGCCGCCAACGACGAGGGAAGCAAACAACAAGAAAACGCAGAGCATAGGCGGGACGTGACGTGGCATGATTCGGGCTCCTTGCTGCAATAGACGTCTGGGAAGAAAACAAGTGAGTCTATCCGGCCAGCCGCAAAAGGACAAATGCGAAGAGAACAATCACGGTTGCGAGTTTCCGAGTGCACAGCGGCGATCCAAATGCATGGGGACTTGGTGGTGTCCTTCACAAAGGATGGCCATTCGGCTTGTCCTATAATCTCGCAGGGAGCCGGTTTGTGAGCGCATCCACATCTCATCTTGCCCAGATCGCTGCTGCTTGCGAGACCGAAGGACTCACCGTCGAGAACGGTGAGAAGATCGCGGCAGCGCTGGCGGCTCAATTTAAAGTGCAGCCTGATGAAGTCGGTATCTGGCGCGTGGAAGCCGAGAGCCTGGTCTTCGTCCATCCGGCGCAGCTGCACAACGTCGGACGCATTCCCATCAACAACTCCAGTTCCGTGGCGGTGCGCACGCTGAACACCCGGCGTCCGGAGATCATGAATAACTTCCCCAAGACCAAGCACACCACGTTCTTTGAAATGGTGGATAGCAGCGGCAAACCGGCCGGATCGAAGGTGGGAAGAGAGTGCCAGACAATTCAGAAGCTGATGTCGGCGCCGGTGGTGGCGGCAGGGAGAGTGGTGGGGGTGATCCAGGTTTCGCGCAAGGGACCGAATTTGATCGACTCTGGCCCCGACTTTGTCGGCGCCGACCTGCAAAGGCTGGTAGGGATGGCCGGAACGCTGGCGAAATCTTTCCAGTAGGGCGGAGCGTTGGAAGCCTGCTATCCGATCATCGGAAAAAAGAGACGCAGTGGTCTTACTTGCCCGGCACCACCAAATCCCGGTCTAGGCGGACCTCCAGATTTGTCCCTTTATCGAGCTTGAGGTCGTTACCCTTCATAAGGAAGCTGGCGGTGGTTCCCAGGCCGGCTCCAGCGACGGCCCCTGCGGCTGCTCCTTTGCCGCCGCCCGTGGCGGCTCCGGTGGCTGCGCCGATTCCGGCCCCGATGGCGGCATTGGCGATCACCCGCTTCATGTCCGGTCCCTTCTGGGTAATCTCACCTTCCTGACCCGTGGACTTGATGGAGGGATCGCCGGGCACGCCGGTGAAGGTAGCGATCAGCGGAACCCAGCCCTGACTTGTCTCAATTTCATCCATGGCGAGCAACATGCGCGCGCCGGTGAAGCCATGTTCAAAGACGGCTACGTGGCCTCTGACGCCGCGTCCTTTGAGGATCACCAGCCCGCTGGGAGTGAACAGGTTCTCACGGAGCTCCGCCATAAAGTGCTGCCCTTGTTCCATATTGTGGGTATCGAGGGTATCTTGCAGGCTGAGGATGAAGCGTGTTCCTACGGGGATGGCGTCGGCTGGGGCGCTTTGAACGGGTGTGGGGCCTGGGACGCCCGTCTGCCCCGACGGCTGCGGCTGGAAATCGGGCGGTGTCAGGCTGTGTCCGCTATCGTTAGGACGGGTTTTGAGCACGGGATGGTCTTGCGGGTTGGAACCTCCGCTGTCTTTGTTTTGGGCCGTCGCTCCCGCGGCCAGGAGCAGGGATAAGGCACAGAAGGTTAAGGCACAGAAACAGGAAGTCCATTTCGCACGCATGGTGTTTACCTCGACAGGGGTTTTGGAGATGCTGGGATTGAGATGCGCCCGCAATCCGGAAGAGCTGCTTGCAAGGAACGATTTTTGCTTTCGGGTGGACCGCAGGTTACGAAAGTAACTGTACAAAAGATTGTCTCGCGGGCAGGCTATAAGCATTCAAGGTAGAGGCCAACTGGCTAAGCGGTTGAGGGTATGAGGAACTGGATGATACCGGTTACGGTGTTGGGGCTATGCGGCCTGGGGCTGTTTTGCGCCAGCGAGCGCGGTCGCGAACAGATGCGCGCTCTTTTTGACCGGGTATCCCGCCACGGCGATCCCTTGGGTGAGTTCCTTGAAAGCCAATTGACCGCCATCCAGCGCACCCTGGATGACCTGGCTGAAGCCCTGGAAGAGCAGAGCGCCTAGACTACCAACGAGACCCCTGTTTGTCGCTCTCGAATCGATAGCAACAGCCACATCGGCACGCACTTCCGCACAAGACTGCGTTACGGACCGTCTCGCAAGCGATGCAAAGCCCTTAGGTGACGCTGTCGCTCAGTACGGGCACAGACTTGATGGGATAGGTGAAGCGATAGATCTGGGAGTTGATTTCTTTGCGCAAGTCTTCCCAGATGGTGTCGGGCATTTGCAGAAAGATGCGGACTACGTCGGGATCAAACTGCCGGCCGGAAAATCGCTCCACTTCGTCGCGGGCCACGGCGATACTCTGCGCCGCACGATAAGGACGGTCGGAAGTGATGGCGTCCAAGGTGTCGGCGATGGAGAAGATTCGTGCTCCCAGGGGAATGTCCTCACCCTTCAGGCCTCGGGGGTAGCCGGTGCCATCAAATTTTTCCTGGTGGGCGTAGACAATCTCAGAGGCCTCCGCCAGGAAGGGAATCTTCTTGAGCATCTGATAGCCGCGGAAGCAGTGTTCGCGCATGATCTGGGTTTCATCGTGGCTGAGGGCCCCAGGTTTGCGGAGAATGCTGTCGGGGATAGCCATTTTGCCGATGTCGTGCAGGAAGGCGCCGCGGGCAATGATCCGGATCTTGTCTCCGGAGAGCCCCATGGCGCGGGCAATGGCGATGGTGAAGGCCGTGACTCGCTTGGAATGGCCCTCTGTTTCCGCATCTTTCAGGTCCAAGGCGTCGCCGAGGGCTTCCAGCGTGATGTCGTAGGAGCGCTCCAGGTCGGTCATGGCTTGGCGAAGCTGTTCCGTGCGGGCGGCCACCAGAGATTCCAGGTTGGACTGGTAGGCCCGGTTTTCCAGCTTGAGCCGGCGATGCTCCAGGGCCCGCCGAACCATGGCCAAAAGCTGCTCGCGTTCAAACGGCTTGAGCAGGTAATCATAGGCCCCGTTGCGGATGGCGGCCAGAGCCACGGAGATGTCATGCACTGCCGTAACCATGATCACCGGCATGTCCGGGTATTTTTCCTTGGACCGCTCGAGCAGAGCTATGCCGTCCAATTCCGCCATCATCAGGTCGGAAAGCATGAGTTCGAACTCACCGGTAGAATTGAGCAGGGCCAGGGCTTCCATGCCGGAGCAGGCTTGGCGGGTCTTGTAGCCGGCCGCGTTGAGCATGGAGGAGATGATTTCCCGGATGGGTTCTTCGTCATCGACGACCAAGATTCGCTCGGTTGTCATATGGGAACGTTCACCTTGTCACGGGGGGCTTTTAATGTACCCCAGAGTGCACGGAAAAACAATGCCTTAAATGCACCAAATGACTCTTGCCAAAAGATATTTCTGATGTATAAGAGTCTCAAGAATCCCCCGCTCAGTCGATTCAACCCTATGCACTGGTGACCATGGACCTGACGCTGCAACCTGCGTTTCTGGCCGAGGCCTCCACTCTGCTCATCCTGTTGGCAGGGGCCCTCCTCTTATACCGCAGTTTCAGAGAGAAGTACCTGGTACCGTGGATCGCCGGTTGGACCGTTTACGGCTTGGCCCGGGTGTTTTCCGTACTAGGCGAGAGCCTGACCCAGCACCGGTTGTGGACGGCCCTGACTTATGCCTCCTTCGTGGTTGCCGTGGGACTGTTTGTGGGCGCGGTCTTTCTTTATGTCCATCAGAAAGCGCTGATTTGGCCAGCGAGTATGGGCCTTCTCCTGGGCCTGGTGCTGGGGATGGTGCATGCCCTCTGGCTGCCGGGTTCGGCGCTGCTGGGCGGCGCGTTCAAGATCTCCTATCGTCTGGTTTTGCTGGCTGCGGCTTTGCAATTGGTGCGCTTTTCCTGGGGACGGCTTAATGCCGGGCGCTGGGTTCTTGCCGCTACGCTGCTGTTTCTGCACAACGACCTGGTGCTCAACGCCCACAGCATTCTGGGTTATGACATCCTAGTGGACCTTTTGCTGGGAATCAGCATGATGACCATTGTTCTGGACGATTCGCGGGTGCAGATACAACGCCTGGACGTCCTGAACGCCATCACCCAGCAGATCTCGAACTCCGCGGATTTTACTTCTGCAGTGAACACTTTTTTACGCGAACTCGCGCACATTACCCGGGGCAAGGCCGCATGGTTCCGCATCCTGGACGGCGAAAAACTCGTCCTCAGCGCCCAGTTCGGCCTCAAAGAAGAGTCGGCCGCCACGGTGCGGACTGTTGACACCGCCAAGGGTGTAAGCGGATATGTGATGCGGGAGAGCGAGGTCGTTGTCTTGCGCGCCACCGAGGCCAAGCCGGAATTCCGGCGGACGCTTGAGATCGAAGGCATTCACCATATGGTGTTCGTTCCCGTGGAAGGGAAGAGCGCCAGGATCGGAATGCTGAGCATCGGCATGGCCCATTTCCGGGTACACACGGAGAACGAGAAGAAATTCCTCAAGGCCGCTGCCAGGCAGTTGGGCCTGGGAGCGGAAAACCGCGCCTTGGTGCAGCAGGTGGCGCAATCGCGGAATGAGTGGGCCAGCACCTTCGATTCCATTTCGGATTACATTTTTGTCCACGACCGGGACTACCGCATCCTTCATGCCAACCAGTCTTTGCTGACGCGTCTGGGTCGCTCCCGCGAACAGGTCAGTGGCCGCCTGTGCGAGTCGGTATTACCGGGAGCGCTCATCAACTGGAAAGAGTGTCCGTATTGCGCGCACGAGGAGTGGACCGTCCGGGAAGACCCGTGCTTCGGCGGCTACTCCATGGTGTCGACCTCGGCTTATACCGGCGAAGACCATAAACGCGTTGGCTCCGTACACGTGATCAAAGACATCACTGAGGCCAAGGCCGCTGAAGAACGCTATGCCTCTCTGTTTGGCCACATGCACGAGGGCGTGTTCATCTCCACCCCCGAAGGCAAAATTTTGGATTGCAACGAGGCGTTCGTGCGCATGCTGGGCTACTCAAGCAAAGAAGAGATCCTAAGACTGGATGTGGCTGAGTCGCTGTATGTCGATCCCGAGCACCGGGAGATGTTTCTAAGCGAGATGTCCCGGCAGGGCTACGTCCGAAACTTTGAGTTTCTGCTGCGACGTAAGGATGACAAAGAAATCAACGTGATTGAGAGCAGCTTTGCCACACGCGGTCCCAGCGGCAACATTGAACGCTACCAGGGCGTGGTCCTCGACGTGACGGAGATGAAGCGCGCGGAAGATGAAATTCGCCGTCGCAACCGCGAACTTTATGTTCTCAACAACATTGCGGTGACCTTCAATCAGTCGTTCGACCTGGACGAGATCCTTCAGTTGGTGTTGCTGCAGGTGGTGGAACTTCTTTCGGCGGACACAGCCGCGGTCTATCTGTTCGAGGAAGATTCCAACACCATATTCAGGAAAGCCGGCTATGGCCATCGCAGCTCCTGGGTCCTGGAGCATGACCGGTTCGTCCTGCCCGCCGAGTTCGCGGAAGCCATCAAGGCGGAGCACGCTGAGATCATCGATCAGGAACACCTGCCGCGGCTGCCGGAGGTCCTTACGAAAATCGTGGACCTGGAGGGCATGCGTTCATGGATGTGGGTCATGCTCTGGCGCAAAGAGAAACTGCTCGGCGTGCTCACGGCCAGCAGTCGCGTAGAGCGTAAGTTTACTCCCTCGCAAGAGAGCGTCATGGTCGCGGTGGGAAGACAGCTGGCGACAACCATCGAAAAAATCCAGCTCTATCATGAAACCAAGAAAGCCTATGAGGACCTCCGCCGTACGCAGGAGCAGCTCCTGCAAAGCGAGAAAATGTCGGCTGTGGGCCAGTTGATTTCCGGTGTGGCCCACGAACTGAACAATCCGCTCACGGCGATTCTTGGCTACACCCAGTTGCTGGAGACGGAAAAGCTCGAGCCCCGCATACAGGACTTCGTCGAGAAACTGCACAAGCAGGCGCGGCGCACGCAGAAGATCGTCCAGAACCTCCTCTCCTTTGCGCGCCAGCATAAGCCGCGGCGGATTCATGTGGACCTGCGCAGCGTGATGGAAGACACCATCGCCCTGCGTGATTACGACCTGAAGGTAAACAACATCGTCGTGGAGCGGGAGTTCCAATCGGTGTTGCCCTCAGTGGTGGCGGATCCGCACCAGTTGGAGCAGGTCTATCTCAACATCATCAACAACGCTGCCGACGCGATCCTCGAGGGCGGGCGCGGAGGGCAGCTGCGCATCAAGATTTACCAGCAGAACGGACACGTGGTCACGGAGTTTCACGATTCCGGCCCGGGCATTACCGATCCTAAGCATGTCTTCGATCCCTTTTACACGACTAAGGGAGTGGGGAAAGGCACCGGCCTGGGACTGAGCATCTGTTACGGCATCGTCAAGGAGCACGGCGGAGAGATTTCAGCCCGAAACCATCCCCGAGGAGGCGCCACGCTGGAGGTCCGAATGCCCGTGGCCGTGGGTGAAAAGCCGCTGAGCGAAGGCGAACGCATCGTGGCTCGGCGCGAGACCAAGCTGGAAGGACGCGTGTTGCTGGTGGATGATGAGGAAGCCGTACTCGACTTTGAACGCGAAGTCCTTACTGCTGCCGGACTCAACGTGGTGACAACCGGTTCCGGCGCTGCGGCGATCGAACGCCTGCAACAAGAGGAATTTGATGCTGTCTTCCTGGACAGCACGATGCCAGGGCAGTGGTCGAGCGAAGAAGTGTATCGCTGGATCGGGGAATCCCGGCCCGGCCTGCTGGCCAGAACGATCCTGGTGCTCTCGAATGTCACCGACCCCGGAACCCGCGTGTTTGTAGATGCTACGAAGGTCCTTTGCCTGGTAAAACCCTTTGAAGTCGCGGACATGTTGGCCGTCACACGTCGCGTGTTGCGCCGGGTGAAAGCCGCTTCGCACTCCTAGTTCACACCAAAAGGCGCTCGAAACTTGAAGAGAGGGACTCGGCGTCCCTCTCTTGGTGCTTTCGGTGGGTTTACTGGTTGTTCTTGCAGACGTGGATATCAGGGCTGAGGTCGAAGGGCACTGTGGAGCCAGGTGCCACTGGCGTGGCCCGGATCTTGCCGCCGAACTTGCCCAGACCACTGGCATCAATGGGAATCACTGCCGGCGGCGCTTTGACCAGCACGATGGGTCCGGCCACGTGCATCTCCACGCACAGCTTCTCCCCCGTCTGTGAGTCGAACTGCACGTCATACTCAAAGGTTGCTCCTTGATCGCTCTGCAACTGCGAGCGATCAAGGAAAGCGCGCACGATCTTGAAAACGGTTCCCTGGACTTGGTGAGTCTGTCCGTCGCCGCCGGTGTAAGAGATCTGAGCAGCGCCTGGCTGCAGATCGTTGGGGGTCCTGAAGGCGCTAATGACCTGCTCGCCGTTAGGACTCCATGCTTGAACTGTTGGCAGCAGCCAGGTGCGTCCGGACTGCGTTGCTGTGGGATCGCGCAACACGCCAATGATGTTGACGTTTTGACCGGGCTGGAAGAAGCTTGGCGGTGCCGAGGGAATTGATGGCTGTCCTTGGACGGCCGGCACAGGCACTGGGGCAGCGCCGGGTAAGTTGACGTTGACCGACGGAGCGTTCGGCAGCATGCACAGCGCAAAGCGGCCCGCGGCATCGGTGACAATGCGCGGCCCGCCACCAGGACCAGTGTCCGCAGCGCCGGTGGGAGCAATCGCACCTGCCGGAGTGTTGGGAGCGGCCTGACCAGGAACAGGAGTCGGAGTTGGCAGCGGAACCGGTGTAGCTTGCCGAATGAGCGTGGTGCAATCCACGGGCGGGCGGCCGGGTTGGGGATGGTCGCCGGGCGGACGCTGCTTCTGCGGGGGCTGCTGGCGTGCCGGCGGTTGTTGACGGGTCGTTGGCTGGCACGCGGGATCATTCGGCGAACACGGCTGCTCGCCGACGACTTCGCCGGTCAAGGTCGCGGGTACGCCGCCGGCAATCTGCACTGGCGTGTTGGGCACCGGCTGATTGTCGGGACCGATGACCACTCCGGTCAGCAATCCACCCTGGAAACCGCTAGCGGGAACCAGGATGGTGGAATTCGGCGGAGCGGCTTGCGGTTGTGCCGGCGACGGTTGAGGCTGCGGTTGCTGTTGCGGCGCCGGCTCGGTTTCCGTCGCAGTGCCAACCTCTTCGACCAGTGCGTACACACCACTCTGGTCAACGGCGCGCGTGATGCCGCTGTTGTACGGGAACAGCTGCGTGGCGCCATCCTCCGCCCAAGTGGGCTGGCCGTCGAGCATGGTTAGATGCACGATGTGAAATATGTGCGGGTTGCTATATCCCTGAGGCAGGCCGAAGGTAACGCGCAACTCGCGGCCGAGCGGTGCGAGTGCATCTTCGCGCTGGCCGGGTCGCGCAATGCTGAAGGCAGGTCCGGCGAACTGCACTTCGAGGACAATGCCGGCTTGCTGCCCCGTCGCCGATTCCGTTTTCATGCCCCCCGGACCGCTGAAAAACATCCGCCCGTGGATGATGCCGCGGAACTGCTCCGCCCCCACTGTGCGGACCTGCAGGCCGCCTCCGCCTGCAATGCCGGCAGGATCGAGGACGTAGTTGGTGGCTTCCTTCACGTTGGCGTTGTTGGTCCAGATGATGACCTTCTTGCCGCCAATCGCCGTCTGTCCGGCGGGGTTGAGCTGTGCTACCTCCTGCTCGCGCAAGTCGCCAGGCTTTTCGAAGATGTGCCAGTCCACCTTGGTGATCAGCCGGACGTTGGCGCAAATAGGCCCGGGCAACACCGGAAAGCTGGCCGAGTTGGAAAGGTTGTTGTTGGTGTTGGTGGCGGTGAAGGGACCGCCTTTGTCCACCTGCACCCACATATTGGAGGTGGTGGTCACGCTGGCGCCCCACACCCCGCCCGAGAAATAAGCGGGATAGCTTGCCGTGAACTTGATGGGCGCGACCACGGGCAGGGCATTATTGTCGTAGACGATGGCTTCGACGTAGTTGTTCTTGCAGCCCGTGGACTTGAACTTTATGTAAGGCTTGCCGGGCACGATGTATTGGTAGGAAACCGAGAAGCTGTCAAGACCGTTCACTGTGGCGATAACGTCGGCGGTGCCGTCCCCATCGCCGCCCAACGGGGACTTCGGGGTGACCACCTGGATGGACTTCAGCGCCACAGTTTGTACCTTGGCCCCTGCGCCGCTGAAAGCCACGGTGGTATTTCCCGGATCGTATCCGTCGCCGGAGAGGGTGGCGCTCTGTCCACCTGCCACCGGGCCGATGTTGGGGGAGATCGAGTTTAGGATGGGATGAACTGGGACATTCACACTTGCGGTCACCGAATTGTTGCTCTGTAAGCTCGCCCTGACGATCTGCGTGCCGGCCACGGCCGAGGCAATATAGGTAGATTGAAATTGGCCTGAGGCGGAGGTACCGGCTGACCCGGGAGAGACCGAGCCCTGATAGCCCATCAACGAGACCAATTGATCCTGGATGCCGCACTTGCCCGTATCGGCCACTGTGCCGGTGACCTCGGGCTGGTCGTTCACGAAAATCCAGGGGCCTTTACCCACGGCCAGGTTCAGGATCTGCGAACCCAAGGGCGCGGTGATATTGGTGGTGGCGAACTGGCCGGTGTCGTTCAAGGCGACCTTCACCGTGATCTGGTCCCCTGGGGAGACCTTGGCGATGGCGCCGTTGGCCATGGTCTTGCCATAGTTGGCATTAAAGCCCGCTACGGTGATCGTGCCCGGCGACCAGGTGACGCCGCTTGGGCCAAAGTTCACCACGTCCGGCTTGCCTTGGTTCACCGCGTCGCTGGGCAGGCCTTCGAAGTTGCCGGCTTCCCAGGTCTTGCCGCCATGATTGATTCGGGCATTCAGGTACAAGGTCTGTTTGCCGAACTTCAAGGACGCCAGGTCCCAGGGAACGCCTCCGAATCCGCCGGTCAGAGTCAAGGTCATGCCTTGGCCGGTGCCACAAGAAGTGGCAGTGGTGATGGTCGGAGAAGTCATGCCAAAGCCTGGCGTGCATCCGGGGAGTGAGTCCGACCAGTACGACGAGACCATTCCGAACATGTAGCCCACGTTCCTGAGGCTCGTCTTCTCGCAAAGGTCGGCGACCTCCTGGCCGTAGAAATCGCCCCATTCGCCGTCTTTCCAACCTGTAGGCGAGGGTGGATTGGGGTCGGTGGTTGCCTCTACCATTTCGTGGGTCGCGGACGCGAACAGGCCGGCGAGCGATCCCGCGCATGCCTTGGCCGCGGGGATAAAGGTCACTCCCACAGACGTCCCGTACTGTCCGTGCTCCGCCAGCTCCGAGCCGCTGCCGCTGCAGAAGCCCTTTACTGGCATACTCTGCGGGGGCACGTACACATTCAGAATCGTGTTGTCCGCGTTGAGGCTGGGGTTGAGGGCCAAGATGCAATTCACCAAGGTCGGCAGGCTGCTGAGGGCCTTGTCGAGAGTGGAGGGAGCTGCCAGGCAACCGGCGCCCGAGAGGCTGGAGCCCAAGGTCACGCTCGTGACGCTGTACTGTGTCAACGCTGAAAAATACTTGCTGTTGATCAACGCCTCGGTGAGGTGATCGATGTGATCGTGCCCCATATCGGTGGTCACCGTCGCCGCGTCCGTGTCCCATTGCGCCAGGCTCGAGTCCCAGTACACGTTGACGTAATGCGGGTTGGTGATGTCGCAAGTGCCCCAGGGACAGAAGTTACCCAACGTTTGAGCCGGCGAGAGAACCGGCGTGGCCAGCAGTAGGCCTAGAAGAAGGCAGACTCTCGCTAACCATCCCGGTCGGGAGGACGCCGTGCGTGTTTGGAAAGCAGCGCGAACACTCGTCCAGAATTGTGTCGTCATCGTGCTCCGCCTTTCTTCGTGAAGAGATTCGCTCGTAAGAAGGCGCCGCACCCCGGAGCACGTCTCAGACCGGGATGAAACCAGCCATCCTAGCCGTAAAACGACCGGGTGTCAGATGAGCCAGTTGGACAGATTTACCGTGGGCGTTGCGCAACATACTGCCGCAAGAAGACGCTCCGGTCAATCGTGATGTGGGACAGTGCCCCAAAAAAATCATCGGTTCATTTCAGAAGAGACAAAGCCGAGTGTGGGCTGTGTTTGTTAAGCGTTGAACGCGTGTTCTTTTGTTTTAAAAGATATGAAGAGTTGGCGTGCGTTCAGATCCAGAGCAAAAATGCCTAGAGCGCTGCCTTGCCGAGCGCACGGCAAAAACAAAAGGCAGCATCCGTGGCGGATGCTGCCTGAAGGTCGAATGATATGAGTCTTGCTTAGTGCGTAACCGCGGCGAACATGGGCGAATCCAGCAGGGACTGGAAGCTCTTGTCGTCGGCCTTGAAGTGCACCGCCAGGCTGCCGCCACTGGAGTCAACCGTAGTGTCATCAATGGCCGTCTTCTCCGTCGGCGAGGCGCTGGTTTTCTTGAACATCAGCCCGGCTTTCATGACTGCCGAAAGCGTCGACGCGGTGATGTTGTCCGAGGTCACCACGTTGAGATTGAACTCCACTCCATGGTCGAAATCCATGGAATAGCGCGATCCCAGAAGCCGTGTTTTGACGTTGCCGTAATCGGAAAGATCAGCGGCCGAGCCAAGAGCCGACTTGAGCATGTTCTGGGTGCCGGTTGCATCCAGCACACTCCACACGGTCCCCTGGTCCACAGAAGAAATCAAGCCCGTGACATCACCATTGGCGTTCAGGCTTTGGCTGCTGT
Source organism: uncultured Acidobacteriaceae bacterium (assembly GCA_964521445.1). Lineage (GTDB taxonomy): Bacteria > Acidobacteriota > Terriglobia > Terriglobales > Acidobacteriaceae > Angelobacter. The sequence goes on from CAZFRV010000011.1 coordinate 12,400, forward strand.
TGTCGCGCGCATCGAGCGCTGCCTGCAGGGCGTTTTGATTGCCGAACAACATGGTCCAATCGTCCAGAAACGTCATCTGCATCCCGCCGGACATGGGATAAACCGAAGTTCCGTTGATCTTTTTCCCGGTGATCTTCTCCTTGGCGAGCTTGGCGCCCAGCTTCTTGCGGGGAAATTCTCCCTGGGCCACGCCGATGATCTGCAGGCTGTTGTCCTTGGCGCGGAAAACAGCCAAGGTGATCTGCTCCAGGTCGCGCTCGGGGACCACGCCGATCGCCTTCAGCGCATCCTCAAACTGCTTCATGTTCGGCGGCAACAGTTTGGCTTTCATCTGCATGGCAGTATCGGAGTTCTTCATCCGGCGGTAGTCCACGTTGATGATCTGCTGGACGTCCACGGGGATCACGGTGCGTGCTGCTGTGGCGAGTGATGCCGCAAAGCCCGGCACTCCTGACAGCAAAAGAATAAGGGCATAAACAAGCTTATGTTTCATTGATATCTATTTTAACTCCACATCCGAGCAAAGTGATGCGCCCAGCAGCAAATGGGGATGCTAACCCGTTACCTAAGGCTGCGAAGATCGGGCCTCTAGGACCTTCACCTTTGCAGATGGGCAATCTTAGAACGAACTAGGGCGGCGAATCCTGCGTCCTTAATCAGGCTTAGGTTGACCTCCACGTTGGCCAACGCGCCCTGGATCGCGGCCTGGGCCAGCCCCGCAGCCACCGTCAGATCTGATGCCATGTTGGGATTCGTCACGGGCCGCAGCGAGCCTACAATGTCTGCCACCTCCGCCGCCTTCTCCGCCGTTTCCAGGGGGACGCTGGTGGCGCCTTTGAGCGCGGCGTCGATCAGGGCGTCGCCGTCCGCGGCGCTTTTGGCTTGTTTGTAGGCAGCCATGACCCGGTTGTAACTCTCGGCGTCAGCGTCGATAGCGGCCTTGAGTTCCTCGCGAAGGCGTAACAGGCGGGCCAGAGTAGCGCTGAGTTGCGATTCGTGCTGGAGGTAAGCCTTCTTGCCGCGCGAGAGGCCGGCCACCATGCTGCCCAGCGCCGCAGCCATCGCACCCGCGACTGCGGCCGCACTGCCTCCGCCGGGCGTAGCCGTTGCTGCGGCGAGTTGTTCGATGAAAGGCTCGGCGCCGGCACGCAGGCCGCCCACGGCCATCTTGCCGCCCATCACGCCGGCAAGACGGTTCTCCAGGATGAGCGAGGCATCGAAGTTCTCCACTTGCAGGAACCACTCCGCCGCCTGCTCCAGCGCTTTCTTGGGGACGAGTCCGACAATCTCGCTCGAGAGCGGAACTACGCCGTAGCGCTCGGCTTCGCGCTTGACGAATTCGAAGACGCGGGCAATGGGCGTCTGCTCGAAGTCGGTCAAATTCATAGAAACCTGGGCGAGTCCGCGCACTTCGAAGCCCGCAGCCTTCACGTAACGCAGTCCCCCCGACGAAAAGCGAATCGCCTTGGCGATCTTCTTAGCCACGTCGACATCCTGGGTTTTCAAGAACACGTTGTAGGCGATCAAAGCCTTGCGCGCGCCGACCACGGTGGCTCCGGCGGTGGGATGAAGCTTGGCTTCGCCGAAATCAGGGCGCCGCTCCGGCTTTGTGGTGACCTCTTCGCGCAAACCCTCGAACTGTCCGCGCCGGATGTCCTCCAGATTCTGCCGGCCGGGGTGCAAGGCCGCTGCCTCGTAGAGATAGACCGGCACATGATGACGCTTCCATATCTCCTCTCCCACTTTCCGGGCGATAGCCACGCAGTCTTCAATGGTCACGCCATCGATGGGGATGAACGGCACCACGTCGGCCGCGCCCATCCGAGGATGCGCGCCTTGATGCTTGTTCAGGTCGATCAGTTCGGCGGCTTTGCCCACGCCGCGAATGGCAGCTTCAGCCACGGCGTCGGCGCTGCCCACCAGAGTGATGACGGAGCGATTGTGGTCGGCATCCGACTCGCGGTCCAGCAGGTACACGCCGGGAAGCTTCATGGCCTCGATGATGGCGTCAACCACGCTCTGGTTGCGGCCTTCAGAGAAATTCGGGACACATTCGACGAGTGTGGACATAACTGGAGAGAATATCGGTCGACAGCGAGCCGATGCAACTTGACGACATTATTTGTGCTCCGGGCTTGGCGACGGGCTCGGACTTTGACTCTTGCTGTCGAGGTTGCAAGGCTTATGCTCTACCACGTTCGAGAAGCAATCCAGCAATTGTTGCGGAGTTGGGCGCTCGGCGGAGCGAGTCTCCAGCACACCGCCACTCGCAAGCGGCGGGCCGGAGGCGTCTTTGATCTCGATATCCACGAAGACTTCGCCGAGCACGCCTGCCGATTGAAGCGTCACGATTGAGTCTTTGGGAATCTTCAACTCGTATGGCGTTTGCAGCGTCATGACAACCTGGGCAGGATGCTCACGCAGTTCCGGTCGCACGCGGATGCTGGTGACGGTACCCACTTCCACGCCGGCCAAACGGACTCCGGCGCCCGGTCGCAGCCCTTGCGCATCTTTGAAGTAGCACACGACCTGTAGCAGATGGTTGGACGGCTTGGCCAGCACCACGAAGAGCACGACGCCGGCCAGGGCCACTGCGGCAATGGTCAGCGAAGGATGCTTGCCCAGGGCGCGCGACAGCCAATCGCGTTGCTCGGCTTCAGTATCCATGAGCGTGTCGCCTGCAGAACAATCGATTCAGCGATCACCTCCTACGAAACCTACTTCAACCAATTCCAGCCCAGCAGAAACTGCACGGTGTTAATCCCGGGATTAGGCACAGACAATCCGGCGTTCGAGATGTGTTCGTAACGAGTGCTGAAAACCACTGCGTGCTTCTCGCGAACAAAGAAGCGAAAGCCCAGAGCCGCGTGGGTGAGAAAATTGGTTTGGCTGGTATGCGCCGGAACATCGTTCCCAGAAAACAAGACGCCTCCGCCAAGCTCCAGGTAAGGAATGGTTTTCGAGGATTTCGTCAAGTTCCACGTGAGGTTTACGGGATTAAACCCGGCGGCGTATGTGTTCACGCCCGGGGCCGGCTGCCAGAGGTAGTAAACGGGAATCAGGTCCGCCGACCACTCGAAGTTGCCGCGCAGTAAACTGGGGCCGTGACTTTCCGTCAGCACCTTGCCGAAGCGGAAGCCGAAGTTGGCCATATTCGTGTCCTGGGTGCCGCCGGGAACGCTGTTTGATAAGCTTTACCACGCTAGCAAGTTATTTTTCACCTTTTCCTTCAATCCCCATTATTTCTTGAACAATACGCCGTATTTTGGCTCACTTTTCACTTTGCTA
>CAZFRV010000012.1:0-15972 GCA_964521445.1 uncultured Acidobacteriaceae bacterium
TCAACAGCTGCTTTTTGATGATGTTTTTCACCCTCGAGGCCATCTTTCTGTGCGGCGCCTATCTCATCTACCTGTTCAGACGCCGATTTGCGTAAGGACGACCTCACAGGTTGCGAAATCAATGGCGAAAACGGCCTAGGGGATGAATGGGGTATTGACCGCCTCCTCGCCAATTCGCGGTGTCTAATATCCGTATGACGAGGCCAAACCACCGGTTCGTGAGAGTTTCAGTATTCCTGGTCTTCTTTTTCTCTTTAGTTCTCAGTAGTGGTGCCTCGGGTCAAGCTCCGTCGAAAACACCCCCTGGACTGGTCCTTGAGGCTCTCCCTTCGAGGCAACTCTTAGCAAGAGGTGAGGCTGTAGTTCTTGTTCTTTACCTTCGCAACTTGTCAGAAGGACCAATCTTTGTGAGTCGCCTTACGGGCGATGAATTTGTGGATTTCAGTGTAGTTGGACCTGATGGCAACGAAGTGCCGTGGTGGGGCAAGCGTCGAATCGATTCCAAGGAATACTCTCGCTCTGATTTCGCTGTGCTTGCGAGATATGAGGAAATTTCTGCGAAGAGAATTATTTCGCTCAAGGACGGAGCAGGATTTGTTTTCGACAAGCCTGGTCAATACTCTGTCACGGCCAAATATTCACTAGAACCTCCAGAGTACTTTGCGCCCTTTGCCGGCGAAACAAAGATTCCCGCCGGCTCTTTCCGTTCGACGAAAGCCGCGTTCTGTATAGAGGCGTGCATACTCGAACCTCTTCGCGTGCATAGCAACGCCTCGCAATCCGCGCTTGACGCCGTGCGTGTCTTCTACACCTACATCACCAGGTACCGCCCCTTAGGCATTCCTGAGGGACGCGCAAAGCAGGCCCTCTGGCCACTCCTCAGCGTCCGACTGGTTCAGGAACTCGACAGCCTCCAGGCATGCGACGAGGATTACTACCGGCGTTACGGCGATATTCTCCGCGCAAACCAGTACAAACCCGCGACCCCATGGTTGGAAGAAGGCCTGTTCTCCGGGCCCAACGAAGCGGCAGGTCCAATAACGTTCACGATTCTCGGCAGCAAGGCCATCGGAGAAAACCGGGTGGACGTTCACCTCAGGTTCACTCTCAAGCAGACAAATCCCGACGACTATCTAATGGCGCACGAGCGTTATGAAGGCGTTGTGACCGTGATTCTAGAGAGCAACCGGTGGGTCATCGATGATTTTGTATCGTTCGAGAACGACGAACTGCTTCGTCTGTCCGATGGATACCCGGAGTGCAAAAGTGGTCAGTGGGCGGGAGAAACGCCCTACTGAAACGACGATTCGCCGTATCTGGCCCGCTAATTACTACGCTGGACGTCGAAAGGTCCCGATTAACGGGAAAATCGAAGTCAGTTTGTTGCAATCAGGCGTTAGCGCTCAGAACCTGCTCAATGAGTGTAATCCCGATTTTTCAGCGGCCAGGCCTTCAAGGACGTGTGATTCGCCTCACAGACAGGCACTCAGCTTGTAATAAAAACTGAACCTTTTCGGAGGGATTATGCGTGCTGCTTTTCACCGAGTTGTTTTTATAGCTCTGCTTATATGTAGGAAATCAAAATGGCAATTCGCTATCGATCTATAGCATTAACGCCAACGGAGCTTTAGTTCCTGTATTTACCCGCCGGAGCACGAAAATGGAAGTAACCCTGGGTGTCTGTGAGCAGACGATAAACTCGCGACCCGCCACGTATCACGACGTGAATTCCAGATAGATCAATTCCAGCGGTTTCCCGAGCAAGCCAACCCTCTATTTCCCCGTCTTGTGTCCTTGGGATGCTGTGAATCCGAGAGATGGAGTCAGCCGCCTCCGACAACAGCGTCGAATTGCCGCAGGCATCGATTTCCAACCGTCCGTGCCATCGATAGGCAAAAAGCAAGTAGTCGTGGCCAATTTCAAGGGGGAAACGGATTGAGGAATCCTCCGTATAAACGGTGACCTCCTCCAAGACGGGCCCCTTCAATAGGTTCATCACGCGTATTCGGTAGTACCAACCGGAATCGTCTCCGCGTTCTGTATAACGTTGTGACAGAACCTCGCCTGTGAATACTAAATCTGCTTTGAAGAACTCGCCGTTCGCTTTGATTTCAGGGACAGGACAGATTGCGTATGCGGCCACAACTGAGAATATGGTCCAGAGAAAAAGAAGAACGACGTGGACTGGACTTTTCATTTGCACACCAGCACTTTACCCCGAGAAGTGCTGCCGTTTCTAGCCTCACTTGACGCAAGGTCCAATAGCAACGAATCTACTTGACTCCAACCGGCCTTCTCACGGAAGGCGTTTGCAGTCACAACCCGTCAATGAGTGTAATCGCGATATTTCGCCAATAGACAAACAGGGCCTTACAGCGCTTGCAGTGCGGAGCGGGCAACAGAAATCAATTCCTGCCCACCATGGCAACGCGCGCGCTACATGCCTTTTGCTGCATTTCCGATGACGAGCGGCCGCACAATGGGCGGCGCTTTCGGCAGTTTGCGGCATTCGAGTTTAGATACCGAAAAACCTGCCGAGCGGATGGTCTCCACGGTGCTCCGATTACACTGGCAGCCATGTCCAAACCACGCCCAAGGCCGTCGCAAGCGGTCTTGCCAGCGGGCAAGACTGGGGTCTTCTGATCGCACATGCTCAATGAACAGCAACTGGCCGCGGTCTTTCAGCACTCGCCGCACTTCCGCCAATGCCCGAGCAGGGTCTGGCACTGTGCATAGAACCAGGGTTGACACAACACAATCGAAGCTTTCAGCGGCCACAGGAAGTTGCTCTGCAGGCGCAGAAAGGATCGTTGTCGGGATGCGGTAGCCGTGCAGCTTGTCCCGCAAGCGTCGCACCATCGGTTGTTCAGGTTCCGCAACTATGAGTTCCGTCACGCCCTCACCATAGAACGGCAGGTTCGCTCCGGTGCCGCCGCCAATCTCTAAGACGCGGCCGCTTGCGGCCTGCAGCAGATTCTCCCGGCAGCTTCTGAGGCCCGCATTTTCAGTCGCCGCCATCAAGCGATCATAGCCGAGCGCAAAGATATTTCCCCAGATCTTCATGAACACTAATCTACCTGATTTCAGTCGCCGCGCCATTGCCAGTTCCAGACCGCGGACTTGGTGCACGTCCACTGGCAACACGGGAGTTAACTGTTGAAATCAGGCGTTAGCGCTCAGAACCTGCTCAGTGAGTGATATCGCGATGTTACGTCAACTGTTTCCCCAGCAGGCCTGAACGACGCCGAGTGAACGCACCAAGGCGTTCCTAATGGCATTTCCGGTTCTTCCAGTGGACAATCGCGACGATGTCAGCCTCACGAATCACTTCGTCTGTGGAAGTGGACAATTGCTCACCCGCAATCCGGAACCAGACGCTCTCGTACTCGATAGTCGTTGTGAGGCTATGGCCGGTCATGATCATCATGTCCGATCCGAAATCTTCTGACTTCAGACCTCTCTTCGTCGGCTGGCACGAGTTCATCGAAAAGTCCATCGATCTCACTGCGCGACAAACTTGAATCGAATCTAACGATTTCCGGCGAGTAGTGCATTCTTTGCAGTCCCATCTCGCAGACCTGCCCGTCCTGCGAATATCTAGGGATCATCAGAATTCCCGGACGAATCTCGTAGGCCTCAATGGAATGATATTTCGAGAATTTATCGTTGTGTGGCCTCACGGCCAGGAGCGAGATCATAGCGAAGCATGCCGAACCCAATAACCGTGCCATAGAGGCTCCTCCTGACGGACACTTCCATGATAGCTGGCGAGAACAGCCGTTCACACTCAGAGCGGTGTGATGAGTAACCTCTTGTTTAGCGCGCTCAAGCCCGCGATGCTCGCAGCCTGCTGGCTGAGCACGCGGCGGGCGCAACGCGACTGTTCCGAGCTAAAGACGGCCCGAGTCAACTCGCGCCCTGATACCTTGTCTCGCTTCGTGTCCTCTGTGGTTAGAGTTCTTCGCTTGCTTTCCGGATCAACTCCCACGCTTCCGCGACGTCGTTCCACGTCGTCGCCAGATTACCGATCGCCAGCCGCAGCGTGAACTTTCCGTTGAGGACGGTGCCGGAGATGAAGACGCGGTTCGAGCTGTTGACCTTTTCCTGGATGGCCTGATTCTGTCGGTCCGTACCTTTGTAGCGGAAGCACACCACCGAGAAAGGCACAGGAGCCACGCGCTCGAAGCGAGGATCGGAGTCCACCAGGGCGGCGAACTGCTGCGCCCACTGGATGTGCGAGCGCAGCATGGCTTCAATGCGCTCGCGTCCGAAATAGCGCATCACGAACCACAGCTTCAGGGCGCGAAAGCGATGTCCCAGCGGCACACCGTAATCCATCAGGTTGTGGGCGCGCGGGTCTTCCTGGGTTTTCAGGTATTCGGGGGTGAGCGAAAAAGCGCGGCGCAGGATGTCCGGGCGCCGCGTGTAAAACGCGCTCAGGTCGATAGGCGTAAGCAGCCATTTGTGGGCATTGAAGACCAGCGAGTGCGCCCGCTCCACGCCGGAGAGAATGTGGCGATGTTCCGGCAAGATGGCTGCCGCACCAGCGTAGGCCGCATCCACATGCACCCACATGCCGTATTTCTCGGCGATCTCTACGATCTCGGGAAGCGGATCGATGCTGGTAGAAGAAGTTGTGCCCACCGTGGCCACCACGCACATGGGGCGCTTGCCTGCGGCCTGGTCTTCGGCGACCATCGCGGCCAAGGCGTCGGCACGCATGCTGAAAGCGGAATCCACCGCGACCTTGCGCACGTTCCTCTGTCCCAGGCCCACGGCGATCGCGCCCTTCTCGATCGAGGAATGCGACTGTTCCGATGTGTAGAGCACCAGGTCGCCGCGGCTGCCTTCGCTGCGGGCCTCCGGCGCCACCATCTCCCGCGCACACACGATGGCATGCATGGAGCTGGTGGAAGCGGTGTCATAGACGATTCCAAACCATCCTTCCGGCAGGCCCAACCATTGCCGCAGCCAGCCCAGGGTGCGCTCTTCGAGTTCGGCGACCGCAGGCGAGGTTTTCCAATGCAGTCCGTTGGTGTTGAGGGCTGCGGCCAGCATCTCGCCCAAAATCGCCGGCGTGGATCCGGTGCAGGCAAAGTAGGCGAAGAAACGCGGATGGTTCCACTGCGTGACCGCCGGCATCACCAACTTGTCAAAGTCCTGCATGATGGCGGCGAACGACTCGCCTTGGGCCGGCGCCGAATGCTGCAGACTGTCGAAAAGCTGGCCCGGCTTCACCTGCGCCAGGACCGGCAAATCGGAAACGGTGTTGAGATACTGGGCAATCCAGTCCACGGTCTCATGGCCGGCGCGGCGGAAGTCTGCCACGTAGCTGGCCCAGGAGTCGGGTTGCACGGGAACGGCAGTAATATCTTTAGAATCAGTAGCTTTGCTCATAGATCTCTCGGAAATTCGCTCCTTCCCGGGGGCCCAACTTCCTTGACATCCGGGAAGCCCTAGACTACTATCCGTCCAGCCATGCACGCCAGCCGATTTAGCTTCGCCTTTACATACCGCTACCTCTTTACGGGTGGCGGCGAAGCGGATGGTGTGCTGACAATGCAAAAATAAGTTAGACATCATAAAGTTACCGCGAGCCGCGACCCACAAAGGTTGCGGCTTTTGTTTTTTGACGAGTGGTTCGTCTTCAAGATGAACCACTCGCGGCAGACGTCATCGCGAAGCGATGAAAGATGGAGACCAGAACGAGAACGAGGGACGAATCCATGAATCAACCAACCGAGAACGGAGTCAACCCGCTGCAACGGCGGCGACGCGAAATCGACCGGCTCGATGACGAGCTCTTGCTGCTGCTCAACCAGCGGGCCAGGATCGCCTGCGAACTGGGCGCCATCAAGATTGCTTCCGGTCTGGCGGCGTACGACGGCCGGCGCGAGCGCCAGGTATTGGCCCGCATGCGCGCCGAGAACCAGGGCCCGCTGGGACCGGGAAGCGTCGTCAACATTTTCCGGCGCATCATCCTGGAGACGCGCAGGATCGGGATCCAATCCATGCGACAACAGCGGATGAAATCGGCAAGGGTAAAGAATCTCAGCAAGGAGGCACGCAATGGTCATTAACATGGCAGCAGGCTCGACTGAGGCCCAACTACAGCACGTAATCGAACGGGTGAAAGAGTGCGGATTCCAGCCGCATGTGACGCGGGGCTCGGAGCGGGCGATCGTGGCCGCGGTGGGCTCCGGCGGCTCGCGAGCCGCGCTGGAGGCGCTCAAGGCCGCGCCGGGCGTGGAAGACGTGGTCCCCATTGCCCATCCCTTCAAGCTGGTGAGCCGGCAGACGCGCAGCGAGCGCACCCGCGTGGTGGTGGGCGGAGTCACCATCGGCGGCGAAGATGCAGTGGTGATTGCCGGACCGTGTTCGGTGGAATCGCGCGAGCAGATCTTCTCCACAGCGCGCGGCGTCAAGGCCGCGGGCGCTTCCATGCTGCGCGGCGGGGCCTACAAGCCGCGCACGTCACCCTATGACTTTCAAGGGCTGGGGCTGGAGGCCCTCAAGCTGTTGAGCGAAGCACGCCAGGAAACCGGGTTGCCCATCGTCACCGAAGTTATGAGCACCAACGATATCGAGTTGATCAGCGAGCATGCAGACATGCTGCAGGTGGGCGCGCGCAACATGCAGAACTACGACCTGCTGCGTCAGCTCGCCAAGTCTTCGAAGCCGGTGCTGCTCAAGCGCGGACCTTCGGCAACCATCAAGGAATGGCTGCTGGCGGCGGAGTATCTCCTGGCCGGAGGTAACCCTAATGTCGTGCTGTGCGAACGCGGCATCAAGACCTTTGAGACGGAGATGCGCAATACTCTGGATCTGGCCGCGGTGGCGATGGCGCGCGAACTTTCCCATCTGCCGGTGATTGCCGATCCATCGCACGGCACAGGACGACGCGACCTGATCGGTCCGGCGAGCCGCGCGGCTCTGGCTATCGGCGCCGACGGCCTGATCATCGAGGTACATCCTTGCCCCGAGCGCGCACTCTCGGACGGAGCACAGTCGCTGAACCTGGATGAGTTTGCCCGGCTGGTGCAGAGGCTGGCTGCGCCGTTGCGTCCGGTGGCCAGCCTGTGTGGAGCGGAGGCCTAGTTATCCCTTCGTCCAGAGCAGACCGGTCAGAATCACCCTCGTGATTGCGGCTCCGCGAAGTAGCTTTGCACCAGCTTGACGAGTTCGTCTTCGAACTCGATGGTGCCGAGCAGCGGCGATTTCTCTTGCGACGCGGCGCGCAGAACTCCGCTGACGGCGCGGGTGATCACAAACAGGCTGGTCGTGGAGATCGGCGCTGCCCGTCCGGGCAGCAAGCGGTGACTTTCCGCGCCGACCGCTTGCGCTACTTTTTGTACAGCGTTGGCCATCTCGTCGCCCAGGCCCTCGCTGATCAGGGTTTCAAAGGCAATGCGGCGCGCTTCGCGGCGTTTGGAGTAGGGCGCAATGAGCACTCGGATCGCCAGCCGCAACAGGTCTGGCTCCCCGTCTTTGGATGGCTCCTTCATGGCCCGGATGACGCGAGCTTCGTCATCGGCCAGCTCGCGGCGCGCCATGGCTACCAGGATAGCCTCTTTGTTGGGGAAGTACTGATAGAGCGTGCCCACGCTGATGCCCGCGCACTCGGCAATGTAGTTGGTGTTGAGGGCCGCGCGTCCTTGCCGTTGTAAAATCCGAGCCGTGGCCTCAAAGATAACCTCGACGGTATCCTGCGCGCGCACCTGCCTTGGCATTCTTCTTACTAAATCAACAGGTTGGCCATTGCGCGGCATGCTGTGACTCTCGTGTTGAATCTGAGTAGAGAAAGCGAGCTTTGCTCATATAATTGTAGTCTGGCGCGGAACCGCTGGGGTATTTCTTTTTCTCCAAGTATGGAGGCCCCAAAAACTCGCTGAGGAGTCGGAAATGAACAGCACGGTCCTGACTGCGCAAACATCCGCTCGTGTTTCCGGGCTTGCTTTGTCCAAGCCGCAAGCCATTCCCTGGTATATCTGGTCTTCGGTCGCGGCCTCTCTCTCGATCCTGACCGGGCTGTATTGGGATGTCGCCTGGCATGCCACCATCGGCCGCGATACCTTTTGGACGCCAGCGCACCTGCTGATTCAGTTCGCCGGCTTGCTCACGGCAGTTTCCTCGTCCATCTTGATTTTCAGGACCACGCTTGGGCGCGATCAGGCAGCCAAGCAGGCTTCGGTGAATGTGTTGGGCTTCCGTGGACCCATGGGGGCATTTATTTCCGCGTGGGGCGGAATCGCCATGCTGACGTCGGCGCCCTTTGACAACTGGTGGCACGAGGCCTACGGACTGGACGTGAAGATTGTCAGCCCGCCGCACATGCTGCTGGCGCTGGGGATCGCCTCCATCCTGTGGGGCGGCGTCATCCTGATCTTGGGACAGATGAACCGTGCCGAAGGGACCGTGCACAAGCGTCTGCAGCAATTGTTGTTGCTCTCGGGCGGACTGCTGCTGGTGTTGAACATGATCATTGTTCTGCAGCAGAGCGGACGCATCTTCCAGCACAGCCCCATCACGTACCTCGCCATCGGTCTGGGTACACCGCTGTTTGTGGAATCGATCGCCCGCGCCTCCGGTGGGCGCTGGGCCCGGACGGCGATTACATCCATGTATACCGTCTTCTTTTTGCTGGCGCTTTGGATTCTGCCCTTGTTTCCCGGAGAACCCAAACTGGGCCCTGTTTACTGGAAAGTAACTCACATGGTCCCCTTGGGGTTCCCGGTGCTGCTGGTGGTTCCGGCGCTGGTGCTGGATTATCTCGGACCGAAAATGCAGGTTCAAAACTGGGGGAAGTGGACCCAGGCACTGGTGATGGGGACACTCTTTCTCGCCGCTTTCATGGCCGTGCAATGGCCGTTTGCGGACTTCCTGATGTCCCCTCTGGCGCGGAACTGGTTCTTCGGAACCAACTACCACTATTACGCCGCCCCGCCCGCTTCACCGGAAATTCGAAACATTTACTACCACGCCACATCTCTTTTGTGGTGGATTGGAATGCCGGGAGCGCTGATCGCGTCGATCTTGAGCACGCGTGCGGGCATCACCTTTGGAAATTGGATGCACGAGGTGCGGCGGTAACGAAAATCGGACACTCCGGTTGATTCGTGATCGTGAGTCGAGATTCGTCTCTGACGCAAAGGGCTGAGTCTCACAAACAGGTTCGCAAGTTCATCTTTGAGGGCCAAGTCAAGATGCATACGCGCTTATTAGCGAGCATTTTTCTTCTGCTTCCGGCAGCCGCTTTCGCTCATGTCGGCAGCCCCGATGTGTATTACGACGGCCATGCCGGGCCCTATCACCTGCTGGTCACCGTGCGTCCGTCCCCGGTGGTTCCTGGCGTGGCGGAGATCCAGGTGCGCAGCGCCGCGAATGACATCAGCGAGATCAAGATTCGCCCCATGCGTTTGGTGGGACCGGGCGCCAATCTGGCCCCTAAACCGGATTTGGCCCAGCGCTCCAGCGCTGACCCGCAGCTCTTTACCGGCAATTTGTGGATCATGGATCGAGGCTCCTGGCAGGTACAGATTCAAATCGATGGCGAACATGGCAAGGCCGAGCTGGGGGTTCCGGTGCCCGCGGTTTCAACATATTCGGTCCGCATGCAAAAGACCCTCGGCGGCTTGCTGGCCGTTTTGGGTTTATTGCTGATCGGCGGCGTGGTCGGCATGGTGGGAGCTGCCAACCGCGAGGCCAAGCTGGAGCCCGGGGAAACGCCGACGCCGCAGCAAACGCGGCGCGCTTATTTCAGTATGGCCATGGCGGCCGTCCTGGCAGTTGCGGTGATCGTAGGCGCAAAATTCTGGTGGGGTGCGGAAGCCAGCGCCAACGAAAAACTGTCGTATCGACTTCCTCAGGCGGAGCTCTCTCTTGTAGGCGCCAATCAGTTGCGCGTGCAGTTGCAGAATCCCAACGAGGAGGCCGGTTTCTTTATCGTAGGAAAAGACCGGATCGAGCGGCCCGACCGCTTGCGGCTCGATGATCTCGTCCCCGATCATGGCCACTTGGTGCACCTGTTTCTGGTGCGCATGCCGGACATGAAGAGCTTCTGGCATCTGCACCCGGAGCAGCAAGCAACAGCCGATTTCAAGCAGGACCTGCCCAGCCTGCCCGCCGGACACTATCAGGTATATGCCGATATCGTTCACAGCACCGGATTTCCTGAAACCGAGGTGGGCGAGATCGATTTTCCAGCCATCGCCGGCAAACCGGTCGCCAATGACGATTCCGGTGGTCCCGACTTTTCGGCCGCCGAGCAGGTCGCCCAGCTTTCTGACGGCTACCGCATGGCTTGGGAACGCGACAAACAGCCACTCAAAACCAACCAACCCATTTGGTTCCGCTTCCGCGTGGAAGACAAAGATGGCAAGCCCGCCGATCTCGAACCCTATATGGGCATGGCCGGGCACGCGGCCTTCATCAGGGCTGACGGCAAGATTTTTGCCCACGTGCATCCAGCCGGGTCGGTTTCCATGGCTGCGGTGGCGCTGGCGGAAAACGCGGAAACCAAAGGCGCGGCACAGAAGCCGGACATGGCTGGCATGCAAATGGACGCGGTTCCCGGGCAAGTCTCATTTCCTTTTGGCTTCTCTCAGCCCGGCGACTACCGCATTTTTGTGCAGGTCAAACGAGGCGGGCACGTGGAAACCGGGGCATTCCTGGCCCACGTGGAGAACTAAAAGCAATCGGCATCCCGGGTCCGATTCGGGACGGCCATCCCGCCGCTCCGGCGTTGTTTTCTAGGAGATTTCACATCTCAGTGCCCCTAGGTCGGAGTAAGCGCTTTTTGTTAAAAAATTGAGACGAATCAAGATTGACTATCGGCGTTTCCCCCGAAATCAGGCATAATGTCATGACGTGAGTACCTGGCCCCAGGACATTCACGGGGCCGTGACTTCCTGCACGTATTGTGTACAAAACTTAAATGAGAGCAAGGAGAGAGCTTCGATGAGATGGTTAGGGAAAATCTGCTTCCTCGTTCTGGCGTCGGGATTGGCATTCGCGCAGACTGCGCAGAACGCCGCGCCCCCGCCGTCCACCGCCGACGAAATGAAGGCATTGCGTGAGGCCGTGGCCCAGCAGCAACAGTTGATCAACCAGCAGCAGCAGCAGATTGACGCGTTGAAGAAAACGCTGCAGGAAGAAACCGTCGCCACTCCGCACGTGGAAGACGCTTCGCTCCATACCAACGCTCCCGTCAACGCCAACGTGATCCAGGGAGATGAAAAACCCAAGGAGTCGCCGCTGTCCTTCCGCATCGGCGGAACCGAGTTCACTCCCGGCGGGTTCGTGGACTTTGAAAACGTCTTCCGGTCCACCAACACCGGCAACAACATCTCCACCAGCTTCGGCGCCATTCCCTTCAGCAACACCGTGCAGGGGCATCTCACCGAGTACCGCGCCACCGGACAGTACTCCCGCTTCAACTTGAAAGTCACGGGCCAGTACGGAGCCAACAACATCACCGGCTACATTGAAGGCGACTTCAACGGCAACGATGCCACGAACGTCTTTGTCACCTCAAATCCTCACACCACGCGCTTGCGTCTGTACTGGCTGGACCTCAAGCGCGGCAAGTGGGAGTTTTTGGCCGGTCAATCCTGGGGCTTGATGACCGCCAACCGGGTGGGCGTGTCGCCCAACCCTGCCGATCTACTGATCACCTACAACGAGGACGCGAACATCCAGGTGGGCGTGAACTACACCCGCGCCGGGACCTTCCGCGCGGCGTGGCACCCAAATGACAATTTTGTTTGGGCCTTCGGCATCGAGAATCCGGAGCAGTATGTGGGCGCCGGGGAAGTCATCTTTCCATTCGCGTTCAACGCCCAGTTGGGAACGCAGTTTGACGCAAACAACCAAAGCACCACGCCGAACGTTGGCCCGGACCTTGTCACCAAGATGGCTTTCGACGGCAACCCGGGTGGCCGGCACATGCATTTTGAGCTGGGCGGCGTTGTCAACTTTGCGAAAGCCACAATCCTTCCCGTCGGTGGAACAAGCTTTGTACATACCTCAACACCGGGGGCCGGGGTTCAGACCGCCTTCGTTGTCAGCATGACCAAGAACTTCCGTCTCGTGGGTAATGGTTTGTGGGGCCCCGGCATGGGCCGCTACCTCATCGGACTGGCGCCGCAGGTTGTGGTCGTTCCGATTCAGACCGGACCGACAACCTTTACTGCCGCAACCTCTCCGGTCCACAGCGGAAACGGTCTGCTGGGACTTGAGCTGCAGGCTACTCCTAAGACCTTGTTCGGAGCTTATTACGGCGGCATGTACGCCCAGCGTAACGCCTTCGCCGACGTAACTTCGCCGCTGCTCGTCAAGCCCATCATCGGTTTTGGCGGCATTAACTCTCCCAACTCTGCCAACCGGGCCATCCAGGAAGGGACCTTTGACTGGACCCAGACCTTCTGGAGAAACCCCCAGTACGGAGCCGTGTTGCTGATCACGCAGTATTCGTACTTGACCCGCTCTCCCTGGTTTGTAGCTGCTGGCGCGCCCAAGAATGCCCACCTTAGCATGGGCTTCCTGAGCTTGCGCTACGTGCTGCCTTAGGAGATCAACATGTTCAGCAGGTTTGCTTCTCTGAGCATTGTCGGCAACGAAGTAGCAGCCAAGGAGAGAGCTTCGATGAGATGGTTAACGAGAATCGGGTTTCTGGTGCTGGCGTCAGGCATGGCCCTGGCCCAGACCAACGCACAGAACACCGGGCCCTCTGGGACAACGTCCACAGCCGATGAGTTGAAGGCGTTGCGCGATGCCATGGCCCAGCAGCAGCAGCAGATCGCCCAGCAGCAACAGGAACTCAGTGAGCTGCAGAAGGCTGCAGAGGCGAGAAAAGCCGGCACGCCGCGCGTGGAAGACGCCGCGCTTCATACCAACGCGCCCGTCACTGAAAATGCGGTCCAGGGAGACGAAAAACCCAAGGAGTCGCCGCTGTCATTCCGCATCGGCGGAACCGAATTTACGCCCGGCGGTTTCGTGGACTTTGAAAACGTCTTCCGCTCCACCAACACCGGCAACAACATCGCCACCAGCTTCGGGGCCATTCCCTTCAGCAACACCGTGGCTGGGCACCTCACCGAGTACCGCGCCACCGGGCAGTATTCGCGCTGGAACATCAAGGTCACGGGCCAATACGGCGCCAATAACATCACCGGCTACATTGAAGGCGACTTCAACGGGAACGATGCCACGAACGTGTTTGTGACCTCCAACCCCCACACCATGCGTCTGCGCCTCTATTGGCTCGATCTGAAACGCGGCAAGTGGGAGTTTCTGGGCGGGCAATCCTGGGGCCTGATGACCCCCAACCGGGTGGGCTTGTCGCCCATGCCGCAGGATCTGCTGATCACTTACAACGAGGACGCGAACATTCAGGTGGGCGTGAACTACACGCGTGCCGGACAGTTCCGCGCGGTGTACCACTTCAACGACAACTTCCAGTGGGGCGTGGGCATTGAGAATCCGGAGCAGTTTGCAACGGGAGTGATATTCCCCGCAGCATTTAATGCCCAACTTGGTGTCCAGTTTGACCCACAGAACGCCAGCAATGGGACGCCCAATGTGGCCCCGGACCTCGTGACCAAAATGGCCTGGGACGGGAATCCCCAGGGCAGGCACTGGCACTTCGAAGTTGGCGGCATCATGACTTCAGCCAAGGCCACCTTTTTACCGACCGTTGCCGGAGCTACGTTTCAGCATTCCACGAAGATCGGCGGCGGCCTCCAATCCGCCTTCGTCGCCAGCATGACCAAAAACTTCCGCATGGTCGGCAACGTCTTGTGGGGCAACGGCGTGGGCCGCTACATGATCGGGCTGGGACCGCAGGTTGTCGTGGTCCCGATTCAAACCGGCCCCACGGCCTTTAACGCCAATCTTTCCGGAGTCCATGCTGGAAACGGTTTGTTCGGGTTTGAGCTGCAGGCCAATCCGAAGACCCTGTTTGGCGCGTACTACGGCGTCGCGTATTTCGGCCGCAACGCCTTTCCTGACGTAACCTCACCATTGGTCGTCAAACCCATCATTGGATATGGTGGCCACAACTCGGCCAACACCAACAACCGCGCCATCCAGGAACCGACCTTTGACTGGACGCAGACGTTCTGGAGAAACCCACAATACGGCGCCGTGCTGCTGGTCACGCAGTTTTCGTACTTAACCCGCGCTCCCTGGTTTGTAGCCGCGGGCGCACCCAAGAACGCCCATCTCGGTATGTCTTTCGTGAGCTTGCGCTACGTGCTCCCGTAAGCCAAACTCCGCTCGAAGCTCTTTTTTGAGAGCGCCGGCAACCCCGGCGCTCTTTTTTTTGCGCGTGAAGACATGCCTCCGAAAGTGATTGGGCGCTGCTCATGCGGAACTACGAGTTCCCAATGAGCACGCCGGCCAGAAAGACCAGAATCCCGCCGATCATCACCTGCACCGTCGCCGACAAGATGGGCGAGTCCATATAGCGGTGCCGTACCCAGGAGATGGTGGCCAGCTCGACGAGGACTACCCCCACGGCCACGGCGAACGCCACATTGAAATTCCCGATCAGGAAAGGAAGAGTGTGGCCGATGCCGCCCAGAGCCGTCATCAGCCCGCAGACGGTACCGCGAACATACGGGTGGCCGCGGCCAGTGAGGCTGCCGTCGTCGGAAAGAGCTTCAGCGAAACCCATGCTGATGCCCGCGCCGATCGATGCAGCTAACCCGACTGCGAAAGCCGTGTGGGTGTTGCGCGTGGCAAAGGCCGCGGCGAAAACCGGGGCCAAGGTGGAGACGGAGCCGTCCATCAGGCCGGCGAGTCCCGGCTGCACGATCTGCAGGACGAACAGCTTGCGGTTGGCGGCCTCTTCCTGGCCGCGCGCGGTCTCGTCAAGGTTTTCCCCAAGTTCTTCGGCGCGATGCTCGTGGCCCCGCTCTTCCTGGGCCAGGTCATTGAGCAACTGGCGGATGCTGGCGTCCTGCATACGGTCGGCGGCTTTCTCGTAGAAGCGGCGGGTCTCAACTTCCAGGCTGGCTGCTTCTTTGCGCGCGGACTCGAGACGTAGCGGCTTGGTCAGCCACATGGGACGCCGGTGAATAAAGCCCTTCACGTCAGTGCGGCGGATCAGCGGGATATGTTCCCCGAACTTCGACTGATACAGCTCGATCAGCCGACGGCGATGGCCGGACTCCTCCACCCGCATGCCATCGAACATCGATGCGGTCGCGGGGAAGTCCTGGCGCAGGCCTTCGGCAAAATCGGCATAAATACGTTCGTCTTCCTCCTCCAGCGAGATCGCCAGAGCCAGTATTTCGCGTTCCGTCAGACTCTCAAAGCTGCGCATAAAGGTAACGAGAGATTGTAATTTATCCGGTCAGCAGAATGGGACAGCAGCACGCAACACCTGAGGCACAAAGAAGGAGATCGGGGCATCTGGCCATCGGTTCATCGGGTCATCCGAACAGCTCATGTTTTTCAGATCACCCTGGTTTTCAGATCACTCGATGATCCGATCGCCCGATCACCGGATCTTCTCTGCGACTCCGTGGTAGGTGTGTTCTTGCAGCCGATGTTACAGTTACTCGAATGCGCGCAGTCATCCAGAGAGTGAGCCGCTGCCGCGTGCTGGTCGAAGGCGATGTTGTGGGCGAGATCGGCCCGGGCATGCTGGTGTTGCTCGGCGTCGGCAAAACCGACAACGAAGCCGCAGCCGACTATCTGACGGAAAAGATTATCGGACTGCGCATCTTTGAGGACGCCGCGGGCAAGATGAACCTGTCTGTGCAAGACGCGCATGGAGAGGTCCTGGTGGTTTCGCAGTTCACTCTCTATGGCGACGTGCGCCGCGGCAAGCGTCCCTCATTCGACGCGGCCGCCCGTCCGGAAGACGCCAAGCGGCTTTACGAATACTTTGCCGAACGAATCCGCGCCGCCGGCCTGCGCTGCGAAACCGGCATGTTCCAGACCATGATGGAAGTGGAATTGGTGAAT
>CAZFRV010000013.1:0-4119 GCA_964521445.1 uncultured Acidobacteriaceae bacterium
TAGTCGAGACCGGCTCGGGCATAGATGGCGTTTACAAAGTGGGAACAGTCAGGTTTACTCCCCAGCCCTCGCCGCAGCTCCCAAGCCGCCTCCACAATGGCTTCGCCCTCTTCCAGGGATGCCAGGCGCACGCTTCGCTCATCTGGGACCCGGTGGACAACCTGCGCGGCGACAGGAACGTACAGGAAGGTGCTGAGGAATGAAACTAAAACGTGGCTGGCCCGGATCCGCACTATTTCATGAACCTACTTCGCCTGGGGATACGAAGCAGGTTGAGTAGTTCGATGTGGCGGAGCAGCAACTCTCCTGCCTCGGAGGGAACACAAAAGTAGGACTAGAACTTTAGAACTAAGGCCCAGGGGGAAGATCGCCGGGATCGCACGTAATCGCCGTCATCGCGCGTGATCGGAAAACCAAAGTCTCACCACTGATCACACTGATTTTCGCTGACAGACCGGGGCGTGTGTTGTTCAAATCGGGGTGATCAGTGCGAATCAGTGGTAAGGTTTACGGCTATTTATCGTCATCGTCGTCATCATCGTCGAGGCCGCCCCGGGACAGGAGATCGCGCAGGCGTCGTTCGCCGGCGGCGCCGTGCTGGGTGCCGGCGATGTTGCCGTCGCGGTCGATGACCACGTAGATGGGGTAGACGGTGGCCTGATACATGGCCGCCAGGTTGGTATCGTCCATGAGGACGATCTTCGACGTCCGCGGGTGCTGCTCCAGATACTTCTTGACCACCTTCTTGGACTCGCCCACGTTGACGGCCAGGACGATCAGCCCTTTATCGGCGTATTCGCGGCCGATCTTGTCGACGAAGGGAGCCTCCTCGGCGCAAAAGCCGCACCAGGTGGTCCAGAATTCCAGCAGGACGATTTTGCCCTTGATGGTGTCGTTGTTGAACTTCTCGCCCGCAGTGGTGGTGGCGACGAAGCGGGGCGCCGCTTCTTTGGCCTTGGAGCCGGTGGCCTTGGATCTGGCGGCGGTGGATCCCAGTACCGCGGCGGTGAGAATCAGGGCTCCCAGAAACGCTCGTCGAACCATAGTTGGGATGGCCATGGGCGAAGAATGTATCACAGGCCTAAGGTGTACGCCCCAGGAATTTTCCACACTTGCGTGAATAGGAAGGCTCGGGCATTATGGTGTTACCAGCGGGCAGCACCACCTGTAATCAAGACAATCGCAAGCACTTGGCCGAAAATTCCTCCAGTGCCGGTCCTAACCAACCGGGTACTCAGATCAGTGCATCTTAGAAGATACCAATGAGAACTTTGCTAGCTTCCTCTGCTGTCTTTCTGACGATCGTTCTTTCATTGGCGTTCGGCATTGCCTGCGGATACGCCGTCATCATGGCGATTCTCCGCGCCTTTGCCCAGAAGCAGGAACGGGTGGAAAGCACAGCGCCGGTTGCGGCGATTGCCACCTCTCAATCCGGCAACTGATCCCGGACGTCGGCTCGCTCTGATCCCAGCGCAGCGACGAACGGGGACCGGAAACACTACTCCCGCAATCAGTCACTTCTAAATTCTCAGTTTTGTTGACCCCTGCGCGCCCGGGCTATTGCGGGATCGGCGGAGGCTTTACGGGAGCGTTCTGCTGCGGCTGCTGTTGTTGCTGCTGTTGCTGCATGCGCTTCAGTTCTTCCAACAACTGTTCAGGAGTCTTGGCTTGAGGCGGCTGCTGTGGTGGCTGCTGCTGGAATTGGGTCAGCGGAGGTCGCGCCGGCGTATCCTGCGGATTTTCGGCTTCATCCGAGGAATCCTCGTCTTCGCCCTCTCCATTCATAGCCGCCGCAGGTGGAGGAGCGGCGCCCGCGGCGGTTGTCCCGCCGGCGCGCGCCGAAAGCAAAACCCGTTGCACGGTGCCCGGGCTGTCGGGACGTTCCACAACGACGTAATCGAACTTGGAGCCCCCGAGAATGGCCGACAGAACTTCTCCCTCCGGCGCCGGTCCCATGGAGATGGCCACGCGCTCGGTCGCGCCGGCTTCCAGTCCTTCAAACTGGATTCCGGTTTTATTGCGGATGGCGATCAGCAGCCCGGCCAGCGTGCTGTTTGTTGCCTGGACGGTCAGTAGATTGTTCCGATAAGTGACTTGCGCGGCTGTAGGCGGGGGTAAGTTCTCGACCGGCTGTTGAACCGCCGGAACCGTGGGAGCGGCCTGTGTCGCCGCCGCGGCTGCCGGAGGCGGAGCGGCCTGAGCTACGGGCGGGGCCACCACCATCCCAACCGGCGGGGGATCGGGAGCGAAATCCGCAGGGTTTTGGGGCCGAGGGCGGTGGTTCCGCATACGGCGCTGGGCCGCTGTGGACTGGTTCTGCTGAGCCAGGGCAAGAGTGCCCATAAGCGCCAGAATTACGCACAAAGTTCGAAAAAAACGGATCATTGGCAGCTCGAGCTTTCCACCCTCACAGGGCGTACAGATGGATTTTACTCCTTGCAAGGTAAGAACGCCGCTGGAAAGGCATCTTGCCTCAGGCAGCCCATCTTTTCCGAGGATGCTCGGACGGCATGTTCGATCGCCAATCCGGCGCTCTGGCGGCTGGGTAGCGGCAAAGGTATATTGGGACGAGGCGTCCCGTCCAGTCGGTCGATTACATCCGTGGCTGGCCGGGAGAGCATCTTAGGGAAGGGAAAGCAGAGTAGCGCCGCCTAAAGGGTTACGATGAAGCCATTAAGCCTAAGGATGTTTTCGACGGCTGCGATTGTGGCAGCCGCGGTTTCCGCCTGGTCGCAGACGTGCCAGACCCGCGACGAGATTCCCGCGGAGCCCAGGTCCACGATGGAGAACGCCGCCAAGCAGGCGTATGACCGGGCTGCGGCCGGAGATGTGGCAGCGTTGCAAGCCAATGCGATTCCGTCGCTGCAATCCAGCTTTAACGGAGTCGCCTCGGCGGTCAATGACAACAAGGCGGCGTTGGCCGGAGCGCGGCCGCAGCTGCGCACCTCTTTTTTCATCGATAACGGACCTACGCCCAGCTCAGACGGACGCTTCTACTGCGGCGTCTTCGGCGCCGGCGGTCTTGGGGCCAATACCGCCGAGTTCGACATTCCCGGATTGCCGGGAGGAAAGTACGGAATCGTGATCCAGGATTTCGTCGGCAACAAAGGGCCGTACTCGCTCACCACCATCTTCCAGGACATCAATGGTTGGAAGCTTGCGGGATTCTATGTCCGCGCGGCGTCGGCTCTGGGACATGATGGCATCTGGTATCTGCAGCATGCCCGCGAATACAAGTCCAAAGGGCAGAACCACAATGCGTGGTTCTATTACGTGACGTCCTGGGATCTGCTGGCTCCGGTCACATTTATGGATTCCAGCGTGCTATCCAAGATCACGCAGGAGTCCGGCGGCATTCAGCCCAAGGACGTCCCCGCAGGAACCCCAGTCAATTTCACCGCCAATGGCAAGACGTTCAGCATTACAGATATGAGCGTGTTCCGCACCGATACTACGTTCGATCTATCGATCCGGTACTCGGCGGCCAGCACTGCCGATTTCAACGCCACGCAAGCGGAAGCCCGCGGCCTGGCCAATGCTTTCGTCGTGCAATACCCGGAGTTGAAAGACGCGTTCAACAACGTGTGGGTGCACGCGGTCGGTCCCAACGGAGCCGACGTGGTAGGACTGGTCAACCTGAAACCCGCTGCCAAGAATGAATGACCCGGGCCGCCTGATCACTTCAGGAGCACGTAGTGTCCGCCGCCGGTGACGATGATCACCAGGTTCATGACCACCAGCATCAGGTCGTAGTGCCACCCGTCAGTCCCGTGTTTGCCCCAGAACCCGGTGTGCCACGCGAAGATCTTTTTCTGAATCGCGCCCAGCGAGAGCAAGATCAGTCCCAGCGCCGCATACTGCGTGAGCACTCCCCCAATCAAGCCTAGCGCTCCGGCTGCTTCCGCAGCGCCAAGAAAAATCGTGAACCCCTTGCTCATGCCAATGCTCTTGGCGCGGCTTTCCGGATCCTTGAGATCGTACCAACCGCTCGCGCCAAAGACCACGGCGACCATGAAACGCAGCAGCAGAAAGGCTGCATCGGTGTATTGGGCCAGATGGAACGACACTTGTCACCTTCCTTGCTTCTTGCGGCTGCGATATTCGGCCATGGTCGCTTTG
>CAZFRV010000014.1:0-7222 GCA_964521445.1 uncultured Acidobacteriaceae bacterium
CGGGGCCGGTCGTCCCAGGCGGTAGCCGGCGCCGCGAACCGTCTGGATCAACTTGTCCTCGTTGAGAGACTCGACCTTCCTGCGCAGATAGTTGACGTATACGTCCACCAGGTTGCTGTCCGTCTCCTGGGTCCCCCAGCACTCCAGCAACAACTGCTGGCGGGTGACGGTTTCACCGGGCCGGCGCATGAGGAGCTGCAGCAAGTCGAATTCTTTCGGACTCAGCTTTACTTCCCGCTGGCGGCGATGGACTTTGCGCGCTCCTGGATCCAACTCCAGGTCCTCCACGCGAAGCACGCTCAGCGACCGGTCCGCCTTGCGGCGCAAAATAGCGTTCGCGCGGGCAGCTAGTTCCTGGAAAGAAAAAGGCTTGGTGACGTAATCGTCAGCTCCCAGGTTCAACGATTGCACGCGATCGGAAACACGGTTGCGCGCGCTCAATACCAGCACCGGCGTCTCCAGGCCCGTGGACCTGAGTTTCTCCAGCAATCTCAGCCCGTCCGTCTGCCCGAAATTCAAGTCCAGGATGATCAGTTTGTAGTTTTGCCGTTTGAGTTCGGAGAACACCGTTCGTTCGTCAAGCGCCGTCCGCACCGCGTAGCCTTCTGACTCAAGGGATTTCGAGAGAAACGTGGCCAGCTGAACATCGTCATCGGCAAGAAGTATGGACATAAACCACCGTCTTCCTGGGGCAGCGCCGTCGGCGGGAGAAGTCAGGGTTGAACTCGGGTACTTTGTTGGCCGTTAGGGACCAATCCAACCTGGCGCGAGCTAGATTGTAGCCTATGCGCGCTCTCTCCTCGTCTCTTTGTTGCTTTTGCAGCTATTCTGGAAAACAGAGTATGCTTCACAACCTGGCTAGGATATTTAGTATCAACTACTTACATCGGCGGCCGCAGCCCGCCGGCGCACGCCGCCAGGGGCCCGAGCGGTTTCGGAACCCGGCACACTCTTGATACGATAGTTAGTTTGGTTTCACGAAAGGATCGGACCTGTAATAATGCCGGCAAAAGTTTATAAGAACCTCATCGGCGGCGAGTGGGTGGAATCCCGCAGCGGCCAGACCTACGAAAATCTCAACCCTGCTGACACGCGGGACGTGATCGGCATCTTTCAGCGCTCGGACAAGGGTGACGTGGACGATGCGGTCTCGGCCGCGCGCCTGGCCTTTGAGCGCTGGCGGCTGGTGCCGGCGCCGCGGCGCGCCGAGATCATTTACCGCGCCGGCGAGATTCTCCTGGAACGCAAGGAAGAGTATGCCCGGCTGATGACCCGCGAGATGGGCAAGGTGCTCAAAGAGGCGCGGGGTGACGTTCAGGAAGCCGTGGATACGGCTTATTACATGGCGGGCGAAGGGCGTCGCCAGTTCGGCGCCACTGTTCCCTCCGAGCTTCCCGATAAGTTTGCCATGGCGGTGCGCGCGCCTGTGGGCGTCTGCGGGATGATCGCTCCCTGGAACTTCCCCATGGCCATTCCTTCGTGGAAGCTGCTGCCGGCCCTGGTGTGCGGCAATACCTGCGTGATCAAGCCCGCGGAAGATACCCCGCTTTCCACTTTCAATCTGGTGAAGGCCCTCACCGATGCCGGCTTGCCCAAGGGTGTGATCAACATCGTGACCGGCTTCGGCCCGGAAGCGGGCGCGCCGATCGTGGAACACGCCGACGTCCGCGCCGTCTCCTTCACCGGCTCCAGCGAAGTCGGGCGCATGGTCGGCGAAACCGCGGCGCGCAGCTTCAAGCCGTGCTCGCTGGAGATGGGCGGCAAGAACGCCATCATTATCCTGGACGACGCCAACCTTGACCTGGCCCTGGACGGTGTTCTCTGGGGCGCATTCGGCACGACGGGACAACGCTGCACTGCCGCCAGCAGGGTCATCGTGCAAAAGGGCGTCTATCGCCAGTTTGCCGATCGCCTGGTGTACCGCGCCCAGCGCCTGAAAGTCGGCAACGGTTTGGACGACAGCGTGGAGGTCGGTCCGCAGATCAACGAACAGCAGGTGGCGACGACGGAAAAGTACGTAGGCATCGGCAAGAACGAAGGCGCCAAACTGGAAGCGGGGGGCAAAGCGCTGAATCAGCCGGAATACGCGCACGGATGGTTTTTTGAGCCCACCGTGTTCACCGACGTCGACGCCCGCATGCGCATCGCCCAGGAGGAAATCTTCGGGCCGGTGGTCAGCGTGATTCCCTGCGAGAACTTCGAGCAGGCCATCGAGCTGGCTAACGGCGTGCCTTACGGACTCTCCTCGGCCATTTACACGCGCGACGTCAACAAGGCCTTCCGCGCCATGCGCGATATTTACGCGGGCATTACCTACGTGAACGCGCCGACCATCGGCGCCGAGGTGCATCTGCCGTTCGGCGGGACCAAGGCCACGGGCAATGGACATCGCGAAGGCGGCCTGGGCGCTATCGACTTCTACACCCAGTGGAAATCGCTCTACGTCGATTTCTCTGACCGGCTGCAGCGCGCCCAGATTGATACGGAATGAGGATTATGTGAGAGCAGGCAATCTATGCTGATCGGCGTACCCAAAGAATTGAAAGACCACGAATCGCGGGTAGGGATCGTTCCTTCCGGCGTAAAGGCGTTGGTGGACGCCGGCCACAAGGTTCTGGTTGAAACCAATGCCGGCGCACTCTCCGCCATGCCCGACGAAGACTACAAGCAGGCAGGCGCGGAGATTGTTGCAACGGCCGCCGAAGTCTGGCGCCGCGGCGACATGGTGGTGAAAGTCAAAGAGCCGATCGCCAGGGAATATGAGCACTTCCGAGAAAACCTGGTGCTGTTTACTTACCTGCACCTGGCGCCGCTGCCGGAGCTGACCGAAGCCCTGCTTAAGAAGAAGGTGACGGGCATCGCTTACGAAACCATTCGCGACCGGAGCAACGCGCTGCCGCTGCTGACGCCGATGTCGGAGGTGGCGGGACGCATGTCCGTCCAGGTTGGCGCAACCTACCTGGAGAAAGAGCATGGCGGACGCGGCGTGCTGCTGGGCGGTGTGCCGGGTGTGCCTCCCGCGCAGGTGACGATCATCGGTGGCGGCACCGTAGGCACCAACGCCGCCAAGATCGCCCTGGGCATGGGCGCCATCGTCACCATGATTGACGTGAACCTGAACCGTCTGCGCGAAATCGACGATATCTTCAACGGCCGGGTTTATACGCTGGCTTCCAATTCCTATCACATCGCCAAATCCGCGCAGCACGCTGATCTGTTGATCGGCGGCGTGCTCATCCCCGGCGCCGCGGCGCCCAAGCTGCTCACGCGCCCCATGGTCACGCATATGAAGAAGGGCGCGGTCATTGTGGATGTGGCCATTGATCAGGGCGGATGCATTGAAACCGCGCATCCCACGACCCACAGCGATCCGGCTTATGTCGTGGACGGAGTAGTCCACTACTGCGTGACCAACATGCCGGCGGCGGTGCCGCATACTTCCACGCTGGCCCTCACCAATGCCACTTTTCCCTACGTCCTGAAGCTGGCCCAAATGGGCGCGTGCGCCGCCATCAAGTCAGACCAGGGAATTCGCGAAGGCGTCAACACCTTTCATGGACATGTCACCTACGCGGCGGTGGCTGAGGCGCAGAACCGGGCGGCCAAGGATGTGACCACGCTGCTGTGACGATAGTAGTTCGTAGTAGGACGAGGACCTATCGCAGGTAGGGCTTTCTCGCTTCGCTCGGAACCAGCCGCATATAATGTTGCCTACGCTCTTACCCGTACCGAGTGGGCGAAAAGGATTTCCGTGCCGGCGTCAAGACCAGAGAACAACAAGCGATCGCTGACCCTGAATCAGCGGCGGGCCATGCTCATCCCGCTGGCGATAGGAATCGTCATTCTGGCCGGTCTGGTCTTTGCCGAGCAGGCATTCAATCTGAAGCTGCGCCCGGATTCAGCCCAGCAAACTCTTCTGCTGGTCACGCTTTCCGTGATCGTGTTCTTGCTCCTGGTAGCGCTGACCTTTGTCCTGCTGCGCAACCTGCTCAAGCTCTACGCGGAGCGCCGACTGGGAGTGCTGGGCTCGCGTTTTCGCACGCGCATGGTGGTGGGCTCACTGCTGCTGTCGTTCGCTCCCGTGCTGACCATGTTCATGTTTTCGTATGCGCTGATGAATCGCTCCATCGACAAGTGGTTTTCCGCCCCAGTCAGCCAATTGCAGCAGGACACCGGGCACGTGGTGGCCCTGCTCTCAGATTACGCGGGCGACAATGCGCGTCAGGAATCACTGGAAATCGCCCAGTCGCCGGCCGCGCGCCGCGCTTTTGAAACTGGAGACTATTCCGGTTTGGCGAACGAGTTTCGCCGCCGGCAACCCACGCTGCAAGGAGGATTCGCCCTGGGCCTGGACGGAGACAATGAGGTGGCCAGTTGGAATGCTCCGCAGCACTGGGCGGCGCTGCGCGGTGCCTTGCCCGACCTGGGCCAGGTGGAGCAGTCGCCGCAGAACTGGAAGTTTGGAACGTCCGAGTATCTGGTGGCCGCGGCGCCCGCCGGCGCCGCGGGAAAGATTGTGGTAGGCATGCCGCTGCCCAGGGACTTCACGCCCACGCTGGAGCAGATCAGGCAGAACCAGCAGCAGTATCTGGCCTTGAGCCGGCAGGCCAAACGCATTCGCGGCATGTACATGCTGTTGCTCACGCTGCTCACGGTGCTTGTGCTCTTCGTTGCCACTTGGTTTTCGCTGTTTGTGGCCAAGCTGGTGACGCGGCCGGTGGAAGCTCTGGCTGAGGCCACACGGGAGATATCGGTGGGCCACCTGGGCCATCGTGTGGAAGTTTCCGCGGCCGACGAGCTGGGCGAACTGGTTTCCTCATTCAACCGCATGACCGCGGAGTTGGAAGCCAGCCGCCGCACGATTGAGGAGTCGGCGCTGGCCCTCACCGATTCCAATACCGAGCTGGAACAGCGCCGCCGGCACATTGAAACGATCCTGGAAAGCATCCCCACCGGTGTGCTGTCCCTGGATCCGGAGATGCGCATCACGCACAGCAACGTGGCCTTTGGACGCATGTTCTGGCCTCACGGCGGCGCCCCCGTAGTGGGATTAGCGATGCGGGAGATTTTTCCGGCGGAAGTGGCGGCGGACCTGGAGCACCTGATGCGCCGCGCCAATCGCATGGGCATCACCGCGGCCCAGTTTGAAATCCCCGCGGAAAAAGACAAGCTCAACGCCAGCGTGACTGTGGCCTCCGTGCAGCATGGCAAGCAGCGGCTGGGTTACGTGATCGTGTTTGAGGATTTCAGCGAGCTGCTCAAGGCGCAGCATGAGGCCGCATGGCGCGAAGTGGCCCGCCGCGTAGCTCACGAGATCAAGAACCCGCTGACCCCTATCGCGCTCTCCGCAGAGCGAATCCGCAAACACTTGGAGCGGGGTTCGTCGCCCGACGATGCTTCTCTGGCAATCATCCAGGGCTGTGCCGAAACCATCACCGGAGCCGTACAAACCCTGCGCTCGCTGGTGGATGAATTCTCCTCGTTAGCGCGTTTTCCCGCTGCCCAGCCGCGTCCGGCGAACATCAATGAGATCGTGGAACGGGCGCTGGCGATGTTTGAAGGCCGCTTATACGGTATTGAAGTGCAGAAGCAGCTCGATTCCGCCTTGCCCCTGGCCATGGCCGATCCTGAAGCCATCCAGCGCGCCCTGGCCAACCTGATTGACAATGCCGCTGAAGCGACACAGCATTCCCTGGTGCGCGAAATCTATATCACCACGTCCCTGGTGGAAAGCAAAGACGCGGTGGAGATCACGGTCGCCGACACCGGGCAGGGGATCAATCGCGAAATGAAGGAAAAGCTGTTCTTGCCTTACTTCTCCACAAAGAAACGCGGCACCGGCCTGGGCCTGGCCATTGTGCGGCGCATCGTGGAAGACCACCATGGCTCCATCCGCGTGGAAGAAAACCAGCCCACCGGGACCAAGTTCATCGTGGAACTCCCACTGGCCGGCGCCATGACTGCGGCGGAGACTCACCATGCATAGCGTCCTTGTCGTCGACGACGAGCGCGATATTCGCGAGACCCTCCGCGGCATTCTCGAAGACGAAGGCTACAAAGTCCTGCTTGCGGAAAGCGGGGAAGCCTGCCTGGAGCAGTTGAAGACCCGCGGTTGCGAAGTGGTGCTTCTGGATATCTGGCTGCCGGGCATGGACGGACTGGACGCACTCGAGAAGATTCGCCAGGCCGATGGCGCGCCCGAAGTGGTGATGATCTCCGGCCACGGCAACATCGAGACCGCAGTACGGGCTACAAAACTCGGCGCGTTTGACTTTCTGGAGAAGCCGCTTTCCCTTGACAAGACGCTGATCGTGATCAAGAACGCGCTGGAAGCCTACCGGCTGCGCCGTGAGAACGCGGAGTTCAAGAAGCAGGTCCAGGCGAAGAGCGTGATTGTGGGGGAAAGCATTCCCATGAAGGCGCTGCGCCAGCAGATATCCGTGATGGCGCCCACCAACGGCCGCGTGCTGGTCTATGGCGAATCGGGGACGGGAAAAGAACTGGTGGCGCATGCCATCCACGCGCATAGCCTGCGCCATGACAACCTGTTCGTCGAAGTCAACTGCGCCGCTATCCCGGAAGACTGGATCGAGAGCGAGCTATTCGGACATCGCAAAGGAGCGCTGCCCGGCGCCGCCGGCGACAAGGACGGCAAGTTTGAAAAAGCCGACGGCGGCACGCTGTTTCTCGATGAAGTCGGCGATATGAGCCTGAAGACCCAATCCAAAGTCCTGCGCACACTGGACGAAGGAAGGTTCACCCGCGTGGGCGACGATGAGCCGATCAAAGTGGACGTGCGCGTGATCGCTGCCACCAACCACGATCTGCGCGCGGCCATTGCCGAAAAACGGTTTCGCGAAGACTTGTACTACCGCCTGTCGATGGTCGAGATTCACATCCCCACCCTGGCGGAGCGCAAGGAAGACCTGCCCCTGTTGGAGCGGCACTTTGTGGCCAAGTTCGCGGCGCAATACCGCAAGGAAATTCGCGGTCTCACTCATCGCGCGCAACTCCGGCTGGCGGTGCACGCCTGGCCGGGCAACGTGCGCGAACTCGAAAATGTCATCGGACACGCCTGCATGATGGTCATGGGCGACACCATCGATGTGCAGGATCTTCCGGAGTACCTGCAGATGCCTGGCGGCTCCCAGGCTCAACCCGTCGAAGTCCCTCTGACGACCGGGTCCGAATTAGGAGCGCTGCAGGAGCAGGAGCGCACCCT
>CAZFRV010000015.1:0-6174 GCA_964521445.1 uncultured Acidobacteriaceae bacterium
GCTGCTGCCGGTGATGTCCGTGGGGGTGATGGGCGACCAGCGCACCTACGCGTACACCTGCGCGATCCGTGCCGTGCACTCGGAAGATGGCATGACCGCCGATTGGGTGCCATTGCCTTACGAAGTGCTGAAGAGAATCTCTACTCGCATTGTGAATGAAGTGCGCGGCATCAACCGCGTGGTCTATGATGTGACCTCCAAGCCGCCGGGAACCATCGAGTGGGAATAACGCCATGGAGAACGCAGCAGCCGCGCTTCAACAAGAGATCGCCGAGAGCCGGCGGCGCGCGCAGGAACTCGTCAACGGCCTGATTACGGAGCAACTCGCGCGCCGTCCCGATCCCTCCAAGTGGTCGATCGCAGAATGCATAGCGCATTTGAACGTGACCGCGGCCGTTGTGCAACCATTGATCAGCAAGGCCATCGCGAAGGGCAGGAAAGAAAACCTGCTGGGGAAGGGGCCGTTCAAGTTAGGGGCCAAAGGCCGGTTGCTGATCTGGATTGCTACGCCGCCTCCCAAGTTCAAAATGCGCGCCCCTAAGAGCGTGGCTCCGCCGGTTGCGATTCCCGAACCCGGGCGCCTGCTCGAAGAATTCATGAAGGCCCAGGACGGTTGGGCGCGCCTTTGGCAGGACGCCGAAGGCCTTGATCTCGCCCGCATCAACATCGGCCCAATGTTATCTCCATTCCGTTGCCATCTGAGCGCCAGCTTTCCCTGGATGATGGCCCACCAGCAGCGTCATCTCTTGCAGGCGGAGAACGTGAAGCGGCGGATTGTTTCCACGGCGTCATCCTCAGTTGCAGGAAGCGGCTAAGGCCCCAGGCGTGGAACGCCCATTCGCATTTGTCTCAATCCACCCTCTCTTGCACGCTGCGGGCGATCGCCGTGACCAGCTTGCGGGGACTGAAACGTACGGACTCAGCCATCACCCAATTCCGTGCTCCCGGAATACGCAGTGTCTTGCCGCGCATCATGGCGCCGTAGCCGGCGCGGGCCACGTCCGCGGACTTCATCTTACCCATCTTGAACAGACGGGATCTCTGCATGTCCGCCCGTTTCGCGAATTCTGTGGCTGTGGCTCCCGGGCAGAGGCAGGTAACGGTAATCCCGCTGCCTTTGAGTTCGTTGGCGATGGCTTCAGAGAACGAAATCACGTACGCCTTGGTGGCGTAGTAGACGGCCATCAACGGACCGGGCTGGAAGCCGGCGGTTGAGGCCACGTTCATGATCCGTCCGTGCCTGCGGCTGACCATGCCTGGCAGCGCCAGCTTGGTCAGGTGGGTTAGCGCCGCGATGTTGACCTGGATCATCTCCAACTCCGTGCGCGGATCGGTCTCGGCAAACGGACCGTAACCGCCGAACCCGGCGTTGTTGATGAGTACATCCACGATCAATCCTCGGCGCGCAATCTCGTCGAAGATCTGTTGGGGCGAGGCTGGCAGCGCCAGGTCTGCGGGGATGACATGTACGCGATTCCCGTGCTCCTCAAGTTCTTTGCTGTGCTGCTCCAGGCTGGATTGGTTGCGCGCGGTGAGGATCAGGTCGAAGTCTGGGGCCATCAGTCGGGCCAGATCCAGCCCGATTCCGCTGGAGGCCCCAGTGATCAGGGCCGTCTCGCGCTGGTTCTTGCCGGTGAGTGCGCCTGCATACGCGGGAATGACCACGAGTTCACCTCCCTTTAGTGAGACATCTTATCGCGCACGCCTTTGCCGGGCACAATCGCGCGTCCAAAGTTACCTTGGTCTCGGCGGATACTGTTCGTGGGCGTCTTGTTTTTCAACAAGTTGTAGGAAATCAGGCCGGCGTTGAAAGACGACCGACGACCGAGCTTACTTCGGTCACATGTAAGACATGTACTTCAGTGTTATAAACCCTTCAACGTTGAAGCATACGCCCAGTTCGAAGTGAGAAGTTATGTTGGACACAAAGCAGTTAAAGGTGCAGGGATTGCGCTTCGCGCGCTCGTTGCAGACGCTCGTTAAGATGGTCAACATGTTCTCGGCCGACCACAAGAGCGCTGTCGGGATGCTGCGTCGCAGCTACGAGCTGCTGAATCCGCTGGTCAAGCAGTCTCGCTATCTCACGTTTGGCTTCGTGGAACAGCGCATCCTTCTCAACAGCATTCTCACCGACGAAGACAGCCTGAAGCCGTTGGAAAACGAGTTTCTCAAGCGCGGCATCGGCGCCATCAGCTTCGACGCCGGCATCACGCTGGCCGCCTTCACGAAAGCGATCTCCGCGCTGTCCGCCAGTCCCAAGTTAATAGAAGAAAGCGGTGGCCTGCTCCCGTTCCTGGAGAGCAGACAGCTCGAGTTCGTAAGGATCTTTCCCGCGGTGAAGAACGAGATCCGCAACGAAGATGGAGATACTGTCCTGGAAATGGGGTCGGAAGAGTATCTGATCTCCAAAGCCCTTACCAACATCAATCAGGGGTCGACGCAAGGTATTGAGGCGCTCCTGGGGCACCTGGAGACGGGAGGCGGCGGAGAAGGATTCGGCGGAGGCGGCGGGTTCGGCATCGGTGGCGGCGGAGGAACCGGCAACGGCGATGGCGGTGGCGGCACGGGGGTTGGTTCTGGGAGCGGAGAAGGTCTACCCGGCGGACCTACAGGTTCTGATGGTAGCGGCGTTGGTCTTTTCGCAGGCTCCGGAGGCGCTCGCAAAACCGGCGGCGGCTACCTCACCGAGATCCAGCGTATCGCGGAGCAGAAGTTTGAAGCTTCTTTGAGCAACCCCGACGAGGACCCGCAAAAGGCTTACATGGAATTGGCCCGCGTGCTTAGCAGCGTGCGGCCGGACGCCGTTCTAGCGAATCTGACAGGCGCGACCGGGGGTACTGGCGATGGTGCTCCGAAGGAGGAAGTGACCGCACAGGTATTCGAGGACACGGCGCTGCGCTGGGCGTTACGCCGTCTCGCCGCAACGCCGGATGGCGAGGACGCGGTGATCGTGGAAGAACAGATTTTCCGCGTACTCATGCGCAGCCTTCAGGCTACTCATGCCGCTTCGCGGCTGGCGCAAAAGCTGGCTGAGTATGCAAGAGAATTCGCGCTGCCCAAGCACACGTTCGAGCGATTGCAGCAGGAAGTTCGCTGGCTCACGCTCACGCCGCAGGGCAAGCTGCGCGAAATGTTGAGCGTTGACCACTTCACCGCTTCTGAATTTCGCCGCGCGCTGGACTTGATCAAAGAGCTCATCCGGCTCGGAAACGTCGACCAGGCGGGCGCTTTGGGGTCCCAGTACTTCTCCATCTTCGAAGATCACCTGACCGTCCGCAACGAAGAAGTTGGACGCATCCCGGAGCTGCTGCGCAGCCTTTCTGGGGTCCAAGGCGAGTTCTGGATCATGGCCGAGGACCGCTTGTCCCACGCCCTCACGTCCAGCCGGTTGAACCAGTTGATCCATGTTCAGGTCGTGAACGCTCTCGTGGCGTTGGCCCGGATCGCCGCGACCTACGAGGATTTTGCGCTGGTACGAAAAGTGGGAGACGCCCTGGAAGCCAGCGCAGCCCGTGATGCACAAGCTCATGCTTTGTGTTGCAGCGGCGCGCTTCGACTCTTGCTTCAGCCATCGGCTGCGGACCGCATCGTCGAGATTTTTTTAGAGAGAAAGAACGACTCCGCATGGATCAGGGCCGTAACCGGGCTCCTGCGCTGGACGGATTCCAACACTCTGGAGCGCATGTTCCTGCGTCTTGATATCGAGCCGCTGGCCGCGAACCGTCTGGCGTTGATCCGTCTCCTTGGTCGTGTTGGTCCGGGGGGGTTGTTAGCGGCGCGACAGCGTCTCCATCGCCCGGAGTGGTACATCGTCCGAAATGCTTGCAAACTTCTGGGCGACCTCAAAGACCCGGAACTCCTGGACCAGCTCACACCGGTTTTCGCAAATAAAGACGAACGCGTGCAAAAGGCGGCCTTTCAGGCTATCAAAGAGAGCCGGTTGCCCAAGCGCAAGACCGCGATTGCCAAAGTGCTTCCTCTACTGTTTCCGACGTTGCTGGAAGACGCGTTAGGGGAACTGATGTTCCAGCCGGACCCCGAAGTGCTCTCCATCCTGGAAGAGTATTTCAATGCTCCTGCGCCCCCTGGCGTCTGGGCCATGGTGCGTGTGGTCAAGGTGGTGGCTGCCATGCCGCAAGCCCCAGCCGCCGAGGCGCTGGCCAGGATATCGCTCAACCAGAAGCTCGATGAAAGCGTGCGCAAGGCAGCCCAGGACGCGCTGGCGGCTCGGTCCTTCCAGGCTAGCCCCGCATCTCAAAAGCAGGAAACCGGACCAGATGAAGGCATTCCTTTCGTTGGCCAGCACCTGGACGCTAGCGCGTAGGCCCACGGACTACACGGAGGCCAGCGCCGGTTCCTTGACCTCATAGAGCGAAAACCACGATGTTGCCGCTTCCAGGCTTTCATTCACATTTTCGATGTTGCGCACGCCCTCGCTTTGCAACCACTGCTCAAAGGCCTTTGCGCCCTGTTTGGCGTAGACGGGAATGCCGTCTTTCCAGGTGGCGCGTCCGCAAAGCACGCCGTTGAACTTCACTCCGGACTCGGCCCCCAGAGCCAGCGACTCGTTGAATTCGGCGTTGCTGACTCCCGCGGAAAGATAAATGAACGGACGCGTGGCCACTGCAGCCGCTTTGCGGAAGCGCTCCATCGCCTCTTGCCGCGAGTAAGCTTTCTGCCCCGCGTACGACTTGGAGCCCTCCACATATTTCATGTTGACCGGGACTTCGACTTTCATCACGTCCACGCCGTAACGGTCTTTGGTGAACTCAGCCATAGATCCAATGACCATTTCCGGCTTCCTCTTGGCGAAATCGAGACCTTTCTCATCGAGGCCTTCTTCGTAAGCAACGAACTCGAGAAAAAATGGGATGTCATTGGCGCGGCACTCGTCGCCGATACGCTCCACCCAGGCATGTTTCTTGTCGTTGATGGCCTGACCGTCGGCGGGCGTGTAGTAGAGCAGCACCTTGACGCAGTCGGCTCCGGCTTCTTTCAGGCGGCGAGCTGACCAGTTGTCGAGCAAATCGGGCAGCCGGCCGGGGCCGGTCTTGTCGTAGCCGGTCTTTTCATACGCCAGCAGCAGGCCGGCATTGCGGGACCGGCGCTTGGAAGCGGGCAATCCAAATTCCGGATCCAGCAGAATGGCGCTGGCGTGCGGCGTCAGGACTTCGGTGACGATGGACTTGAACTCTTCCAACATCGATGCGGGAACGTCAGCTCCTTTTTCTTTGGCCAGGGCCTTTTGCAGAGATCCGCGCTGGTCCATGGCGGCGGCCGCAATCACGCCACGTTGGTTGGAGACGGCTTTCATTCCAGCAAGTTTTCCAGGAGTCAGTTTCACGGTGAAATCCTCCTCAAATTGTGAGGGCTAGGGCTGGGTGCGAACGAGCAAAGTGAGTCAATTCAAGCCCCAACCGTTGAACTTAGATGCCTCACGCGAGGCGCCAAACTGCTAATTGTACTAAAACATCTTGAGAGACACGGCTGCGGCCTTGCTTTAGAATGTGCGCGCATGGCAGGTCCCCCTGTTATCTATCCGCCGCCTTCATGGAGCAACCAGGATATCGTGTTGTATCACGGCACAGTTGACGTGTTTGCTGCCGCTATCGTGGCAAAAGTTCAAGTGGCTTTGGGACAGCCGAACACAGACTTCGGGCCCGGCTTCTACGCGACGACGTTGTTACGGCAAGCCTATACATGGGGTGCGCAGCGGGCGGCCAGGAAGGGAACCGGGGCTGCTGCCGTCATTGAGATTACTGTATCGCGGGATGATCTTGCCGGCATGCAAACGCTGGGCTTCGTGCGGGGGGATTTTGCAGCGGATGACTACTGGAGTTTTGTACACTACTGCCGCCACGGGGCATTGGATCACGGCCGGGCGGGGCCCCACCGATTCTACGACGTCGTGTATGGTCCTGTCGCAGCGTTCTGGAACCAGCGTACCAGCATTACGGACGCAGACCAGATCGGTTTTCACACACCGGCAGCGGAAGTAATCTTGAATAGAAGCTTGCGGAAGCGCATTATATAGACGGTATGGCCAAGCCAGCGCCAGCTCGCGAGCCCGCATCCAACCGGAGCATGGTAGGAGCCAAACAGGCTGCCGACTTTTGGGCCGCGGTGAAAGACTGTCTTGTGCAATTTCATCGTTTCTCAGGTGAAAGTGCGGCA
>CAZFRV010000016.1:0-7704 GCA_964521445.1 uncultured Acidobacteriaceae bacterium
AGGTTGGACGGGCTTCCGATAGCGACATTCAGCGGCGTGCCGTTGAATGTCGTGTGTCCGCTTGGCGAACAAAAGGCTGTAACGGCTTGCTACTTCTGGCATCTCGGACAATAATGCGTCCCTCGTCCGGCCACGACGATTTTCTTGATCGTGTTTTTGCACACCAGGCAGGGTTGGCCCTCGCGGCCGTAAGCGCGATGCTGCAGCTGGAAAAAACCTTCTTCGCCATCGGCATCGACGTAGTCGGAAACCGAAGAGCCTCCGCCGGCGATGGCTTCTTTGAGTACTTCGCGCAGGGCCGCATGCAACCTGGACAGTTCTCCGCGGGTGAGCGTGTTCGCCCGCCGGCGCGGACGGATTCCGGCGCGAAAGAGACTCTCATCGGCATAGATGTTGCCCACGCCGTGGAGAAGCGTTTGGTTGAGCAGCAGGGCCTTGATCGGCGCGGAGCGGCGGTGAAAGAGGCGGATAAATTCTTGAGCGTTGATCTCCAGCGGCTCCGCGCCCGGTCCGCTGAACGGGCTGCGGCGCACCTCCAGCCGCCCGAAGCGCCGCGGATCGACAAAGCGCAACTCTCGTCCCGAGGCCAGCCGGGCCACCAGGTGAGTGTGCTTGGGCACCGAGGTCGCGGCGTCGGCGACCAACATGCGTCCCGTCATTCCCAGATGAACGACCCATTGCCCGCGGCCCGCGCCGCCGTTGCCTTGGAGATCAAACACAATGTGCTTCCCTACCCGGCGCACCTTACCCACCCGTGCGCCTTCGAGTGCGCGGGCAATCTCGGAGGCCGATGACTTCAGCGGCTCCGGCTTGCTGCCCAGCCACACCGATTCAATGCGATCGCCGCTCACGCGCTTGTGCAGGCCGTTGGCGATGGTTTCGACTTCAGGAAGCTCGGGCATGGACGGCTGTGGGCACTCCGTACTCAGTCTATCGCGTAACGTTCGTCGGACGGGACAACGCAACCTTGTGAAATGCAAAGCTTGCGGGCAGGTGCGAATCGTAGCGGAACCAGCACCGTAGGCGCGAAAGAGTTTAGCCCAGGCCGTGAGGCCTGGGTGAGTGAAAGAAGAAGCCAAGCCCCGGAGGGGCGACAGAGGTCTTTCCAAAGTATGTAACCCCAAACTGATGTGTTCAACCTCGAGCTGTTGTGTCGCCCCTTTCGGGGCTGGTCATCTTCCTCGCCCACCCAGGGCTTCCGCCCTGGGCTAGAATTATTTCGCGCCTACCGGCGCTTGAGTTGCCATTGTCCCCGATCCCAATGTCCTCAAGAGCGTAGTGAACCGGCGTAGGAATTCCCGGCAACGTTAGCCCCAAAAACCTCATTCATTTAGGATAGGCTAGCAAGGAAAGAGTCTCTGCCGGCAGGCCTCTTCCTTGTAACGCTTTGAAACTTATCGACAAAAGAACGGCGCAGGTGCTCTTTACCGCCCTGGTTTTCGGACTGGTGCTGCTCTTCTTGTATTCCGCCTGGCGCGCGATCATCGCGTTTCTGTTTGCCATCTTCTTCGCGTACCTGCTGGAAGCGCCGGTTTCGCGATTTCAGAGATGGTTTCGCGGATCGCGGGTAGCGGCCATCGCCGTGGTGTATGTGCTTTTTCTGGCCGTGCTGGTGGTGGGGCTCTCGCTGCTGGGGCCGCCCATCGCGAAGGAGGCGCAGCAACTCACCCAACAGGCGCCGGAGTGGGCCGCCAACGTCAACTCCGGCAAAATCGTGCATCAATTGGGCGAGCGGCATGGCTGGAGTCAGCAGACCATCGATCGCGTTGTGGACTACCTCTCCCAACACCGGCAGGACATGATCTCGGCGACCCAGGACCTGGCGGTGCGCGCGGCGCGAACCCTGCAAAACACCTGGTGGCTGTTTCTGGTTCCGATCCTGGCGATCTTCTTTTTGAAAGACGGAAATAAGTTCGCGCAGATGATCGTGAATTCGGTGGAAGACCCGCGGGATCGGACCATCGTGGCCGAGGCCGTAGAGAAGATGCACACCATGCTGGGACACTTTATCCGCTCCCAGCTTCTGCTCTCGGTCCTGGCCATGGTTGTGGTGACGG
Organism: uncultured Acidobacteriaceae bacterium; assembly: GCA_964521445.1. Taxonomy (GTDB): domain Bacteria; phylum Acidobacteriota; class Terriglobia; order Terriglobales; family Acidobacteriaceae; genus Angelobacter. The sequence continues at coordinate 2,058 of CAZFRV010000016.1, forward strand.
TGGTGCTACGGATCATGAACGTTCCCTACGCCATCGCTCTGGGGCCGGCGGAAGGAGCTCTCGAGTTCATTCCCGTGGTGGGACCGGTAGTCGGCGGCGCCGTGATTCTAGCTGTAGCTTTTTTCTCGGGCTACCCCCATCTTTTCTGGCTGTTTATTTTTCTGCTGATCTGGCGGGGTATTCAGGACTACGTAACCTCGCCCCGCATCATGGGAGGTACGCTGGAACTCCATCCGCTGGCGGTTTTGTTCGGCGTGCTGGCGGGAGGCGAGGTGGCCGGGGTGATCGGCGTCTTTCTGTCCATTCCGGTGCTGGCCACGTTCAGGATCATGTGGCACATCTGGCAAATCTACCGCAAGTCATTGCGTCCGGAGCCGGCGGCCGAGATGGTCAAGGCCGGAAATACCTAACCTTAGACAAGCGCGATAGTCAGGGCCCGGAAGCCCGATTGAAGTTGAACGCTTTGCGGCTCGGCTTGAAAGGTTACGGAAAGACTCTACTCAAGGGCGGCCAGAGACTTCTTCCTTAGACAATTTCAGCGGCAGACATAGAAGGTCTATAAGAAATCAGGGGGACTCCCGGATCGTGAGGTGAGGAGGTCCCCCCGGTGAGGCATTCAATCGGTGTAGTTGTGTTATATCGGTTGCGCTTTAAGGGAAGGTTAAAGGCGTATGAATTCTGCGCGAATTGCAGCTGCCGCAGGTGGTCGCGTAACTCTCCAACCCGCAAGTGAAGGACAAGCTGTGGTTTATCCAGTAGCGCCCAAGGCGCCCACGTCCGCGATTCCTGGCGTGGTCTGGCGCGCATCCTGCTCCTGGGCGGCGGGCAGAAACACGGAGAAGACGGTTCCGCCCGGCTGTCCGACATGAGGCCGGCTGCGGAAGCGGATGCGTCCTTCGTGCTTTTGCACGATCCCGCGGCTGACCCACAAACCCAGCCCGGTTCCGGATTCACCTTTCGTGGTAAAGAACGGCTCAAAAATGCGTTTCTGGTTTTCCAGGGACAGCCCCGCGCCGGTGTCGCCGACGGAGACGCGCACGCCATGCCTCCTGGGATCGCTCCAATCGCGGGCTTCGGAGATGCGCAGCCGAATTTTCCCTTTGCTGCCGACCGCTTCGATGGCATTGCCAATCAGATTGGCGAATAACTGCCGCATTTCCGCGGGGAAGCCATCCACATTCCCCTCTACCACATAGTCCTTCTCGACGGTAACGTTCGAAGCCAGCAGCCGCGGCTCATACAGTTCCACCACGGAATCCACGATCTGGGAAAGCTTGCAGGGAATCGGCGTTGACGATTCGCGGTAGAACCCCAGCATCTGCTTGGTGATGCGCGCGGTACGCCGCAATTCCTGGTCGGCCAGCGCGGCATAGTGGCGGGCCGTCGGATCCAAGGAGGTATCGGTATTGATCAGATAAAAGAGGTTGGTCAGGGATGACAGCGGGTTATTGATTTCATGGGCGATGCTGGCGGCAAGCCGGCCAACGGCAGCGTGCTTCTCGGACCGCGCCAAGGCGTCCTCGGATTGCCGTCGCGCGGCCATCTCCGTCTCCAGTGCGCGCGCTTTCTGCTGTAACTGGGCCACGTAGAGACGACGCTTCGCGCCGCCTTCCAGCTCCAGGTAGCTCTCCTCGGGAACCACATCCGTGTGCTCGGCGCAGATTCTCGCAAAGACATCCGTGTGCCCTGCCCGGTCGAAGGAGTTGGCCACATAGCCGCAAAAAAGTGTTAGGTCAAATTCCCGGCCCAGATCGTTAAAGATCCGTTCCAATTGCAGCGCCGCCTCATGTTCGCCCTTGGCGCACAAGAGAGAAACTGCCTCCCCTCCAAGAGTCACGCGCCGCTGCTCACCGCCGGCAGCCGTTTTGATTCTCGCAAGGACATCGCTTACCGCCATGTGCGCACATTCCGCATCGGGCTTTCCGTCGCGCATGATCGCGGATAGCACCTGTTCCACATTCAGTTCGATGTAGAGCTGCGAAGCCCGTGCACCAGCCACATCGATGCCCTGGGCCTGAAGTCGTGCGGCAACTCCATGGTGATGTTTCTCGGTGGCGATAAAGACGCCCGGCATTCCCTGCGCCAAAGCAGCAGCCAGGAACCGAGTTGCGAATTCAAGGAAAGACCGGTCCTGCTCATAGAATTGAGCTGTATGCACGGCCGGATCCGGCAGAGGTTGATTCATCAGGAGCTTCCACCCTCGATGAGGGCTGGGAGTACTGTACATCATATTGGTTAGTCCTCGTCGTAATGACACACTTCTCAAAAAAATTTTGGCGCGGGAAAGGAGGCGTGCGCCGGAGGACTGTGGTACCACAGATAACCGGCTGGTCGCTTTGCTGCCAGCGGTCGCGGGGCCGCGAAATTCCAGAGCGTTACACACTTCAGGAGGCCGGCTTCCCGGCCCGTAAAACTACCTCTACCCAGCCCAATTGGATGCAGAGCAGCTGGAAGAAGGTTGGTTGGCCCGGCGAACGAACCGGGAAAGACTGTGAGCCCTGAAAACCGCTCAAGTATAATCAGACGTTTGCAATTTCGCGGATGAGGCACTGACTATGGCGCCGTCGGTAATCGCGGGCATCCCCGCTCTCAAAGACGTTTATATGCAGCTCAAAACCCGCATGGACAAGGCGGTGGAAGATTTTCGCGCCAGCCTGGCGGCCGCCCGCACCGGACGCGCCTCAGTCCACATGCTGGACACGGTCCGCGTCCCTTACTATGGCTCGGAGATGCCCCTCAACCAGCTCTCTTCGGTCCATTCTCCGGACCCGCAACTGCTGACCGTGCAACCCTTTGATCCCAGCATCTTGAACGAGATTGACAAGGCCATCCGCTCCGCCGGGTTAGGGTTAAATCCGCAGAATGACGGCAAGATCATCCGCATCCCAGTACCGCCGCTCACCGAAGAACGCCGGAAAGAGATGGTCAAACACCTGCACAAGATCCTGGAAGACCATCGCACGGCCATCCGCAACGTCCGCCGCGACGGCAATGAGGCCATCAAGAAGGCCATGAAAGACAAGAAGATCTCCGAAGACGAAGAAAAGAAAGCTTTGGACGAAGTACAAAAGCTCACCGATGCAGAGATCAAGAAGATGGAAGAGATGTCAGTGGCCAAAGAGAAAGAACTAATGACCGTCTAGCTTTCGAGGTCAGGTTCTTCACTAAGTGTTTACTTCCTACTAGACTGATGACAGAATGTCCCGCCGGGCCGTTAGTTGGCCCTGAGACCCCATTCATGCTCGACCCTGCCGCCACTTTAGTGAAAGAAGCGCCCGTACCCGATTTCCTTCCTCCGCAACAGCCGGTCGCGAAAGACTGGCGACGCAGCTTCTGGGCGCTGATCGTCACCCAGTTCCAGGGCGCCTTCAGCCTGAATGTGCTGCGCTACCTGCTTACCTTCATGGTCGTTGGCATGGCCTTGAACGACGTCCGGCGAGACACTCTGGTGTCCCTGATCACGCTGCTGTTCTTCATTCCTCTGGTGCTGTTCAGCATGGCCGGTGGATTCCTGGCGGACCGCTTCAGCAAACGCCAGATCACCGTCGCCACCAAGATCATTGAGATTGCGGCTATGGCCCTGTCGATTATTGCCCTGTCTGCTCCACAAGCGCAACGACTGGGCCAGGTGCTCGACGTTTGGCGGGAACCGCGACTTCTCGTCACCCACTTCCCGCTGCCCCTGATTGTTCTTTTTGTTGTGGCCATGCAGGCAGCGTTGTTCGGTCCATCGAAGTATGGGCTGTTGCCGGAGTTGCTGCCGGAGAAATGGCTCTCCTGGGGCAACGGCGTCATCGAACTGGGGACATTTCTGGCCATCATCACCGGCGCCATGGCCGCCGGCTGGTTTGCCGAAAAGTTCAAAGGGCGCGAGCCGTATGCGGGAGTCATCCTCGTCGGACTGGCAGTTCTGGGACTGCTCAGCAGCCTGGCCATCGCCAAGGTGCCTGCCGCCGCTCCCGACAAAAAATTCCGCGTCAACTTTGTGGCCGAACTCTGGGCGCAGATGCGGCTCATCCGACCTGATCGGCCGCTATGGCTGGCGGTGATCGGCAACACCTATTTCTGGTTTCTGGGCACGCTGTTCCTGCAAACGGTCATCGTGTACGGCAGCGACGTGCTACTGCTCAGCCCCAAGCGGATCGCGCTGCTCGACGCCGCTCTCGCCCTGGGAATTGGCCTGGGCAGTTTGGTAGCCGGGTATATTTCCGGCAACAAGATCGAATACGGTCTGATTCCGATGGGCGCGTTCGGCATGACGGTGATGGCCGCGCTGGTCGGCGGCCCGCGGCATACTTTCATCACCGCCGCCGCCCTTCTCGCCGGGTTGGGCATCTTCGGCGGCTTCTTCGCCGTACCGGTCAACGCCCTCATCCAGCATCGCCCGGCATCGGACAAGAAAGGCGGCGTGATCGCGGCCGCCAACCTCCTGTCGTTCATTGCCGGCGCCGGAGCTTCGGGAGTGTATTACCTGCTGACGCGTTTCGGCCATCTGAACGCGCGCGGCGTGTTCCTTGCCGGCGCGGTTTTCACGCTGGCGGGAACCATCTATGTTCTGTATTTGCTGCCCGATTGGTTTCTGCGCTTGCTGTTGTTCTTCCTGACCCACACGTTGTATCGCATCAAGGTGATCGGGCGCGACAACGTGCCTGAAAAAGGCGGCGCGCTGTTCGTCTCCAACCACATGTCGTTCGTGGACGTGCTGCTGATGCAGGCTTCCACCGACCGGCCCATCCGCTTCCTGATGTTCCAGGACATCTACGACATGCCGGTAGTCAAGCAGTTCGCGCGGATGATGAGGGCCATTCCCATCTCGTCCGAGCTGCGGCCGCGCGACATGATCCGTTCCTTGCGCGAAGCCAGCGACGCCATCCGCGAGGGCGAGGTCGTCTGTATCTTCGCCGAAGGTCAGATCACCCGCATCGGCCAGATGCTTCCCTTCCGCCGTGGCATGGAGCGCATTATCAAGGGTGTGGACGCGCCCATTGTGCCCGTGAACCTCTATGGCGTATGGGGCAGCATCTTCAGCTTCGAGCGCAACCGTTTTCTGTGGAAGGCGCCGCGCCGCATTCCTTATCCCGTCACCGTGAGCTTTGGCAAGCCGTTGCCGCCGACCACGACGACATCTGACGTTCGGCAAGCCGTGCAGGAACTTGAGTCCAACGCCTGGGCCTCCGACCACGTGCCTCGCCGCACCCTCGATCGCGCGCTGGTGCGCGGCGCGCGCCGCTATCCCTGGCGCTTTGCCGCGGCCGATGGCCGCGTTCCCAAGATGCGCTTCGCCAGCCTGCTGATAAAAACCATCTTCGTGGCGCGGCGGCTGCGCCCGGTTTGGAAAGACCAGGACATGGTGGGCATCCTGGTCCCGCCCTCCGTGGGTGGCGCTCTCGTCAACTATGCGGCCACTCTGCTGGGCCGCGTACCGGTGAATTTGAACTACACCGCCAGCAACGAGATCATCGCTTCCTGCGCCCGGCAATGCAATTTGCAGACGGTTATCACGTCCAAAGCTTTCCTAGAACGTTTTCCCGACATTGCAATCCCCGGCCGGCAAGTCTTGCTGGAGGAAGTTCTCGCAAATCCGCGCACCACGGAAAAAATCGCGGCGCTGCTCTTCGCCTGGACGCTTCCTTACCGCCTGCTCAAG
>CAZFRV010000017.1:0-5759 GCA_964521445.1 uncultured Acidobacteriaceae bacterium
CATACTTGCCGTCAGGCGAGATGGCCGCCAGAAACGCCTTCCCGCTGTCGGTAAGCTTGCTGATATTCATGGTCTGGAAGGGCGTCGAACGCGGACGGTGCAGCAGGGCAAAAACCCCGTAGCCCGCAGCCGACAATACGACGGTCGCGACCAGCAGAATCATGCCGAGACCAAGCTTGTTGCCCCGCGCGCCCTCGGCGATCAGCACGCGCCGTGAAGAGGCAACGGGAACCCTGACGGCGCTGCCTGAATCAATATCGCGCTTGAGGCGCTTCAAGTCGGCGCGTACTTCGGCCGCCGACTGGTAACGCAGGTCGCGGTCCTTCTCCAGAAGTTTGAAGACAATCCGCTCCAGTTCGGCGGGCAGGCCGGGATTCAACGCAAGCGGCGATACCGGCGCGCCGTGAAGAATGGAGTCGAACACAGCCGCGGTAGTAGCGCCGGTGAACGCCCGAGCTCCCGTCGCCATTTCGTAAAGCACGGCGCCAAAGGAAAAGAGATCGCTGCGAGTATCGAGTTCTTCACCCAGAGCTTGCTCCGGTGACATGTAGGCAACGGTGCCTACGGTGGATCCGGGACTGGTGAGGTGCGCGCTGTCCAGGGTGACAGCGGCGGCCACGGGCTCCGCGACGCGCCGGCCCGTCACCTTGGCCAGGCCGAAGTCAAGAATCTTGGCCTGACCGCGTTCGGTGAGGAAAATGTTGGCGGGCTTGATGTCGCGGTGCAGGATGTGCTTGGCATGCGCGGTATCCAGCGCGTCTGAGATCTGGATTGCCAGCTCCAGCACCTGCCCCAAAGGCAAACCCAGGCCGGCGATTCTCTGGTCCAGCGGTTTGCCCTCCAAGAGCTCCATCACGATGAAGTGCCGGTCTTTGTGCTCGTTGATCTCGTAAATAGTGCATATATTGGGGTGGTTCAGCGCGGACGCAGAGCGCGCTTCCCGCTGCAGGCGGTCCAGTGCTTGGGGGTCGTTCTCCAGTTCCGCGGGCAGGAACTTCAAGGCGACGTGGCGGCCGAGCTTCAGGTCCTCAGCCTCGTACACCACCCCCATACCGCCGCTTCCTAGCTTGGCCAGGATTCTATAGTGCGCAACTGTTTGCTCGATCATGGCAGGGGTGTAGGAATCGTATGGGGAGGTGTTGCAGGATGTCAATCAGGCCGCCTGCGGGCCCATATACGACCCATCTCGCCGGATATAAACTGTTCACGCAATGCTCCCCAAGCAATATGCCGACGCGCTCAGCGGCCGTCTGTCGCCGGAAGTGTTTCGACCTGTGCCCGGCCGCGCCTGGTGGCTGCTGGTCTATGGCGGCATCGCTGTCGCGTGCAGCGTCGCGATTGTAGTCACTCACCTGGGTATTCTGGCCAAGCTCGGACTGGCAGCCGTCATCAGTCTTGCGTTCTCTGTTCTAGGGGTTCTGGGGCACGAGATTCTTCACGGTTCGGTGGTAGAGCGGCTCTGGCTGCGGCGCTGCTTGGGCACCTTATGTCTTGCTCCGCTGGGCATCGGCCCGGCCTTCTGGACGATCTGGCACAACATCCACCACGCCAACACCCAGCATCCTGGGAAGGATCCGGACTCCTGGGGATCCATCGATAGCATTCCTACCGACCGAACCATGGGCTTCCTGCGCCGTTTCGCCAACGCTCGCAGCGCGCTGTTCCCCTTCTTTCTGGCCACCGGCGTGACCGCGCACGCGGTGGCGCTTCTATTTTTCACGCAAAAGCAGATGACGCGCCAACAACGCGCGGTCACGCTGAGCGAATTTGTTCTTCTCTGGGCCTTCTGGCTTTCGCTGGGGATTTGGCTGGGATGGATGAACTTCTTATTCGTCTTTGTTGTTCCCCTGCTGCTGGCCAATCTGATCATCAACTCCATCGTGGCTACCAACCACTTTCTGAACCCGCTGGACGAAACCGGCGATCCGCTTGCCAGCAGCCTGACGGTCACGATGAACCCCTGGATCGAGCGCCTGCTTTTGAATTTCAACTACCACACCGAGCATCATCTTTTTCCGCGCATGAGCCCCAAGTACGCTCCCCAAGTGGCGCGGCTGCTGAAAGAAACCTGGCCTGATCGCTATCACCAGATGCCGCATGGCAAGGCGCTATGGGCGGTGTGGCGGACACCGCGCGCGTACCACGGCCTGGTGCAACTCATCGACACCCGCAGCCATGCCCTCTATGGAACCCTGGGGCACGGCCTGGAAGAGGCTGACAAGACACACCCTGGAGTTCCATAACCTTTCTCCCTCACGACCCCGCTACAACACTGCCTTATGGGACGGGTTTAGTAGAAAAAGGGCTGGGCCGCTCTTTCGTGGCCCCGAAAGGCGACAAACTGAGCTCGATTACCGTTGAGAGTGGGAGTATAATTCCGCCCAAACAGAGTTCCAGGAGGAGGGTCATGCGTTACTACAGACTGATTTGCCTGGTGGCGATCATCGGCGGTGGGCTGACGCTCACCACGGCACAAAAGAAGCCTTTGGTCCAGCCAAACTCTCCGCAGCAGCCCCAGGTTAACCCCCGAGTGCAACAGCAGAACAAGGAAGTGGTTCGCCAGCTCTTCGACGAGATGTTCACCAAAGGACGCTACGAGCTGCAAGGCCAGGTCTTTGCCAAAAACTGCCCGGTCCACTTCGGCAACCGCAATGTCGGCATACAGGAAGCCGTAGCTGAAGGTAAAGGGTTGCGGTCCGGGGCTCCTGATCTGGTGATGGCGATCAATCAGATCAGCGCAAACGGTGACATGGTCACCGTGTCCTGGACGGCAAGAGGAACCCACACTCACCCGGGCGCCGGCATGAAACCCACGGGAAAGAGGTTTACGGTGCAGGGCAGGAGCGAGTTCAAAGTAGAGAACGGCAAGATCGTTGAAGCGTTCAATGAGGAATACCGCCCCGAACTTTTTCGTCAGCTCGGTGTTTCCAGGACCCGGGCCTCGATTTTCTTTGCCGGCGAGAGACTCTTATCAGCGCTAGGCGCGATCATCCCGGATAGTCTCTACGCGTCTCTATTCTAGTGTTCTATTGTTCTAGTCAGAAGGTTTCAGTATTTCCGCAGCCGGCCTGCATATCGCGGCCGGCTTGCTGCTAGAGATGACCTGCTTTGACCAGTCTGAACGATCTTGCACTGCCGCCGGAACAAAAGCTCGTGCTGCGTGAGATCGTTATGCACGCCGCCAACGCCCGAATGAAGCCTTCTGGCCCCAGCTCAAGCATTCCTGTTCTCTTTGCCGGAACCAACGGCACGGGCAAGACCATGGCCGCCGAAGCCCTGGCCAAAGATTTGCATCTTGCGCTCATCCGCGTCGACCTTAGCCAGTTGGCGAGCAAGTTCATCGGCGAAACCGAAAAGAATCTGAAGCGTGTTTTTGACTCGGCCGAAGCGAGCAACGCTTTGTTGTTTTTTGACGAGGCGGACGCACTCTTTGGCAAACGCACCGAGGTGCGAGACAGCCATGATCGCTTCGCCAATATCGAAGTCGACTATTTCCTGGGGCGTTTGGAGACTTACCACGGTCTGGCCGTTGTGGCCGCCAACAACAAGAACGCGATCGACGAAGACTCACTCCGCAGGTTCCGGTTCGTGGTGAGATTTCCCTAGCGCGGCTGGGACCAGATCGGCGACTCTCCGTGGTGGCCCAGCGACTCGAACAGATCGGCCAGTTGCGTGTTCCACTGGTTCCAATCGTGTCCGCCGGGGACATCATGGAACGCGTGAGCAATCTTGTATCGATCCAGAAGCACGGCGAATTCGCGGTTGGGCGCTAGGAGACCCTCCTGCCGGCCGCAGGTGAGATAGAGAAAGGGCATCGTCCTGGGATCGGCGTACGTCACCAGGATGAAGGGATCGTTGGCCCGACGGGTGTCACTGCCGTCGGGACCGAAGATCTCTTCATAGGTGCGCGACTGACTGAGTCGCCGCCAGGTAAAACGGCGCCGGGGAACGTCGATGGCTGAGCTGAGAGCGCCGGCAAACGCGTACTTTTCCGGATGATGCAGAGCCAGTTCGAGTGCGCCGAATCCTCCCATGGAGACGCCGGCAATCGCGCGGCCGGAGCGGTCCACCCGGGCCGGAAAGCGGCTTTCAACGTCGGCCGGCAAATCGTTCACGATGTAATCTTCGTAGCGGTCTTGCTTCCGCGTGGCGGCATTGGTGTAGTAGGAATAATCGCCCTGCGGCATCACCAGCAGCAAACCGCCGGCGGCGTACTTGGCCACGTCAGAATAGTTTGACCAGTCGCGGAATGTCCCGCTTCCACCGTGCAGCAGATAAACGACAGGTAGCTTGCGGCCGCCGGTGTTCCCCGGCAGGAGCACGCGGTACTGCATGTCACGGTGCAGCGCCTGGCTGTAGAAGGTGACATCATGGACGACCACGCCCGGCGCGAGGCGCGGAGAGTCGGCAACAACAGATTCGGCGGGATTGCGGCGGGAGACGAAGAACCAGCCAACAGAAAACACCGCGAGCACGAACAGGATTTGCAACAAGAGCGAGTTTCTTTTGGAGAGTGTCACGGGCTGAAGCACACGATTCTTAAGGATGTCCGCCACGCAGCCCAATGGGCCGCTCTTCCACCGAGATCAGTTCGGTTTTTCCCGCTTCTTGCCGCGGAGGATGCGCGCGTCGATGGGCTTGCGGCCCCGGAAGCCCTCTTCCTGGCCGTGCCAGAACCGGATTTCGTCTTCGCCGTATTTCCAGCACAAGAGAACGATATCGTTGTCCACGGCACAGGGAAAGTCGAGCAACCCGATCTCCAGGTCCTTTACCTGCACGCCGATCGCATTGATCTCAGCGATGGCGTCTTTGGTTTCCTGCATGGCCTTATCGTGTTCCGCGCGTCGCCGGGCCACCGCGGCAACATCCACGGACAGGCCTCCGCTCAGTAGAATGCGGTGCCTCAGGTCCTGAAGTTCCTTTTCCGCCTGGTCAATGATCTGCTTCCCGTCCATGGATCGCTTGAGCAGCGACTTGAGCACGGGAAGCAATTTGTGCGCTTGATCCAGCGAGAAGGTCTTCATTTTAGGCATAGAGTTTCGCCGCGAATAACTCATTCTAAACACATCTCCTGGCGGGGGAGAAGATTACTTTTGCCCTAGATTCTTCACGCCCCAAGGGTGCCGAGCACCGCAATATGAGACGCCCGGAAGATGGTTGCTACGCGCGAAACCCCGAAAATCCTTCAGGCCCGATAGGCGCTCCTCGCTGCGCTCGGAACTTAGATCAGTGCACCTCGAGCATCCGATCCAGGGCCACTCGCGACCAGTGCTTCACATCCTCCGGCACCTCGATGCGGTTGACCACGTTGCCTTCTACCAGGTTTTCCAGCGCCCAGCAGAGATGCTGGGGCGAGATGCGGAACATGGTGGTGCAGAGGCAACCGGAGTCATCGAGGGTGATCACCATCTTGTCTTCGTGGGCGAACTCCTTGCCCATGCGGTTTACCAGATGAATCTCGGTTCCGACGGCGAACTTGGTTCCCGCCGGGGCTTCTTTGATCATCTTGATCAGACCCTCGGTGGAGCCGATGCCGTCGGCCTTCTGGCAGACCTCCCAGCGGCATTCGGGATGGACGATCACGCGGATGCCTGGATACCTGGCTCGGACGTTGTCCACGTGCTCGGGCAGAAAGCGCTGATGGACCGAGCAGTGGCCCTTCCACAGAATCACGCGCGCCTGGCTTAGCTTCTCCGGAGTGGTGCCGCCGCCGATCATGAAAGGGTCCCAGACCACGCATTGCTCCAGCGGAATACCCA
>CAZFRV010000018.1:0-5802 GCA_964521445.1 uncultured Acidobacteriaceae bacterium
GCCGAAGACAAGCTGGACTCCGCGCAATTCAACCTGGTGCTCTGGAACGGTCTCAAAGGCGAAGACCAGCCCTATCCTTCCGACCGCGATGGACGCGACCTAAGCAAGAATCGCAAGCGATTGCTGCGCGAGTTTACTCAAAGGAGGCAGTGAGAGGGTTGGTGAAGGGCCAGGCCGCATGAGGGAAGCGTTCGCCCCGCCGCGCATTTTGCGACGGTACGCCGGCTATGTGAATCTACTTTATGATGTGAGTTTCTGCCGTGCAGCTCGTTGGCCACGAACAGGATCCAGGCAAGCGCGTTCCTAGCTTGTTGTCGGTGTGCCTTGCAAGCCGGGCATTTCAACGGGGCCGGGACGCAAACAGGTTTTGTTATGAGTACATCTTCTATGCCTCCCCGGCATGACTTAAGTTCACTTACGATTGATCACCGCTCGCGGGGCGGAGGTAAGGCCGGCAAGCGGCTGGGACTGTTTGCGGCAGCGCTCGGCGGTTTGGTGTTGCTAGGCAGCCTGTTGCTGGCCTTCCGTTCGCAAAGACCGGTAGTGGAAGTGGCTGCGGCCCGTCCCGTGGGCGACCTTTCCGCCCAGGCCCTGCTCAACGCCAGCGGCTACATTACACCCCGTCGCCGTGCCACTGTGGCCGCCAAAGTCACCGGACGCGTGGAACAGATCTTCGCCGAAGAGGGCCTGCAGGTGAAGGCCGGCCAGGTGCTGGCGGAACTCGATTGCTCCCAGCCCAAAGCCGCCTTGGCTTCGGCCACTACGGACCGCGATGCCACCGCCGCCGCGCTGGCCGATTTGGAAGTCCAGCTCGGCAATGCCGACCGCGAATTGCAACGCGCGCAAAGGCTGCGCGCGGCAGGCGTCAACAGCGAGCAGGCGCTGGACACGGCCCGCACCCTCGACGAGAGCTTACGTTCCAAGATCGCGCTCACCAGGGAGCAGACGCGCGCGGCTGCCGCCAAGATCGAAGTCGCCCGCCAGGACGTCGAGAACTGTACCGTGCGCTCGCCGTATGACGGTGTTGTCGTCTCCAAAGACGCGCAGCGCGGAGAGATCGTCTCTCCGATGTCCGCCGGCGGCGGGTTCACCCGCACCGGCATCGCCACCGTGGTGGACATGAAGTCCATCGAGATCGAGGTCGACGTCAATGAAGCCTACATCGCGCGCGTGCGAACCGGACAAAAAGCCGTGGCTACGCTGGATGCTTATCCGGACTGGCAGATTCCGGCGTCGGTGCGAACAGTGATCCCCACCGCCGACCGCCAGAAGGCGACCGTCAAGGTGCGTGTGGCGTTTGACAAGCTCGACCCCAAGATTCTGCCGGACATGGGCGTGAAGGTAGCGTTTCTGGATGACGCTCCCCCCGCCAAAGGCAAAGCCGGCGACGCCAAAGCGCTGATCCCGAAGAACGCAGTGCACGACGATGCGGGCAAATCCATTGTGTTTGTGGTGAAAGAGCAGAAACTGGAGCGCCGGGCGGTGAGCCTGGGCGCTGCGCGGGGCAGTGACGTCGAGGTAATCGCCGGCATCTCTCCCGGAGACATGCTGGTGGTACATGGCGGAGAAGGGCTGCGAGAAGGCCAAGCAGTCGAAGTCAAACAGTAGGAGGAGTCATGGTAAGGGTGGATGGGTCTAACAGCAGTTCTGGCCTGATTAATGTGCGCGGCTTGGACAAGAAGTATTATCGCGGCGGGGAAGAGATCCACGTTCTGCAAGGATTGAACCTGGATGTCGAAGCCGGCGAGTTTATCGCTTTCATGGGCCCTAGCGGCTCGGGCAAGACCACGCTGCTCAACCTGCTGGGCGGCCTGGACGTGCCCTCTGCCGGCAGCATTACCGTCGCTGGCGATGAGATCACGCACATGTCGCGCGGCAAGCTCACCCAGTGGCGCGCTCGGCACGTGGGCTTTGTTTTCCAGATGTACAACCTCATCCCCGTGCTGACCGCGTTCCAGAATGTGGAACTGCCTTTGCTGCTCACCAAACTCTCCAAAGCACAGCGCCGCCAGCACGTGGAGACCGCTCTGGCGCTCGTGGGACTCGAAGACCGCATGCACCACTATCCACGGCAGCTCTCCGGCGGCCAGGAACAGCGCGTGACCATTGCCCGGGCCATCGTCTCCGACCCAACGTTCCTGCTCTGCGACGAGCCTACCGGCGACCTCGACCGCAAGAGCGCCGACGAAATCATGGAGCTGATCCTGCGTCTGGTGAAGGAGTACAAAAAGACGGTGCTCATGGTCACCCACGATCCAGTGGTAGCCCAGCGCGCCAACACCACCCTGCACCTGGAGAAAGGAGCGCTGGTGGAAGCCGGCGCGCCGGAGAGCGCCATGGCAGGAGGTGGGCGATGAAATACGGAGGCTTGCTCTTCGCTAATCTGTTTCGCAAGAAGATCCGGCTGGCGCTGACTCTGGGTTCGTTTGCCGTGGCCATTTTCCTTTTTAGCTTTCTAACGCTGGTCAAGCAAGCGTTCAACGGAGGCATCGGCATTGCCGGCGTCGACCGTTTGGTGGTGATTAACCGCGTTTCCATCATCCAGCAGATGCCCATGGCTTACCGCGACCGCATCTTGCGCATTCCCGGTGTCAAACGCGTCACCTGGGACAACTGGTTTGGCGGAGTCTACCAGGACCCGAAGAATTCGTTCTCTCAGTTCGCCATCGACGTGGAAGACCAACGCCAGGTTTTCCCCGAGCTTGTAGTGCCCGACGACGAGTGGCAGGCTTTCGTGAAAGATCGCCAAGGCGCCATTGTAGGAGCTAATACAGCCAAACGCTTCGGCTGGAAGGTCGGTGACCGCGTACCGATCCAGGGCACAATTTTCCCCGGTACCTGGGAGTTCAACATCGACGGCATCTACCACGGCAAACGCTCACGCGACGATCAGACTCAATTCTGGTTTCACTGGGACTATTTGAACGAGCGCGCCAAGGACATCGTCAACGGCCAGGCCGGCTGGTACACAGTGCAAATCGAGAACCCGGACGATGCTGTGCGCATCGTCAAAGCGATTGATAGCGAGTTTGCCAATTCGCCCTATGAGACGCACACCGATACCGAAGCAACCTTTGCCGCAAGCTTTGCCAAGCAGCTCGGGAACATTGGATTCCTGGTCACGGCCATCGGCACGATCGTGTTCTTCACCTTGCTGCTGGTTACCGGAAACACTATGGCAATCTCGGTTCGTGAGCGAATGGGCGAGCTCGCAGTTCTGAAGGCCGTGGGCTATTCCGATCGGTTCGTGATGCTGCTGGTGCTGGCCGAGTCCGTGCTGATTGCGGCGGTTGGCGGCATTGTAGGCGTGCTAGCAGCCGCCGGCTTCGCGCAACTCCTTGCAGCCACACCCATGCACAATTTCATTCCGTTTTCTAATCTTCCCGCAAACGTGGTGCTCATGGGGCTTGGAATGACGCTCTTATTTGGAGCTGCGAGTGGCTTTCTACCCGCCCTGACCGGGATGCGCCTGCGCGTGATCGACGCGCTACGGAGGGTCTAAAGATGGCAATCCCGATTGTCTACAACTTGCGCAGCGTTAAGGTGCGCTGGCTTTCCGCTCTGGTGGCGGTGTTTGGTATCGCCGGCACCGTGGGAGTGTTCGTTGCCATGCTGTCACTGGCACGGGGATTCCAGGCCACGCTCATCTCTTCGGGATCCTCCAACAACGCCATTATTCTGCGCTCGGGATCGGTTACTGAACTGAGCGGGTCCGTGCCGCTGGATCAGGTAAAGGTCATCGAAGACAAGCCCGGTATCGCCCGCGCCGCCGATGGTCCGTTGGTTACACCTGAAGTTGTGGTCGTGGCGGCTTTTCCTTTGCTCTCCACCGGCACCGATGCCAACGTCCAAGTGAGGGGAGTCTCGGCAAAAGTGCTCGAGGTCCGCACCAACGTGAAGATGATCAAAGGACGCTTTTTCCAACCGGGACTGGCGGAACTGGTGGTGGGCAGCAATGTTGACAAGACCTACGCCGGGCTCTCTCTCGGCGACAGCGTCAAGTTCGGCGGCGGGACTTGGCGGGTGGTCGGGGTGTTTGACGCCGGCGGCTCGGCCTTTGACTCCGAGGTCTGGTGCGATTCCCCGGTTCTGAGCCAGGTCTATCACCGCCCGGAAAACGTGTTTCAGTCCGTGACCGTGCACCTCACCTCGCCCAGTAATCTGCAGCAACTCAAGGATTCGATCAGCTCCGATCCTCGGATGAACGTTGACGTGAGCAGCGAGGTGGACTATTACGCAAAGCAATCGACGGTCTTAACGCAAGTGATTCAGTTTTTGGGCGGGATCATTGCTATCATCATGGGCATTGGCGCCGTCTTTGGCGCCCTCAATACCATGTACTCCGCTGTGGCAGAACGCTCCAGGGAGATTGCAACCATGCGTGCGCTCTGCTTTGGCGCGAACAGCGTGGTGGTCTCGTTTACGATCGAAGCTCTGCTGATTGCTGCCGTGGGAGGAGCCGTCGGTTGCCTGGCGGTGCTTCCGGTCAACGGTCTCACTACCGGCGCATTGAACTTCCAGACATTCTCTCATCTGGCTTTTGCATTCAGAATCACTCCCAATTTGCTTGGCGCGGGGATGATCTTCGCGCTGCTCATGGGGCTGGTCGGCGGCTTGCCGCCGGCCATTCGCGCGGCCCGGCGTCCCGTGGCTTCCGCGCTGCGCGGACTGTGAGCGGCAAGGACAATGAGCATCTCGACGACAACATGAAGGCGAATCACCCTCAAGCCGTTTCTGGCCGGGACTTGCTGCGTATTCGTTTTGCCCGCGCGCCGGATGCCGGCGCTCTCGCTCTCCTGATAAACGCCGCCTTTGTCGTTGAGCGGCCCATCTTCGATGGCGACCGCACCAGCCCCGAGGGCGTGCGGGCCTTTCTGGAGAGAGGACAGTTTCTTATCGCCGAAGATGCTGGCGGCCTCACCGGCTGTGTGTATGTCGAGATTCGCGGCGATCATGGATACATCGGGCTGCTCTCCGTGCATCCCTCGCGCCAGGGTTTCGGCCTGGGACGGAGGCTGATGGCCGCGGCCGAAGAATTCTTTCGCGATGCCAACTGCACCGCCATCGACTTGCGGGTGGTCAGTGCGCGCACTCCGCTTCCCGCGTTTTATCGCCACCTCGGCTATACCGAAACACACACGGGCGACATACCGGCCGAGGCCCGCCCGAAAGTCCCCTGTCATTTCATTTGCATGTCGAAAAGGCTGGCTTAGAGCGGATCCTGACGTGGGGGACGCGGCACCGCCGCATTTTGTCGCTCCCGTCAGCTAGGCGCGGCAGTGCCGTCTCTCAACACCAAACCTATCTCTTCGCAATAAGCGCGTTGGCCTCTTCGAAGCGGCGCGCCATCTTGGCCCCATCGCAACACTGCTCCCGCAGACTCTCGGCGTCCCATTCGCTGCGTGGGACACCGAAGAAATCGCCGCCATAGACGTGAAGGGCACCGGTCAGCCGCGGGATCGGGTTGGTCACCGAGTGAATGATGTCGCGTCCCAGAGGCTCGGCGTCCTTTTCGCGCAACGCGCGGGCGCCGGCGGCTTCCACTTCGCCGGTTGCGCTGCCGGGCACGCGTCGCCAGAAAATGTTGTCCTCGCGTCCGGTGTAGATGCCGATCAGGGCCCACATCCGGTGGTTGTGCGGCATCAGGTTCATCTGCGGAGTCCACGTCGCCGCGAAGATGGTCAGGGTGGGAGAGCGGTGGAGCACGCTCATGCCGGCGTGATCCGGCTCGCCCACGGCGGCGAGCATCATGCCCGGATCGTGCACGCCGCGGGCCAGCACATCGTGGACCGCCTCCTGCGC
>CAZFRV010000019.1:0-7292 GCA_964521445.1 uncultured Acidobacteriaceae bacterium
AAATTCAAAGTGACGCACTACCCGATCAATCATCGGCAGAGCAAATGCAGAGAAAGCTGTGCTATGCTCCTCATTATTCAATGCCCAAATCATTTCTTGTTATCCTCGTTCTAGCCGCATCCACGTTCGCATTCTCGCAGACGGGATCGCCTGGGCAGCAGCCGCTGGGAGGCAGCGCGCCGCCCAGCAGACCACGCCTGACGGCACCGGCGCCGCCTCCGCAGTCTTCGCCCCGCCCTCAGATTTCGGACGATGAAGCCGTGGCCAAGGCAGCCCAAACCGCGCAGGCCACCATGAACTGGGACACATCCGGCACTCTCGGATCCAAGGCGGAAGTTCTGCTGATCAAGAAAGGCGACTACCAGGGAAAACCGATGGTAGACTACCGCGTGAAAATCAGCGGGGTGCCGCCTGGCGGGCAATACACTCTCATGGCGTGGCCGGTAATGCTGGAGCAGCCTGTGGCAGCGATGGAAGGACTGACCATTGCCGCCGATGGTACGGTTGGCTGCCCGGCGAATTCCACCAAAAGCTGCGCCCAGCGCATGAAGGGCGCGGAGTTGCATTTGACGTATGTGCCTGCTCCCGGCGAAATTTACCGCCACGCCCTCATATCGGACGACCATCAGACGCGTATTTTCTTTTCCATCGTTCCCGATCCACTGATCGCCAGCGATAAGGCCTGCAGTCTGGAAGTGGTGCGGCTGAGCCCGCAGTTTGAGCTGGTGATGGTGCGCGGTAAGGGATTTCAACCTGGCGAGGAGCTCCGCTTCCATACCCAGTCATACCAGGAGATTCATGACACCGCGGTAAACGCCGATTCCAGGGGCGAATTCCGCGCCCAACTCACGCCCATGGTCAAAGGACGAGTGGCCGGCGCCACTTCGGTGGCGGCCACGGGGATAAACTGTGCGCCCATCATTTCCTTCGACTGGGGTCCACCGCCGCCCGCAGCAACCGCTCAGTAGCCGGCTTTTTCGAGTTCTGCCGAGGCCGCATCTACGGCCGCAGCGTAATCCTGGAGAGCCTGGGCCACGCGAATGATCTCGCTCTCCGCTTCCTGATAGCGCTTCTCTTCAATGCCTTCGCGCACTCCGGGAAGAGTTTTGGCGCCATAGCCGGTGTAAAAACCCGGAGCATAGATCAGGTGCTGGTACCAGGGACGACGCGGGAGTCCGCCCGCGTTGGTGAGCTTGCGTTCGGTCTGGATCAACTTGTCATTCAAGGCGCGCAATGACGCTGCAGAGGGCTTCCCTCCCGAGGTAAATGTCTTGAGAGCCTTGGCATAGCGCTCGGCGCTGCGATCCACCGCGGCTTGCGCGTTGTCCAGTGGAGCGAAATTGATGAATGGCGGTATCTCGTCCTTTGCGGGAGGAAGAAGCGGACGGCGCGGATCGGAAGCGGCGCTGAATACGCCGTCCTCAAGATTCTGGTCACGTTCGCGGATTTCCTCCTGACGGTTCTTGAGCAGCGTCTTCAAGTCGTCGTCGTATTTGTGGATGGTATCGGCAAAGTCGGTGAAGTCGTAAGGCAGGACGTCAGCATCGGCGAAGCGAAGCACCATGGTGCCAATGGTCTGGGCCAGGGTGCGGCCATAGACAAAGTCTGTATCGGAAAAGTGGGTGAACCAGTAGAAATCATCGTAGATGGAGTGGTAGATCCCGCCATCGTCCTCGCCACCGTAGGCCACGTTGAGCGAAGCCACGCCCAGGTGGTCGAGGAAAGCCGTGTAGTCGCTGCCCGAGCCCAGAGCGCCGATGCGCAGGTCAGGACGGGTGCGCGCTTCTTTCCGGTCCGGCTGATCGGGGCGGCGCGACACCAAACGTCCCGCCTGGCCGCGCTTCCATACCGAAATATTTTTTTCCGGGTCGGTTATGTCGCGGGCCACGCCGTTGACAAATTTTTCCAGCGAGTGCGAGCCTTCGGCCTCCAGATAGCCGCGGCCATTGCCGTCGGTATTGATGTAAATGGCGGCGTGCTGTTTGAGCTCATCGCCGTGATATTCGGCCCACTCGGTAGAGCCGAGCAACATGGGCTCTTCCCCGTCCCAGGCGCAGTAGATGATGGTGCGTTTGGGCTTCCATCCTTGCTTCAGCAATTCGCCCAGCCCCCGCGCTTCCTCGAGCAACGCTATCTGCCCGGAGATGGGATCTTCGGCGCCGTTGACCCAGCCATCATGATGGTTGCCGCGTACTACCCATTGGTCGGGCGATTCTGAGCCGGGAATCCTCGCGATCACGTCATACACCGGCTTGATGTCCCAGTTAAACGCAACTTTCAGGTGTACCTTGGCCGGTCCCGGACCCACGTGATAGGCAATAGGCAGCGCGCCGCGAAAACTCTCCGGCGCCATCCGGCCTTTCAACGCCGCCAGCAGAGGCTTGGCGTCGCCATAGGAAATTGGCAAAGTGGGAATCTTGGTCAGCGTGGGAATGTCCTTGATCGCCAGACGCTTCACGTTCCCCTTGGAGCCCACGCCGGGCGTGGTGGGATCGCCGGGATAGACCGGCATGTCCATCACGCTGCCGCGCTGCACGCCGTTTTCGTTGCGCATGGCGCCCGCGGGGAAAACTTCGTCTGCAAAGTAGCCGTCATCGCGGGGATCGGAATAGATGATGCAGCCCACAGCTCCATGTTCGGCCGCAACCTTCGGCTTGATGCCGCGCCAGGAAGCGCCGTAACGCGCAATCACGATCTTGTCCTTCACCGAGACCCCGAGACGGTCCAGTTCTTCGTAGTCGCGAGGCAGGCCATAATTCACATAGACCAATTCCGCTGTCACATCGCCGTCGATGGAATATGCGTTGTATGTGGGAAGCTGTTCGCTTTGCTGGTTCGATGTCGGGTCCCCGGGAACCGGCGGCTCCTGCAGCTTGGCGGTGTAGTGCGTGGGTCCAACCATTTCCAGCACGCGCTCCCTGGGCGTGGGGAAGAGCACGTCAAAGGTCTCAATCTCCGCCGGCAGTCCCCATGATTTGAATTGGGAGAGGATCCACTCGGCGTTCTGCTTGTCATAGGGCGAGCCTACGTGATGCGGACGCGCGCTCAGCCGCTGCATGGTGTCGCGCAGAATCCTGGGGTCGGGAATGGCGCGGAACTTAGCTTCCCAATCGCGCTCGGTCTTGGAACTGGCGGCGTTGAAACCGTACAGCGGCTGATCGTCAGTGTTATTGGCCGCGGAAAGCGGCAGCAGGAAAAGAACGCTCAACAGGACGGCTAAAAAGACGCGTCGCATCACGGGGCTCCTGATGTATGGATGAATTGCCGCAGGAGATTGTATATGAGAGCAGCAGAAGCGCAGCATGCGGAGACGTGAGCACTGAATCTCTCTATACGTCTACCTCTCAGAGGGCAAACTTCTCCCGCAAAGCAGCGCCGTAATCGGCGCCACTCCAACCCTTACGTTCGCTTTCCCTGCCGAGCAGCAGGTAGGCTGCTTCAATCTTCCTCATTGTGGCGGCTGGCTCCTCGAGTGCAGCTAAGAGAGCCGCGAGCACTCGTCGGTCCTGTCTCTTGGCAAGGCCAATCATGGCTTCTTCGCGCACGTCTTCATCGGAGTCAGTGAGACGTCGAACGAGAGCATCACGAATCTCAGCGGAGTCAACATCGCCCAGCACGCCAAGCCCAAAAGTCGCCCAGTCGCGGACGTCTTCATCAGCATCTTCCATTAACTTCAAGAGAGTTGAAACGCTAAGCACTTCGTTAGGGAAACATCCCAACGCGAAGGCCACGTCGTACCTCACGTCAGCACTTGGGTGCGAGTCGAATTTGGCAATGAGAGGAACGGCTAAAGGGTTATCGAGGTGGCCCAAGGCTGCTATGGCGGAAGAGAGCGGCCGGGGCTCTTTTTCCCGTTGCACAAGAGCTGCAATCACGGAATAGGATTCTTCAGGGAAGCTGTTGCTCCTGTGCTCGGCGGTTTTGCCAAGTTGCGCCAGCACATCCACGCCACGCGCTCTGACCAACGGGTCATCTGACGCGCACCATTCCGCGGCTCTTTCAAAGATTTCTCGTGTTCCTAGATGCCGCAGGGTGTGGACTGCCTCCCACGGTTTTTCATCCTCGTAGCCGCCGGAGAGGGTTTGAGCAAAGAGCTCGTCTATCTCAGTCGTAGACACAAGAGCCGCCTTAGACTCGCGAGTAGTCCGGCCGCCAGTCCGTGACCGCTTTCTTGATCTGCGTCCGGTCGAGCTTTTCGTCAAGCGCACGCTGGACGAGCGCCGGCAACTCCGCGTCAGAGGCGAAGCGCAGGCCTACAAGCTGGGTATCGGACAGCTCGCCGATGCGACAGCGCAACCCTTCCGGCAACACCGTGCCCAAACGCAAACGCTCTTCCAGGCGGATGATGCGGTCCTGCAAACAGGTGGCATAGGCGCGCAGCCGGCCCATGATCACCACGAGCGCAAGCGAGAGGATCAGGAGCCAGACGCCGCCGAGCCACTCGCGGCCCTGGATGATGGAACGAACCAGGTAGTAGCCCACCACGATGACGTTGATCAATAACACCGGCAGCAAAAAGTAGTGGAATGGCGGGTCAATCTTAGCGTGGTTGGCAAAACTCTGCGTCTTTTGGTCCATGACTCTCCTCCTCGGCGGAGACGATTTTATAGCAATGGATGTGCCCTGGCGTGCGGGATTCACAAATTCCGCAGGTGCGACCATTTGCATACCGGACCCCGTCAAGAAACGACCGCGCGCCGTTCCCGTCCGACGAAGGATTCATTCCTTGCTTCGCGTTCTTGTCAGGTATATTAATCCGCGATTTCTCTTCCAGGAGCCTGCCATGCGCCGGAACTTGCTCTTGCTTATTGCGCTCATCGCCTGGTCTTCGGTGCTGTTGATCAATAGTCGAACGTTTCAAGTCGACGAATCCAAAGCCATCGCCGGCATCCACAAGAGCCCCGGACTCGCCATGGAGTTCGCGCAAAACCAGCAGCAGGTCAAGGACCTGCTGGGTGATCCCGATCAGACGCCCGTCGCCGCAGCCACGACAAAAAATTGGCAGGCCATGCGTCTGCAGCAATATCTCGACTTCGTCTTAATCGTCCTGTATTGGTCCTTCTTTGTCTTCGTGATCAGCGCCGCCATGCGCGCCTCCCGCTCGGCGCCACGGCTGGGATGGCTGGTGGCCATCCTGATCTCGCTGGCAGCGCTCGCCGATATCCTTGAGGACGTCGCCATCCTCGAAACATTGCAGTCGCAGCCTGGAAATCTTTACCCATTTCCGTTTGGAGTGGCCAAATGGCTCTGTTTTTTTGGGGTGCTTGGCTTCTCCTCGCCGCTTTTTCTCCGCTACCCCGGACTTGGCTCGTTTTCGTTCCCGGTAAATCGCTGGATCCGATGGCTGACCTTGGTGACCGGTGTTGCCTTCTTGGCAGCTTTCCTGCTGGGATTGGCCGCGGTGGCTGGCGCGTACAGGGGTAGGGGATCGCTGTTCGCGGGCGCCAGCCTCGCCCTGCTGGTCTCATTCTTGGCTGTGCTGATCCTGTTCCTGGCCGGTGCCGGACTCTCGCAGTCATTGAAAGCTGACGCCCGGGCAAGCGCCGCGGGTTAATTCACCGGCCGCATCAAGACCTGCGCCGATGGACACTCCCGCGCACTCGCCGTACATGCCTGATACTGGAGGTCTTTGTTCAGGCAGACTTCCACGTTGACCAGTTCTCCTGCATGACAGGAAATGCGAAAGGCGCCGGCGGGCGCGCCGTTAGCGGCGGCGAAGCCCTGCTCAATTTCTTTGACGTTGAATTTCTGGCTATGGTCAAGGCTGCGAAATTGGTCCGGGACCTTGACCGCCGTATAGGCCTGTTCCACTTTGCTGAAATATTGCGCGGCGGCGAGACCGCTACACGTGCCGTGCGTACTCCACTCGTGCTGGATCAGCCCGCGGCTGGGATAGTACTGCAGCATGTGCCGGACCGTGGCGGCGGACACGGGACTCGCCGAACCGCAGTTCGTGGGCGGCTGGCCGGCATTCGATTGAGGCCAAAGTCCGTGGAGCACGAAATTGGCATGCTTTCCTGCGCGGCACTCGATGGAATGATCGCCCGGATGGCCGGCGCAGTAGTTCGGCGCCCAGGAAAGGGAAAGCAGATAGTAGTCAAATTGGCCGCTGGCATTGGCCGGGGGATGCGTGGCGTTCAGGCAGATGGAGACACACAGACAGGCCAACATCGGCAACATGATGCGCTTCATCGTACCCCCTGGCGTCCGAGTTCCAGAGATTCTAAACCGAACAGGGCTGGGCGTGCGCCGAAAACCGCGGTACAGCACGGCAGGAGAAATAAGGGTGGAACTTTGCCCGGCTTCGTGGTGTCATCAAGGGTAGGGGATTGTGTGGCTGCAGGCGCGAGGAGGTTGCAATGGGACTTTGTCTACCGCTCTTGGCTCTGCTTCTTTATGGAATCCCCCAAGGCGGCACCGTCTCCGGCAAGATCCTGGACCGTGAGGGCAAGCCTCTGGCCAACGCGCAAATCACACTTACCAACATTGGCACTTATACGCAATCCCTCGACGCCGGCATTCTTCAGAACGGTGTTTCCAGTTCCGGGACTGGAAAGGTGTACAAGACCAAGACCAATAAGAAAGGTGAGTTCCTGATCCTTGGTGTGGCCGCCGGGTTCTACCAAGTCGAGGTTAACGACCCCACCGGCTTCCGTTTGTACCGGACGAAAAAGGCTGTGGCCGATAACGGAGATCAGACGAACTCGAACGTCTTGAACATCGACTTATCCACCAGGGCTCCTGGGGACGTTGTAACCAAGGACCCGAATTCCCTGGCCGGCAAAATGAATCCCCTGATCACAGAAGCGCGAACTGCGCTGGAGGCCCACGACTGGACCACCGCCGCCGACCTGCTGCGGCAACTCATCGCCCTGGATCCCAACCGCTGGGAGTTCTACCAGAACATGGGCACGATTCAGGCCAATCGAGAACAATACCAGGAGGCGATTGGGAGTTATCAAAAAGCTGTGGAGCTTCTCGAGAAGGGTCTCGCCGGCGCGTCGAATCCGGAAAAGGTAAAGACCGACCTCAGCGGCATGATGATTTCGCAAGGCGACGCGCTGAACCGCCTCAACAGGCTGGATGAGGCCACGGCCCTCTATCAGAAGGCCGCCGAGCTAGCGCCCCAGCCCGCCATGGCGTACTTCCACGCCTGCAATGCACAGAGCAACCGGGGCACACCGGCCGCAGCCATTGACTTCTGCACCAAGGCCATCGCCGCCGACCCCAGCCATTGGGAGTTCTACCAGGTCATGGCCGGCGCACAGAATGCCTCCGGAAAGGCCGCAGAC
>CAZFRV010000020.1:0-5436 GCA_964521445.1 uncultured Acidobacteriaceae bacterium
CGAACCGGTCCAGTTGCATGGGGAAGGCTGGGGTGACCTGGCTCAATCGGCCAAGGAAGCCATTGTGATCACCGTGTCAGGCAGCGGGTTTGAGACCTGGAGCCTGGTGTGCGCCTACTTTCGTCGCGGCGAACAAATCGTGTTTCAGCCTTCGCGGGAGGCGCTCAACCCCGGAGGCGAGGTCGATCTGCTGGGCGATTGGACTGGAAAAACCGGCGCTGCTTAATGTCTCATGACGCAGGATGTTGCCGCGTCCGCTGGTCCATCCACTGCCACAGCGTGCTCTTGACGTCATCTCCCATCAGGTAAAAACGGATTCCCATCTGACCGTCAGTGTTAGACCAGGCGACCTCGCCGCGACCGCGGATCGGCCCGCCCATGGGGAGTTCCAGCACAAAATTGATGGCTGAACCAGGGTCGAGGGACTGCGGACAGCGCACCATCATCCCGCCACGGCTGATGTTCACGGTCGTGGCTTTCTGCTCCCGATCCATCGTCTTCAGAACCACGGGCAGTGTGAGCTGGTGACGCGCATAGCGCTGTCGCTCCACCGCCATCAACTGGCCGGCACTCTCCAGAACCATGGCCACCTCGGCAGGATCCAGAGGCTTATGCACCACAAAGTTTGCTCCCGCGTTCAGCAGGCGGCTGGCGTCTTCATGTTCTCCGGCGCAAGCAAAAACCACGGCGAAGCGGTTCGAAGTGCCACGGCGAATACTGCCCAGCAAGTTCAAGGCGCCATCGATCCGCATATCGATGAAGATTCCATCCAGTTTGCGCCGGGTGATATAGGCCAGCGCGGCGGCAGTGTCGGAAGTAGTGGTCGCGGCGCCGGCAAAGTCATGAATCGCCGCAGTCAACACCGTGTAGACGTGCGCATCGCGGCAGACGGCAAGAAACTCCCACGGAGGTTGGCTAGGTTTGGCGTTCATGGCAAACCGACTGTGACAAACCGACTGCGGTTTTTGATCGCTTCCTTCCGGGGGAATCGGTCTTCATTCTACGATGGATCGAAACCTGTAAACGGCTCATTAGAAATTACTTAGGGACATGTATAAGGGGCACGTATGACCGGAGGTTCGCGTGGCTTGAAAAATATGTTCAGCCGCTGTGCTGTGTATTTAAAGATGGGCAAAAACGCACAGGCGTTGAAACGCTGTTTTACAGCAAAACATGAAAACGCTAGTTTACCGTCAAGCTGAAGGTAGCCGTGTGGGTCACATTGCCCGATGTACCTGTCACCGTGACCGTGGACGTGCCTTTTGGAGTGGAGGGTGCAGCAGCATGGGTGCTCCCACAGCCAGCCAAGAGCGTCATCGCACCGATCAGGAACAAGCTCACGAGCAGTACGGCTGCCCTGCGGCGTTTCCCCGGCGCCGCAAGGACGATCCCCATCAAACCCAGCGCGGCGAGCGGCATCCATGCTGCGTAGAAGATCCGCGGACGCGCGAGCGATGCGTTGGGCCCGGCGGTGGTGATGGTCAGGACCACATCGGTCGTCGCGCTGCCGGCGGGCACGCTAAACGGCGCAAAGGAACAGGCTGCCAGCGCCGGCAGTCCGGAGCAGGCGAAGGTGAGCGTAGAACCAATGCCAGGATTGGGAGTGAACGTGATGTGTTCCGTGGCCGATTGTCCCGCGAGTACGGTTACTGCGGGCAGCGTGGGGGCCAAGGTGAAGTCCGGGTTGACCACGGTGACCGTGGCGCTGGCCTGCGCCGTTGCCCCTTTCGTGTCCACCACCGTAAGCAGCACGCTGGTGTTGCCCACGGAATAAGGACCGGGAGGACTCTGGGTCAGCGTGATGGGATCGCCATCGGGATCGGATGAACCGTTATTTACACTGGCGTTGGCCGTTCCGCCGGTGTTGGCCGCAGCCACCGTAACATTGTGCGCCAAGGCGATGGGCAGGTGGTTGATATTGCAATTCAGGATGCACGCCGGAAACTGCAAGGTGTAGCTGCTTCCGAACGAAGATCCGTTTACATCGTTCACCACGATGGTGTAGGGGGTTGCGGCGGTCGTAGTGATGCCGAAGGATTGAGCATTGCCGCTCAGGCCGGCGTCGCCCTGGAAATTCGTCGCAATGTTGGTAGGGTCGTAGCTCGGCGAATAAACGGACTCGAAGAGGCCGATGCCGCTGCTGGAGTTGAGGCCAACGGTCATGCAGGCTGCCTGGCACGCGGTGAAGGTGTACGAATCGAAGGTCCTCGGGCCAGATGCGATGGTGCCCGGAAACAGCTTGGGTACGCCACAGGCACTGGGAGTGCCATTGCGATTGATTCTATCGGTTTGGGTCCCGGTCGCCGTGGTGATGCCGGCTGGTGCAGTCGGCTTGGTTCCCAGGGTATTGGTGATGTTCAGCAATCCGGTCGAGACGGTGAAGTTCAGCACTCGCGGCGGTCCGCCGGTATAGTTCACCGTCAAAGTGAAGTCGGCCGTCTGGCCGCAAGGGTAATTGCTGGCCAGGGTAAAGGTGAATGGGCTCAAGTTGTTCCCGCCCGCCGCCCCCACCGCCATATCAGCATACGCGCTCGTGCCGGGCTGGGTGATGAGGACACCTGGAGTCGGAGACGTTAGAGTGGCGGTCACGCCGGTGGCCGCTTTCACTCCATTCGTGTTTTTGAGCTGAATCTGGATGCTGGCGCCCTCGCCGGGTTCGATGACGCCATTCCCGTTGCCCGGATTCTCATTGGCGGCAATCGTACCTAGTTCGGGGTTGGCGTTGCCGGTCACGCCCAGCGAGTTGATGGCTTCGAAGGCCATCACTATGCCGGCGCCGGAATCACGGTCAAATCCCGGGTTCATGATGTCCACCGCGGTCGAGGTCAGCGCCGTGCGCATCTCGGCCGCGGTCAGCGATGGCTGGGCCGACTTCACCAACGCGGCTACGGAGGCCGCGGCAGGCGCCGCGGCGGAGGTTCCATAAAACGGGCTACCAAAGCCTCCCACGCCGGTTACCGAGACGCCGTCGGCCGCGGTGACGTCCGGCTTGTTCAGCACTGTGCCACCGGTCGATGAGAAATTTCCCGGCGTAATCGCCGTTGAATCCCCGTTGAAGAAGATGCGGCGAAGTCCATCTGAACTAAAAAATTCAATCTGATTGGCTGTGGTGAAAGGATTGGGAAAGGGGCCGTTGGGGGTGGGAAAGCCTGCGGACACCGCGGCAGGTGTCGCCGCTACCGTATAGGCGCCGGAGGCGGCCGAGTGCCCGTGTGTTTCCCCCGCGGTATTGACCGTAAGACCGCCGCGGAAGACCACCAGATGGAAGAAGCGGTCGGCGGCGCCAGTATTCTGGAATACAACCACCATGTTGCCGGGCGTCACGGCGCCGCTGCCGATTAACTCCACGGCATCCTGGGTGCCGTTCTGGAGGTTGGTAGAAGCGGCCACAATCGTCGCGCCGGTGCTATCCAGGACGTAGAGGTCGTAATCGTTGGCAGAGGCGCCGAGCGGGTCCGCCCACCAAAGCCCGAGAATCTCAAGTCCAGGGGAAGTGATGACATCAAAATTGTTGCTGCCGAAGTTGTGCACTTTCCCCGCGGGCAAAGGCGCGGCGGAGGCTACGCCGTTGAAGTCGCCCTCGAAAGTCCCTGAAGTCAAGGAATCCAGGTTGCCTTCGTTTCCGGCGGAAGAAAAATACAACGCGCCGGCGACGACAACATCGTTGACCGCTTGGATGACCACGCCGGCCTGCGTGGTTGAAGTTACGGACGCGGTCTGCCCGTCCTGGAATGGAGTTTCGACGAAGTAAAAGACATCGTCCACAATGATGTCGCAATGAGAGGTGAAACGCAGATCGTTGATGTTCTGCGCGAAGCTGGTGATGCCATTGTCCGCCGTAGCGAAGACCAGGCTGGCGCCGGGCGCCATGTCATGGATGATTTCCATCATCGCGGTGCCCTCATCCCCGAACCCATCTTGTCCGGGAAGCACGGAGACGCATGGCGGCGTTCCACAGTCCGGTGGCAGGTCGCCTGTCGCCTGGCTCAGCGCGCGGCTGGTATCGCCATCGGAGAGAACACCGATTTTCAAACCAGCTCCATTCACGCCGAACGCACCGCGCGCGCCCATGGCCCGGTGAGTAAAATCGCCTTCCGTCTCCACGCTGCCCTGTCCGACGACCGGCACTCCGGGAGTCGAGAACAGCAGCATCGCCAGCTGGCGGCGTACGTTGGCAGCTCTCTGCGCAAACCCCGGGGCAAGGGTCGGGCGCAGCACATAGCTCGGGGAAGCCGGTGGCTGGATCCGCGCAGTCGCCGAACCCTGCTTGGGCGAAATGAAGATCACGTCCGGCGAGGCGGCAATTCCTTCCATCTGGGTGGGAGGAATAATGGCCCGGATGCTGCGCAACCTGGCGTTCTTGTATAGCACTTGGGCGCCCGCGGCGATCAACTGCTTCACGAGTTGGTCGGTGACGTTCGCCACTATGTCGACGACGAGGTTGTCGTTCGCATCGAGGTCGACTCCGGTGTTGAGGAAAGGCACTCCGTCGGCGACGTGGTTTCCGGCAAGCATGCGCATCGTGTAGATCAAGTTGGAGTCGATCTTTCTCTGCGCCGACGTACGCGCCGCCTTGTCCTGTTGCAGGGTCATCATCTGCTGGGCCGCGGTTACGCCGATACCCTTGATGCTGGACTGCGCGCTACTTGCCGAGACGGCTCGCTCAGGCGCTATTTTGGGTTGGAACTTGTGGAACTTCAAGTCGGTAACGGTGTCTCGGGCAGCCTGTCCGAAGAGAGAAGTAATTGCCGCCAGGAACAGAGCCGGTAGAATCGCAAATATACGGAAAGTACGAACATTGGAACGAACCGGCTGTGAGCGTGCTGGAGTGATCGCCATTCCAGTACAGATGGTGGATTTCGAAGCCTGAGTTGCTGCAATGGAACGGCGCCGCAAGCGTTACCCACCGGCGGTAGGTTCCCTGAGCCCGCGTTTACTCCGTTCTCAGAGCGTTCATGGGGGAAATAGAGGCCGCGCGGCGGGCCGGAATCATGGCCGCGACGAATGCCGAGAGCGCGAGCGCGCCAGCCGCCACGCTCAGCGCAATCGGGTCCCAGCTGGAGACGCCGTAGAGCTGGCTGGAGATCAGGCGCCCGGCCCCGATGGCCAGGGGCAACCCCAATATCAGCCCGAACAACACGCGCCGAAACGCCCCGCGCAAGACCAGTTGGACAACCTTCACGCGATCGGCGCCAAGCGCCATGCGAATGCCGATTTCCTGTGTCCTCTGGGCAACCGTATATGCGGTAACACCGTACAGTCCGATGGCGGCCAGAAGCAGCGCCACCGCCCCGAACAAGCCGGCCAGGCCGGCCACGGCGCGCTCCTGATCGAACCTGAGATCAACTTGCTGCTGCATGGTCCTGACGCTGGTGAGGGTCAGGTTGGGATCAACTTCTGCCAGCGCCCGGGTGATCTCCGGTTCGAGTATGCCCG
>CAZFRV010000021.1:0-9832 GCA_964521445.1 uncultured Acidobacteriaceae bacterium
GACCGATCCGAATTCCTCCGGGGTTTCCGACGGGCTGGACAACGGTGAACGCGGCCTGATGACCTATGCCGAGTTCGAACAGCTCCGCGATCACTCGACCACGCTGTCCGGGCTGTGCGTCGCGGAATCCCAGTTGGACCGATGGCCGGTCCATATCGGAAGCGGCGGGCAGGAAGACGTGCGCGGCCGGTTGGTCTCAGAAGAATATTTCAACGTGCTGGGAGTTGAGCCCGTGATTGGGCGCTTCTTCACCAGGGAAGACGCCAAGGGCGCGGGCCAGGACCCTTACGCCGTGATCAGCTATGACTTCTGGCAGCGCCGGTTTGGCGGCAACACCTCGGTGCTGGGCACGCCGGTCCGCATGCTGAATACCACCTACACCATCATCGGGGTGGCCGAGCCGGGGTTCCGCGGAGAAACCGTGGGCGAGAAGCCCGACTTCTGGATGCCCATGTTGATGGAGCTCCAGGTCATGCCCGGCCGCGATTGGCTGCACGAGGACCTCAGCAAATCCATGACGAAGGTGATGTGGCTACATGCCTTCGGTCGCCTGAAGCCAGGCGTCACCCGGGCCAAAGCGCAGACCGAGATCGACGTACTCTTCCGCGGCATCATCGAGAACGGCTATCCCACCACGCTGGCGCCGGAAACGCGCAAGGCCGTGCTCGACCAGCACCTCAGGTTAAAAGATGCCCGCACCGGAGCCTTCGGCGGTCGCGACGATTTTTCGCAACAGCTGCTGATGCTGCTGGCGGCCTCGGGCGTGGTACTGCTGATCGCTTGCATCAATGTGGCCAATCTTCTGCTGGCCCGGGCCACGGCCCGATACAAGGAAGTTGGCGTGCGGCTTTCCATCGGCGCCTCGCGCATCCGTCTGGTACGCCAGTTCCTCACCGAGAGCCTGGTGCTCTCGACGCTGGGCGGCATTGTGGGCACGCTGGTGGCTTGGGGAGCGTCACGCGCCCTGGTGCTGTTGCTCGCCGGACGCCGGGAGAATCTGGCGCTTTCACCCGGGCTGGATTGGCGCGTGCTGGGCTTCACCGCCGGCGTAACTTTTCTCACCGGACTCATCTTCGGACTGGTGCCCGCGCTTCGCGGCACGCGCGTCAACCTGACGGACAGCCTTCGCGACACCGGCCGCGGCGTTACCAGCGGCAGCGGCCGGCTGAACCTGGCCAAAGGACTGGTGATCGCGCAGGTGGCGCTTTCCCTCTTGTTGGTGGCCGGCGCCGGGCTGTTCTTGCGCACACTGTGGAACTTGCAGTCGGTGGGCCTCGGCTATCCCAAAGAAAAGCTGTTGATGGCGACGGTGGATGGACTGACGGCCGGCTACAAAGACGCCCGCGCCTCCAGCCTGTGGCGCGACCTGATCGAAAAACTGCGTAGTACGCCCGGTATCCAGGGCGCTACGTATTCCAGCAATGGCCTGTTCAGCGGCTCGGAATCGGGTGATCAGATCGAAGTGGAAGGATTCACGCCCCAGAATGACAAAGACAAAGGCTCGCGCTTCGATATGGTGGGGCCGCAGTATTTTTCCACCGTCGGCATTCCCCTGCTTTTGGGACGGGAGTTTGGGTTTCAGGATACGGTGTCGTCACCGAAAGTCACGGTGATCAATGAGGCGTTCGCTAAAAAATTCTTTGCCGGCCGCAGCCCGATTGGGCGGCACGTTACGGAGAAGTTCGGAGACCAAAAGGTCACGTATGAAGTGGTGGGCGTCTCCAAGGACGCGCGCGATCACCGGCTCAAAGGCGATATCCCGCCGCGTTTTTACATCCCCGCGGACCAGTTCATGCAAGGTCCCGCGAACTGGGCGACGTTTGAGATCCGCACCGCCGGCGATCCCGAAGCGATGCTGGCCACGGTTCGCAAAACCATTCTCAGCGTCAACGAAGACCTGCCCATTGACAACGCCCGCCCGCTGGCCGAGAACGTGGACCGGGTCAACGAACAGCCGCGCATGGTCGCCCGCCTGTGCAGCATCTTCGGCCTGGTGGCGCTGCTGCTGGCTGCTACCGGATTGTACGGCGTGCTTTCCTACGGCGTGGCCCGGCGCACCAACGAGATCGGCATTCGCATGGCCTTGGGCGCGGGCAAGAGCCGCGTGATCGGCATGATCCTGCGGGAGACCGGAGTCATGATCGCCATCGGCGTGGTTGTGGGCGTTGGCGCTACTGTTGGCGCCGCTCGCCTGGTGGCTTCACGTTTGTACGGCCTGAGCACCTGGGATCCGCTGACTCTGGTGGCCGCAACCGGAATTCTGGGCGTGGTGGCCTGCATCGCCGGCTACATCCCTGCGGCGCGGGCCGCGCGGGTGAATCCGACGCAAGCGTTGCGGCATGAGTGAAAGAAGCAATCAGCAAATAGCAATTAGCTTTTGTCTCGGAGCGATTGGCAGTGTGGGGAAAGGGGCAATTCCCGATGGGCAGTCGATACAATTTCCAATGACGCCCTGGCTAATTGCTATTTGCCAATTGCTAATTGCTCATTCATACGCCAGCGCGTCAATGGGATCTTTTTGAGCGGCTTTGAATGCCGGATACATGGCGCCGATCAGGGAACCCACGATGGCGATGATGGTGGCACGGAGAACCCAGCCGCCGGTGAACTCCACCGGGACGGTCGGGAGTTTATAACGGATGGCATGAGACGCAAGCACGCTGATAGCGATTCCGCAGATGATACCGGCGATGGCCAGCAGCAGGGTTTCGCGAAGAATAATGCGCACGATAAACATCTTCGATGCGCCCAAAGATTTCAAGATCCCGATCTCCCGGGTGCGCTCCAACACCGCCGTGTACATGGACTGGAAGATCACGATGAACCCGATCACCATGGCGATGCCAATCACGATGTTGATGAAGGTGGAGAGCAGGGGAATATTGTCCGCCGACATCAGGGCGAGCCACTCGCCGATGGACATGGTGTTGTAGTTCTCCATGCCGGGAATGGTCTTGATCTGCTGGGCCACGGCGTCCGCGTTGTTGGGGTCATCCAGCTTCACGTAGAACATGGTGGCCTTGTTCTCGGTGCCGGTCAGGTCTTGCAAGGTAGCGATGGGAATGTAGCGGCGCGAGCCGCGTCCCTGGGGAATGATGCCGCAAACATGGAAGTCGTGATCGAGAACGCGCACCATATCGCCGGCATGAAGCTTGTGGCTGGCCGCGTAATATTCATCCACGATCATGTCGTAAGGCTGCTGGAACCCATGCCCTTCCAGATAGCGCATGGGCCCGCCCAGAGCTTCGAAGGTCCGGAGGTCGACCCCGTAGAGCACCTCGACATTGTTCGTGGTCTGCAGGACCACCGGCGATACCACTGTCACGTGCGGCTGCTTGAGGAGGATGTCCCCGACCTTGACGGAAACAGGAGCGCTCGAGAAGGCGGCAAAGTTCGAAGAGCCCGGCGGCTTCACCATCACGTCCGCGCCAATGCCCTTCTGGCGCGCCTTGTTGTCATTCAGCATTCCCAGCGCGAATCCCACAATCAGCAGGATCAGCGTAACCTCCAGGGCCACGGCAAATACGCTGATGATCGAGCGCAAGGGCCGATAGGCCAGGTTGGAGACAATCATCTTGTTCATGGAGCGACCTTCCTGCTGGCGCCGGGCCTGTCCCCTCTTCCTCGTCGGACACAACCCGCGCGGCCGGCCCGGTTATTGCGGGCTCTTGGCCAAGTCTTGCTTGGATTCGATCCTGGTATCGGCGCTGGTGTTCTTGTTGTCCAGGTTGACCAGCTTGGAGCCCGGAGGCTGCGGCAGCTCGAACTGAGCGTCCTGGATCGTCTCATTCAGGCGGAGCGTAATGACGGTCAGCCGGAACGAATACTCTTCGACGGGACGCTGAATGTCGATCGCAGACGGGAACATGACGCCACCGTGGTCAGTGACGTCCTCATAGCGGGCAAAGGTTACCAACTGGCCCTGGCGGTCATAAATGTACTGGGCATGCGGCCGCAAGTCCTCACGGCTGAAAACGATCTTGCGCGAGAGATAAGCTCCGGCCGGGTCCTTGGTCAGCACGATCACCACATAATTCGGCTGCTCCGCATCTTTGTGGGTCTTGTCGTCCTTGACCATCTCCGTGCTCTGTTCCAGAACCGCGATTTCGCTTTCCGGATCAATGGGCTGGAGCAGCAGTGCGTCCGTAATGATCTGCGGGCGCAGGTTTTCGATGGGATTGGTCGAGGGCTTGCCGACGAGCTGGTTGGATCCTACAAGAAACTGGTTCTTCGTCGGGAGCGACACCTCAAACGTCTTGCCATTGGTGACCATGTCAAGCACCCGGTTGCCCACCACCGGCGCGTTGACGATCATGCGCAAGGTTTCCGGTTTACGGAGGAGGACGTGGCCGCCGAAGTCAGTGTATTCGGTTACCTGGCCCTTTTTCTTGCCGCCGGTGGCGAAGTGGATGTCCACGGCGGCGATAAAGGTCTGCAGGCGATCGGCGTCCCCGTTGATGGTTGCCACCAGTTGATCCAGGGTGGCGTCCTGGAGTTTGTTCGTGCTGATATGCGGCACTGGATGCGAGCTGCTGATCAAGCAGCCGCTCAGCGGCACGATCGCAAACATCAAAATCAAGGCTCTGGGCCAGAAGGGTCGATACGGCGAATGCATTAGTTAAGTAGTTATCCGTCTCTTATTTTTGTTCGATTAAGTATATCGAAAAGCGGGGTTTTAAGGGTGGCTGCTGGCGCGACAAAGCGCGTCAAGAGGGTGTAAAGAGCGGCACGGCCTGCTGGTAAGTCCTTAACGGTTTACGCTTTGCGCTACCGCTCTGCGATAGGCGGTCACATTACGAGAGTGCTCGCCGGCCGTGCGCGAGAACTTATGGCGGCCCTGATTGTCGCTCACAAAATAGAGATAATCCGTGCTGGCCGGGTGCATCGCTGCCTGCAATGACGCCTTGCCCGGATTCGCGATCGGTCCTGGCGGCAAGCCGGGCTTGATGTAAGTGTTGTACGGAGAATCAAAATGCAGGTCGGATTGATAGATGGCCCCGCGATAGCGGTCGTTCAGCAGCGCAGCATAGATGACACTAGGGTCTGTAGCCAAAACCATTTGCTTCGCCAGCCGGTTGTAGAAAACTCCCGCGACCACGGGCCGTTCTTCCGCCGCCGAAGTCTCCTTCTCCACGATGCTGGCCATGGTCACGGTATTGTGGACGTCCTGGTTCAAGCCGGCGTCGCGGGCAGCCTGCCGAAAACGATGCACCATGGCCGCAGCCATGTCATGTGCCGATTGCGTCCGGGTGAAGTGGTAGGTATCAGGAAAAAGATAGCCTTCCAGGCTTGGCGCCTGGGGATCAAGATCCTGCACCAGCGCGGTTTCGGTGCGCGCCACGTGCAGAAAATCGTCGCGTTTGCCCAGGCCAGCGGCTTCGATGGCCGCGGCGATATCGAACATGTTGTAGCCTTCGGGAATCACCAGAGTGCGGACATAAATGTCGCCGCGGGTAATGCGGTCATAGACTTCGCTGAGCCGCGCCGGATGATCGAAGGCATATTCGCCGGCCTTCAGCGGCTTGCGCCCGTGCAGAGAGTGCCACAGCAGGAACATATGCTGGCTGCGAATGACCCCGGCCGTCTCCAGCGCCGCGGCAATGCGATGCGCGGAAGAGCCGGGCTTGAGTTGCACCAGCTTTTCCTCCGCCGCACCGATGGGCGCCAGCAGGCCATAGGCCAGCCAGGCAGCCGCAAGAATCACGGCGATCGCGAATATTTTGGCGAGGAGGCGGAACATGCGAATAAGCTTCGTCTCTGCTCCTATTTTATCGGCCAATCCGCGAACCAGCTCTGAAACTTCAGCGATTCCCGGCCCCGGAGTCAAACCAATGTACATGGACCGGCGGCCTGGAGGTCCGGCCGGAGATCCCCGATTCAGAGCTCCAGATGCAACCTGAGGCCCCCGACCAGGACTGGCCCGCGATCCCGGTTGTATCCGGGATGAACGATGTACTGCAAATTGGGCGAAAGGTAAATGCCGCGCCAGAGATGGGCGTTGTAATAGCCCTCAAGGATGTTTTCACGGCCGTAGGTGAGCCGGCCGTCGCCGAGCAGGAACCCAAGTCCGCCCAGCGCCAGGTATTGCTGGTGAGCTTTGGAAATCGCGTTGCTCATGAAAGTCAGGCCCAGCTTGTCCCACGGCCGGCGCCGGACATTGGGACGCCAATCCCCGCACAGCTGGAAAGACTGGTTCACCTCGGTGTAGGCGAAGCTTTCGTTCTGACCTTCATTCCAGCCGGCGCGGCCGCAGAGGCGCACGGTCTTCGTCAGCTCATGCTCGAAATTGAAGCCGAAACCGTACTTGATGCGCCCTTGCTGGCGGGTCGCCGCAATGTCGGGCGTGGAAGTGGTCCCATTGAGAAAGTCCTGAACCGCCTGGCGATACATGCCCATGTTGGCGTGGTTCACGTAGCTGAGAAACAGCAACACTGTGTGCCGGTCCTTGATGAACTCCGGCCGCAGCTCCAACTCCACATTTTCCGAACGCGCGCGGGCAAGATTGAAGTCAAGGTCCGGGCCATTGGCGACTTTAGGCATGAGGCCTTCGGCAAACCGCAGGCCCCAGTTGCGGTCTTCGTATTCCACGATGGCCGCGAAGGTGTAGCCGCGGGTATCGGCGGCGTAGTCGTAGCTGCCGTTGTTGTCGGCGGTCCAGTTCAGGAACTGCAAATGACTGTCACCGCCCACGGGGTTCACGTCAAAGAAATCGGCCAGACTCATCTTGCCGGCGCGCAGCTCCAACCGGCGGACCGGCATCTTGGTCAGGATCGAATTGATGGGATTGCGTTCCTGGTCCTCTTCTTCGGAGCTCAGCGCGAATACTTTGTGGATCTCGGCGCGCGCGATGTACGGCGCGAGACCGAGTTTGGGGTTCCTGACCACGTCCAGGTTGGTAAAGCCGGCCAGCCCCAACGCGTTGCTGATGCCGTGCCCGCTGGCGCTCTCCACGTCGAACAGCACTTCCGTGCTGCGGTTGAAGGCATACGCGGTGTACAGAGTAACTAGGGTCGAGGTGACTGCTTGTCCTTCCGGCCGCAGGCTGTTGGGACCGGAATAGAGCGCATGGAACGGGGGGTGTCCCTGAAAAATGATGTTGATCTGCCCAGACACCCACCACGGCGCCGTCTGCGAATGAGGAAAGATCGTGGGCGGCAGGGAAGAAGAGTCTTCCTCCCCAGCAGGCCCCTGCGCGACGGCCAATAGCTCATCGGGCGCACCCTGCTGGGCATATCCCGGCATGGGCGACAAGCATCCCAGCAACAGAATGACGGAAGCCCTGAGCAAGGATGTGTTCGATCTCCGCAATGCCTAAATGTAGCAGATGGGCACCCGGTGGTTGCCTCCGCGGCCCTCAGTGTTGAAGAAGCCGGATGCAGAACTCCAGGCGTTGTCTGAGTGCTCGCAAACGGCTAGGGTTTGCGTGCGCGTTTGTGAAGCTTGGAAAAATCGGTTTCGGTTGCGGCAATCGCCCTTTGTTCTTTCTGCGGCGGTAACCGAACTAGTCCTACATTAACAAAAGCTAAGAAACGCCGTGCAAGCTCTTGAATTCTCGATGATTCTCGCTGCTCAATGGCCTCAGGCGGTATCAACTCGTTGACGAAGACGATCGCCGTGGCGCCTGCCAGGATGAAATTGGTCGCTGTCTGTTGATTCACCCCTCCAGCCGCGATCAACGGAATTTGTGGTAATGCCGTCTTCAGAGCCTTGATGTACTTGTCGCCACCAACCTGGGCACAGGGGAAGACTTTTACAAAGTCCGCTCCGGCTTTCCATGCCATGACCACCTCAGTAGGTGTTAATGCGCCGGGTAGAACCGCAAGATTTTCCTGGGCAGCGAATTCCACGAGAGTGGGATCGAAACCAGGTGCGGTTAAGAAGCTTGCCCCCGCGTCCACACATTGTCGTGCCGTCTCGATATCCAGCACAGTCCCGGCACCGACGACCATCGTCTTGTGATGGCTAACAAGATGGGCAATCAAACTAACTGCCTCGGGAACGGTCATGGTAATTTCCACGATGGGTATGCCTCCGGCAGTAACACAGTCGGCCGCAAAATGTGCTTCCTCGGCAGAAGACACCCGGATAGCGGGGAGGATGCCGATTTCCCGAATGAACTCACAAACTTCTGTCTTTGTCATAATCACAATCCTTTGACTGATCGGAAGAAGAACACTACAGCAAGATGCTATACGGCGCCCTCAAATTCAGGCTCGGGAAACTTGTCCGTGGGACGCGCAAACCAGGCGTAAAGCGTTGGCAACAAGAAAATACTGATCAGGAGATTGGAGACAAGGCCACCGACGATCACGATCGCAAACGGACGCTGCGAATCCGACCCGATCCCGTGCGAAAGCGCGGCCGGAAGCAGGCCCAGGCTCGCGACCAGCATCGTGATCATGATGGGACGAAGTCTCAAGACCGCCCCTTCCACCGCGGACTGCTCAATCGTGTATCCTCTGGCCCGGAGTTGATTGATGTATTCCACCATGATGACCCCGGTCTGCACGGACACGCCGAAGAGAGCAAGAAAGCCGACGCCGGAAGAGACACTTAGATAGGTATGCGTCAGCAGCAGGGCCAGTAGGCCTCCCAACGGCGCCATGGCTACGTTGGTCAAAACCAGAAGCGCCCATTTGACTGACTTGAACATCGAGTACAGGATGACGTAGATGGCCACGATCGTGATCGGCAGGACAATCAACAGCCGACGCTCTGAGCGCTTCTGGCTCTCGTATTCGCCCGCCCAGTCGATGGTGTATCCAGCAGGAAGCTTGACATTGGCGTTGACCTTTTTCATTGCTTCCTCCACCGTGCTGCCCAGGTCCCTGCCACGCACACTGAATTTAATCGCCACATACCGTGAGTTGGCTTCGCGGTAGATTTCAGAACCGCCATCAGAGACGCTGACCTTTGTCAATTGCGCAAGCGAGACTCGCTCGCCGGTCGGGGAAAGCAGGCGGATCTTTTCCATTGCTTCTTTTGTGTCGCGGTACTGTGGTAAGTAACGCACGGCGAGGTCATATCGCTGTTCTCCGATCAGCACCTGGCTGACTGCGTTTCCACCGACGGCAGTTTGAATCGCGTCTTGAACGTCAGAAACATTGATCCCGAAGCGTGCGGCTTGATCGCGGTCCACTTCGAAATTGAGGTTGGGCTGCCCGAGAACTCTAAACAGCCCGAGATCCTCGATACCCCGAATGCCCCGCATTACATCGACGATCTGATCCCCCTTGGCTTCGAGTGTTTTGAGATCATCTCCGTAGATTTTCACCGCCAGAGCGCCTTTGACACCACTCACAGCCTCTTCCAGATTGTCCGAGATCGGTTGCGAGAAGCCCCAAAATACCCCCGGTATCTTCTCCAGTTCGTGGTCCATCGCCGCAATCAGTCTCTCTTTGTCTTGATGGAAGACTGGCCGCCATTGCTCTTTCGGCAGGAGATCAACGAAAAACTCCATATCGAAAAATCCCGTCGTGTCTGTGCCATCGTCAGGGCGGCCGATCTGGTTGACCACCCTGGGAACTTCGGGGAATGACGCAAGCGCTTGCCGGGCCCGCTCAGCCACGCGAGCGCTCTCGGTGGGACCTACGCTCGGCGCCAACGTACCCCGCACCCAAATTGCGCCTTCGTCAAGATGGGGCAGGAATTCGGACCCGATCACTCCGCTGAACGCCAGGAAAATCGCCAGCAAGAGTGCGCAGCCGGCCGCGCCAATCGTAAACCAGCGTTGGTGTACTGCCCATGCGACGGCCCTCCGGTAGTGAATCCTCAGAAACTCCATGACCGGGTTTTTCCATTCTCTCATGCCTGACTGCAGGAGAAGATCGGC
>CAZFRV010000022.1:0-5767 GCA_964521445.1 uncultured Acidobacteriaceae bacterium
TCGTCGGTGGCCGGCGTTATATCACTGCCTGATCCAGCGCCATGCAACGCCGCTGCATGCAATGCTTCATGTGGCGCAGACAACGCACGTTCCAGGTCTTTGCGCGAGCAGCTGCACGGATAGATAAACCCGCCGTCGCGCAGCTTACGCCAGGCTTCGAGATAAAAACTGCGGCGTTCGCTCTGCGCATATGGGCCTTCGTCCCAATCCAGGCCCAGCCAGCGCAGATCTTCCACCATGGCGCTTGCGAATTCCGGCCGGCAGCGCTGGTAATCCAGGTCTTCATTGCGGAAGATGAGTTTGCCGTTGGCGGCGCGGGCGCGCTGCCACGCCACCCAGAAGGTGCGCGCATGGCCCAGGTGAAGGTATCCGGTGGGAGAAGGCGCAAGCCGCCCGCGATACGGTTTTGCGGGCGGCTCGGCCAAAATTTCAGCTCCAGCGATTCAAGTTGCGGCTCCGGCTATTTCGGTACCAGTCCTACGACGTTGGGTGGCGCCGCGGAACCGTCTGATTTCTTGAAGCTCGTCGGCACCTGTACGTCATCCGCGCCGGTGTTCAGGTTGATCCTGTCCACGGAATTTGTGCCGCCGATCCCGGCCCAGATGGTATTTCCGTCCGGCGTCATGCCACCGCTCAGCGGTTCCGTGGCTCCCGCGGGGAGAGGTATGGCAAACACCACGCCTCCAGGAGCGGGCACAGCTGTCAACACTTTATTCAGCCCAACCGGAAACACGGCAACATGCGATCCATTGCTGGCCACTAGCATCTGCCGGGCGGTGATCGCGCCAAGCCCAAAGTCGATGAACTGGTTGCTGTAGCTGACGTTGCCGGGGCAGTTGGCCGGCGTAATGGTGACCGGCGGCGTGAGCGCCGAGGTGGTCACGGTTTCCACGTCGAGTCCCGTTGAGTCCATGGCGACGATCGTGTTCGCGTTTTTCGTCGATCCCACCAGTTGAATGGTGCTCGAGTTGGTGGGCGGCGTAAGCCCCTGCTGGACATTGTTGCAGGTGGCCATTACTTCCAGTCCGGCCGAGTTTGCGATATAGACGAACGGCCCGGAAGCCAGCGTGGTTGCGCTGGTGCTGGCGCCTCCGATGCTCGTGGTTACCGTGGTTAGCAGCGGCGAGATCACATAGACGTTGCCGTTGCTGGCCACCACATAGGCGCGAAAGAGGTCGGCATCGAATGTGGCGGCCACCGCGCCGGTAAGCACAAAAGTGGTGATCGTGCTCGCCGTCCGGTCAAAGACCCACACACGCTGCTCGGAAGGAAAGGGATCGATTGGCGCATTCGTTCCGGGATCAATCGCGGCGTTGGACAAAATGACTTTGCTTCCGTCCGCCGAAACCGCCAGCACCTTGCCGATCGGCACCGGAGTGGCCAGACTCACGGTGTTGGTTCCCGTGTCCAAAATGATCAGCCCCGCGCTGCTTCCGATGAAGCCGCGGACTCCCGTTGGATCAAACACAATCGAGTTCGGCACTCCGGGCAGGGTAATGGCAGTGCCGGCCACGGGCGGGCTCTTGCTGATATCGATTGGGAGCAGCGTGCTGGAAGTGCCGGCCGGCGGCGCAAAGGAGCTGGCCGCGTACACGGAGGTGGTGATGGGACTGGCTCCGTTCACGGTCACGCTGAAAAGGTTGCTGTAAATCGGCGTGTTGATGCCGTTGCCGCACGCTGGAGGCGCACACACGGCCTGCAGTCCCGCTCCGCCAGGGGATTGCGCCGTCAGGGTAGCGCCGCTCAGGGTGGCCACCGTGGTGTTGTTGCTGAGAATCGTGACCGGCGCGTTGGGAGTAATGGCGCCTAACTCGTCCACCATGTCGGCCTGGATTGTCTTGGTGTCAGTCACGTTCATCGTCACGGCTTCCGTAGGCACGCCGGCCGGGTCTCCGTTAATGTGCAGCACCAGCAGTACGGGCATGCACGTCTTGAAATTGACGGCGGGCGAAGTGGTGGCGCCGACCGTGGCCACGACTCCTGTAAGGCCGGGCACTCGGGCGGTCGCCAGGCCGTTCGCGTCCACCGGGGCCACGGTGGCAATCGAAGATGACCAGGTAAAGTTGCCCACCAGGTTGGTGATGTCAGTAGCGTTATGGAAGGCGTGGGCGACGAACTGATGGGTCTGGGCGATGGAAAAGCATCCAGCGACCGGATCGACGGTGACCGATGTTACCGAGGGATGCACCGCGACGTTCACCGGTCCGCTGGTTACGCCCCCCGCGGTCGCGGTTATGATGGCCGATCCCGTTACCGGATTGCCCAATGAATCGTTGCCATTGCAGACCACAAAGGTTGAGTCCCAGACGCCGCCGCAGACACTGCCCGAAGGCGAAACCGTGGCGATCTTGGTGTTCGACGAGTTGAAAGTGAACGTTGTGCTCACGGTGTTGTTCGATGCGTTCACCGCCAGAGCGCTGATCGAAGTCACCTGGCCGGCGACCAGGGAGATGGAAGCCGGACTGATCGTAACCACGGCCACGCCGGTGTTGGCTGAGGAGGAGCCGCCTCCACAACCTGCCAGTATTGACAGAATCAGCCCCAGGGCGGCCAGTGTTGCCGTGGGCCCCACAGCCCGGCGGCAGCGGGTCTCTTTCGCCCGCGTCTTGAGAACCAGTTGAATGCGCATAGTATAAGAAGAGATTTCAGTGTAGATTCTTGCGGCGATTTCTTCAACATCGTGCCCTGAAACAAGGGGTCGAGCGGATCCATCCCGGCCGAGGACCAAGGGTTTCCCTTGATGTCCGGGTTACTGTGCTGGTTCCCGGCATTGGGCGTCCGGTCCCATGGGCCATGCCCGTGTTGACGCCGCCTTGCCCCAGTTGCTATATTAGATAGGTTCCGCGAGTTCAATTTAGCTTGTCTGTAGTGAGCTGTACGCAGTTTTGCCCGAGGATTCAATCCGTTAGCAGGGCATGTCTCGCTGAAATGGTCCGCGCTGCCTTCCCACGGAAGGGTATGCGGGCCAGGGGGATCGAAACGGAGCGCCCACCGTCATAGGCTTGGTACCACCGTCGTTTCTCCATCACAGATAGGGCAACTCAATATTCTCCGCTGATTTGGGCGGATTTATGGCTGCACGCGTCGCAGCCAGTCTCGCAATGCGGGATCCCAAGCAGGCTTAAGCGTGCGTGTGCGCGCATGAATGCGCCTGTAAGCAAGATTCCTGAAAAGGGCGGGTGAAGTGCGCAGAGAGCGCTGTCCCGCGCGAGCGTAGCACGAGGGCGAAGCAGCGGAGCGTTGCGGAGCCCTAGGAGAAATGATGCCGACATTTAATCAGTTGGTCCGCAAAGGAAGAACGGCGCCGAATTACAAGACGGCCAGCCCGGCCCTGCAGGCTTCACCGCAGCGCCGCGGCGTGTGTACGCGCGTCTATACCCAGACGCCCAAGAAGCCGAATTCAGCGCTGCGCAAGGTCGCTCGCGTGCGCCTGACGAACGGGATTGAAGTTACCACGTATATCCCCGGCGTCGGCCACAACCTGCAGGAGCACTCGATCGTGTTGATCCGCGGAGGCCGCGTCAAGGACCTCCCTGGCGTGCGTTACCACGTAGTGCGCGGCACGCTTGACGCTACCGGCGTGGCCAACCGCAAGCAGGGACGCTCGAAGTATGGAGCCAAGCGGCCGAAATAGCAGCTGGCAATTAGCAGCTAGCAATTAGCCAAAGCAACGAGGGACAAGCTAGTTGCCAGGTGCCAGTTGCTAAACACAAGAATTTTGAGTTTTGAAGGAAATTGAACACCTATGCCACGTAAAGGACACGTTCCAAAGAGAGACCCGATCGCGGACCCCATCTACAGCTCGACGCTGGTGACCAAGTTCATCAACACCATGATGTGGGGCGGCAAGAAATCCACCGCGCAGGGAATTTTCTATAAGTCCATGGAAAACCTGCAGGCCAAGGGCGGCGACGAGGCCCTGAAGCTGTTCAAGAAAGCCGTGGAGAACGCCAAGCCGCTGCTGGAAGTGAAGACCCGCCGCGTGGGCGGAGCCAACTACCAGGTGCCGGTGGAAGTGAATCCGGACCGGCGCACCTCGCTGGCCATCCGCTGGATCGTGGGCTATGCCCGCGAGCGCGGCGAAAAGGGAATGGTCGATAAGCTCACGAACGAGCTGCTGGACGCGGCCAACAATCGCGGCGCGGCGATCAAGAAGAAGGAAGACGTGCATCGCATGGCGGAAGCCAACAAGGCGTTTGCGCATTACAGATGGTAAGCAGTCAGCAATTGGTCATTGGCAATTAGCAAAGACGGTTCAGAGGCAGGCTAAGAGCTGACCGCCAATGAAGCAATCGAGAAAAGAATTTAAGGATTAGGAAATACAGTGCCCCGACAAGTTCCATTAGAGCGTTGCCGCAACATCGGGATCATGGCCCACATCGATGCCGGCAAGACCACTACGACTGAACGCATCCTGTTTTATACCGGCATTACGCACCGCATTGGCGAAGTGCATGAAGGCACCGCCACCATGGACTGGATGGAGCAGGAGCAGGAGCGCGGCATCACCATCACCTCCGCCGCCACCACATGTTTCTGGCGCGATATCCGCATCAACATCATCGATACCCCCGGCCACGTGGACTTTACCGCCGAAGTGGAGCGCTCGCTGCGCGTGCTCGATGGCGCCTGCGCCGTGTTTGACGCCGTGCATGGCGTGGAGCCGCAGTCGGAAACCGTATGGCGCCAGGCCGATAAATACGGCGTTCCCCGAATTTGCTTCATCAACAAGATGGACAAGATGGGCGCCGACTTCGAGCACGCCGTCGATACCATCCGCAAACGCCTCAATGCCCGCCCCGTCGCCATCCAGATCCCCATCGGACAGGAAGCGGCTTTTAAAGGTGTCATCGACCTGGTCGACATGAAGGCCATCTACTGGCGCGA
Organism: uncultured Acidobacteriaceae bacterium; assembly: GCA_964521445.1. Taxonomy (GTDB): domain Bacteria; phylum Acidobacteriota; class Terriglobia; order Terriglobales; family Acidobacteriaceae; genus Angelobacter. Next base: position 4,888 of record CAZFRV010000022.1, read on the forward strand.
CGAAACTATGGGCGCCAAGTACGAAGTGGAAGAGATTCCCGCCGATCTCAAAAAGAAAGCGGAAGCGTTCCACGCCCAGCTGGTGGAGTCGGTCGCCGAGCATGATGATGACCTCCTGCACAAATTCCTGGAAGGCGAGACCATCACCGCCGCCGAACTCAGGGCCTCGTTGCGCAAGAGCGTGATCGGCCTCAAACTGTTCCCCGTACTGTGCGGCACGGCCTTCAAGAACAAAGGCGTACAGACGCTGCTGGACGCGGTGGTCGATTATCTGCCCTCGCCCCTGGACATACCGCCCACGCAGGGCCATGATCCCGATCATCGGGAAAAAGTTCTGGAGCGCAAACCGGCCGATAACGAACCGTTTTCCGGCCTGGCATTCAAGATCATGGCTGACTCGTTTGTCGGCCAGCTGGTGTTCGTCCGCGTGTACTCCGGCCACCTGAAGACCGGCGACGGCGTGTTGAACACCACGCGCGGTAGGTCCGAGCGCATTGGCCGCCTGCTGAAGATGCACGCCAACAAGCGCGAAGAGATCAGCGAAATTTACGCCGGCGACATCTGCGCCTGCGTGGGCCTGAAGAACGTTACCACCGGCGACACCATCTGCTCGGAAAAAGCGCCGATCCTGCTGGAGTCGATCACTTTCGCCGCGCCGGTCATCTCGGGTGCGGTCGAGCCCAAGACCAAGAGCGACCAGGAAAAAATGGGCGTCGCGCTGGGCCGCCTGGCGCAGGAAGACCCCACCTTCAAGGTCGCCACCGATCCCGATTCCGGCCAGACCATCATCAGCGGCATGGGCGAGCTGCATCTGGAAATCATCGTCGACCGCATGAAGCGCGAGTACAAGGTTGAGGCCAACGTCGGCAAGCCGCAGGTG
>CAZFRV010000023.1:0-14489 GCA_964521445.1 uncultured Acidobacteriaceae bacterium
CCGGACCGGCGATGAAAATGGCGTTCAGGTCATTCTTCTTGATCACGCGGTTCATGTGCGCGTAGACGAAGTTGAGCCCCGGCGTGGTGCCCCAATGTCCCAACAGACGCGGCTTGGTATGTTCCACCTTCAACGGTTCGCGGAGCAGTGGATTGTCGTGAAGATAAATCTGGCCTACGGAGAGATAATTGGCCGCGCGCCAGTAGCGGTCGATTTTGCTCAGCTCATCGGGTGTAAGCGGACCGGCGATGCGGCGATTCTCGAGTGATTCTTGCGCGGTGAGGGTCTTGGCCATTTAACACATCCTTAACACACTGCGGCGCTAACTCGTCTCTCGATTGTACGCCGGGGCCGCAGATGTTTTCGGTGGCGGATTCTGTCTGCGAGCGTGATCCGTGGTTGGATGTAGCGAACTCGCGCCCCATGCCGACGAAACAAATTCTGCTATCTCATCCAGCGCCGCTCCGGCTTCCGGGACCAGACCGACAAGAATTTGCCAGACGTGCGGTAACCCCGGATAGACGTTCAGCGTGCTCTTCACGCCGCAGCTTGTGGTTTTTGCGTGCAGGCGCACCGCATCGTCGAACAGCAGTTCCGTGCTGCTCACATGAGTCAGCAGCGGCGGGAGGCCGCGCAGGTCGCCGAAGAATGGCGAGGCTTCCGCGGATTCCGCGGACGCGCCGTTGAGATAGACTTTGGCGAAAACAGCGACATCACTGGGTTGAAACATGGAGCAGGAACCGCTATTGCGATATTCGCCGGCGCCGGTCAGATTCACCCACGGCGACAGCCCCACGGCACAGGCAGGAAGCGCGTGCCCCAGCGCGCGGAGGCGAAGAATCGCTGCCAGGGCCAGCCCGCCTCCGGCGGAGTCGCCGGCCAGGGCCATCTTCTCTGGCGCTAAACCGCTCTGGGTCAGCCATTCAAAAGCCGCGGCCGCGTCGTCCACGGCCGCGGGAAACGGATGCTCCGGCGCCAGCCGATAATCCAGGGAAAACACCGGGCATTGCAGCCGCCGCGCCAGCGCCGTAGTGATAGCGCGATGCGTCTGTGGCGAGCAGCTCACGTAGCCGCCGCCATGAAGATACAGGAGCGCCCGATCGCGTATCTCACAATCTTTCGGCCGGACCCATTCCCCGCGAACCCTCTCCGTGTCCACGTTCTCGATTTCCAGGCCGCGCGAGTGCAGGGTATTCATGAAATTAGGAAGACCGAAGATGCGGCGGGCCCGGCGCACCACGGCCGGCGGATCGCCACGAGCCCAGCGCCTGACCACCACCCGCACCAGACGGGTAGCGATTCGTCCGCGCAGGCTGGGGCGGGCGGGCGAAACCGTGCTTGTCGAAGCAGTGTTCATCAAGGAAATCACTCTGGGTGTAGCTCTTCCATCTTAAGTCAACTCTCCATCACCCCGGCCTCCACCAACGCTTCCTCGGCGGCCGCTACGCCTTTGACCTGGACCGCGCTCATCCCTATTTTCTTCGCAGCTTCCACATTCAGTTGGTTGTCATCGAGAAACAGGATTTCATTGGCAGCGCAGTTCAGCGTCTCAGTCACATAGTGGAACGCGTCTTCATCGGGTTTGATCCGGCCCACCAGATGCGAGACGAAATGATGATCGAAAGCCTCGGCCAGGCGCGTGTCCTTCATCAGCCGCGGCCAGTGCAGCGCGTTGGAATTGCATAACGTAGCCCGCGTATACCGTCGCGGAACCCGGCCGACCAGATCCAGCGCACCCGGAAACGGACCCACCGCCCAGCGTTCGAAGTCGTGCAGAAGCTGGTCTCTCTCCACGGGCAAGGCCATCTCTGCGATGAGTTGATCGGCAAACATCTCCGGCGCCGTTCGGCCGGTCTCAAACGCTCTGACGACCGGAGAGGTCAGCCACATCCTCCATAGCTCTTCCGGTGAAACACGGTTGCCCATCCAGGCAAGCATGGACGGAACTCCGGAGAGTTCCACTAACACTCCGCCCACATCGAATAGGACAACGCGAATCCCGTTGTTGCTCTGAGAAGCCATAAGTCTTCGTAGCCCATCTTGTTCTATTTCTTGCCACACTGCGACTTGTGACCAGATGGATCACCATCCTAGCATCAGGGCGGTAATGGCCAGACCAGCGTGCCATATTCCGGCGCGAGTTTTCTCCGGGCGCACATGTTAAAGTGTGCTGCCATGGCTAAGCTGACGCTGCTATTCATCTCTTCCCTGTTCATCGCCTACACAAGCTTCGCGCTCCAGCAGAATCATTCATCCGGGCCGCAAACTGTTGCGCCTCAGCACACCGGCAACTTTGATATGGAAGCAGCGCAACGGTTCGCCAAGCTGGCCCTGGCATGTGTACACAAGGAGTATCCCAACAAGCTGAGTCATTCATTGAACGGCGATGCCGACGTGGCTCCGCCGCGCAAGCTCACGCCGGCGTTTTACGGCTGTTATGACTGGCACTCGTCGGTGCATGGCCATTGGCTGCTGGCACGGCTGGCCCGGGTCTTTCCGGACGCTACCTTCACGCCCGACGCGCGCGCAGCCTTGCAACAGAGTCTTACCCAGGCGAACATCGCGCAAGAAGTCATCTACCTGAACGCGGAGGGCCGCGCCAGTTTCGAGCGTCCTTACGGGCTCGCCTGGCTGCTGCAACTCGGCGTCGAACTGCGCGAGTGGGAGAAGACTGACGATAGCCCGCTGCCCCGGGAATTGTCGGCCAATCTGCGTCCGCTGGAGCAGGCGGCCGTGGACCGGTTGAGGACTTGGCTGCCCAAGCTTTCTCATCCCGTGCGCTCCGGTGAGCACAGCCAGACTGCTTTTGCCTTGGGCCTGGTGATTGACTACGCGCGCACCACGGAAGACCGAGAACTTCTGACCCTTTCGCTCACGAAAGCGCGGGACTTCTACGGGGCGGACAAGAACTGTCCCCTGGCGTACGAACCTTCAGGAGAGGATTTTCTTTCGCCCTGTCTTGCCGAAGCCGACGTGATGCGGCGGGTGCTGGCGCCGGCTGATTTCGCGAATTGGCTGCGGCAGTTTCTGCCGCAGATCCCCGATCATGGGGCCGACTCCTGGCTGCAACCGGAGAGATCGACCGACCCGTCCGACCCGCGGCTCGGACACATTGACGGACTGAACCTCAGCCGGGCATGGATGCTGGAAGGCATTGCGTCAGGCCTTCCCAAGGCCGACCCCAGGCTGGGCGGTTTAGAAAGAACCATCGCCGCGCACACGAGCACGGGGCTTGCGGCGGTCACGGGCGAGCACTATGAAGGAGGACACTGGCTGGGAAGCTTTGCCGTCTACCTGGTGACGCGCCGGGGAATCAGCGCGCCATCCAACTAGCGTCGATCACGACCGCCAATAACGCAAGAAGAACGAGGTTTGGCGTTCTCATCTAGGGCGATCTTTAGGTTGAGGACTCAATGAAGCTTCGAACCACAGTGGTACCTATAGGCTTATTGGCGTGCTTGATAGTGTCCGCTCAGCAGCCCTCCGCAGAAGCCGGACAAAACTCCGGCGCCAGGGACTCATCGCACAGCCAACCCACCACTGCAGATGACAAGCTGGTTGTGCATTCTAACCTCGTCTTCCTGCCCACTCAGGTTCAGAGAAAGAATGGCGAGACCATCTACGGGCTCAAACCGGAACAGTTCGTTGTTGAGGACAATGGCGTGCGGCAATCCGTACGCATCGAAGAAGACCCTGAATCGTCAGGTCTGTCATTGGTAGTGGTAGTGCAATGCGGACGCTTCGGGTCTTCCGAGTTGAGCAAGTTCAAAGGCCTGGCGACCATGATCGAGGGCATTGTGGGTGATGCCCCGCATGAGGTCGCGGTCATCAGCTACGGCGAGGGACCTTACGTTCTGGGCGATTTCACCAGCGACTCCGAAACCGTTCATCTCGCTTTGGCGCGGCTGAAGCCGTGCGGTGACTTTCACGCCGCCACCATCGATGCAGTGTACTACGCCATCAACATGCTCAAGCGCCGGCGAACGCACTACCGGCGCGCCATTCTCCTGATCGGCGAAAGCCGCGACCACGGCAGCCGCTCCAAGCTGCACGACGTCGTCGCCGAACTTGGCGTCTCCGACACCGTGATCTATTCCATGACATTTTCAGCAGCCCGGGACGAAATCGTCGAAACGCTGCGCCACCCCTACGGCCAGCCTGAAAAGGAAGTATTCACTCCGTGGCCGCCTCCTTCGCCTCAGCCCACTCCATCCCCGCAACCTTCCTCTGCAGAGAGCATCCCGGCCGCCCTCCCGGCCGAGCCCGCGTACCTGGACCATGCTCCTCTTCTTTCGCTGCCGGCCGAGCTGGTGCTGGCTATCAACGCTCTCCGGAGGAATAGCGCTTCACAACTGGCCACCCTCTCCGGCGGAGAGTACATGACCTTCACCACCCAGAAGAGCTTTGAAGACGACCTGCAGTGCATCTCCAACCAGATCCACAATTATTACCTGCTCAGCTTCAAACCACCGAGCAATCCGGCCTTTGGACTTCACACCTTACGTGTCCGCATCCCCGATTATCCTGACGCCGTCATACAGACTCGCCGAAGCTACTGGTCAGGAATTCTCGAATCGCCAGCGGCGGCAACCCCAGCCCAAGGCCCCAACTAGAAACTCACGCCTTGCGGATGCGTTGCCATCACGCGAGCGACACTAGCCACGAACCCCAATTCTTTATACTGCGCTCAAAAAATTGGCCTGATAGACTTGCAGTTCTCAATAAGCGCCTAACTCCGCCGGAGGTTCCATGAGCTTCACTAGTTCCACAGGCAAAGAGCGATGGAAATGTTTGTTGGCGCTGGTTTTTCTTGCCAGCCTGAGCGCCCTGGCCCAGTCGGCGGACACGGCTCCAGGCCGTGACCCGAAACAGCCGGTTGACGCGGAATACACCAAGAAGATCCTGGAATACACCACGCAGCCGTTTTTCGTCTCGCCGCTGGTGGACTATTTGCCCGCCTCCAAGACGGTCCCCACGCCCAAGGCGGTGCTGGGCGATATCGCCGGCGCGCCGGGCATTCTTCCTTATACCAAGCAGGTCCACGACTACATGCGGATGTTGGAGAAAGCCAGCCCGCGCGTGAAGGTTTATTCGATCGGCCACAGTGAAGAGGGCCGTGAGATGATCGCCGTAGCCGTCTCTTCGGAAGCCAACCTGGCGCATCTGGAGGAGAACCGCGTCCGTCTGGCCAAGCTGGCCGATCCGCGCACCATCAAGCTGGACGACGCCGAAGCTGACCGCCTGATCGAGGCCGCAGTGCCGGTCTACTACATCACCGGGACCATCCATTCGCCGGAAACCGGCGCGCCCACCGCGCTGATGGAACTGGCCTATCGCCTGGCGGTGGATGAGAGCCCGTACATCAAGGATATCCGCAACAACGTCATCACCCTGATCACGCCCATCGTGGAGACCGACGGCCGCGATCGCATGGTCGATCTCTATCACTGGCACCTGGCCCATCCCAAGGACTTTTATCCGCCCCTGATCTACTGGGGAAAATATGTAGGACATGACAACAATCGCGACGCGATGGCCGTGAGCCTGAAGCTCACGGAAAATGTGTTGAACACATTCGTCTCCTCGAAAGCTCAGGTGCTGCACGATCTCCACGAATCTGTTCCCTACCTCTATGACAACACCGCCGGCGACGGCCCGTTCAACGCATGGGTGGACCCGATCCTGACCAACGAGTGGGAAATCCTGGGCTGGCGCGACGTCGCCGACATGACGCGGCTGGGCATGCCCGGAGTGTTTACCCACGGAAACTTTGACACCTGGTCACCGGGATACCTGATGTTCATCGCAGCCATGCACAACGGGATCAGCCGGCTCTATGAGACCTTCGGTAACGGCGGCGCTGACACCGTGGAGCGCCAGTTGACACCGGAACAGTACGGCCGCACATGGTTTCGCCAGGATCCTCCGCTGCCCAAGGCAGCATGGTCGCAGCGCAACAACAACAATTACGAGCAAACCGGACTTCTGACCTCGCTTCACTATTTTGCTTCTGAGAAGAGATTGTTCCTCAAGAATTTCTATCTCAAAGCTAAACGCTCCATCACTAAGCCCACGAAAGAGGGCCCCGCGGCTTACGTATTCCCGGCGGATGATCCGCGGCCGGGCGCGCAGGCGGCGCTGCTGCAAATCCTGATTAAGCAAGGATGCGAGATCTCCCGCGCGACCTCCGCGTTCACAGTGAAGTTGCCGGCGAAGAAGCCCAAGCCGTCGACGAGCGCCGGCGCAGAAACCAAACCCGGTGACAGCCAAAGCGGCGCCGATCCCACCCATGAACCGGGTTCTCAAACCACCGCAGCGCAGGCTAACACCGGCGACACCGGCGAACAGAAAGACAAGGATGCCGCTGGAAAAGAGAAAGCTCCGGCTGCGCCCACCGTCGTTCAACTGGCGGCCGGCAGTTATATTGTTCGCATGGACCAGCCATACTCACGTGTGGCAGACGCGCTGCTCGACCATCAGTATTGGAGCCCCAACGATCCCCAGAAAACGCCTTATGACGATACCGGCTGGACCTTCGGTGAACTTTTCAACGTCCGCGTCCTTCGCGTGGTGGATGCCAAGGTCCTTGAGACTCCCATGGAGCACGTCAGCGAGGTCAAGCTGCGAGGCGGGATCACCGGCGGCAGCACCGTGTTCGTCATCAACGCCAACGCGGACACAGCGCTAGCCACGCTGCGCTACCGCATGAAGGATGCGAACATCGCCGCCAGCGAACAGCCTTTTGAAGCCGCCGGCCGCAAGTTCGTTCGCGGTTCGTTCATCATCACCGATCCTGACGTGGAGGCCCTCCGCCGCGCCGTGTCCGAGTTGGGGTTACAGGCCGTTGGGCTGGCCAGTCCGCCGCAGGTTAAGTCGCATCCCGTGCGCGCGGCGCGGGTTGCGTTGCTGCACACATGGCTGAGCACGCAGACGGAAGGCTGGTGGCGCATGGCGCTCGACCAGATGCAGATTCCTTTCACCTATATCAGCACGCAGCAAGCGGCCCGCGACACCGACCTTCGTTCCAAGTATGACGTGATCCTGTTTCCGCCCACCGGCCGCGGCGACGCCATGGCCGTAGTGAATGGCTTGCCCGTCACTTGGGGCAACCCACTGCCCTGGAAGAACACGCCGGAGACGCCGAATATCGGCAAGGAAGACTCGACAGATGACATGCGTCCAGGTCTCGGCTGGGACGGCGTGGCCCGCCTCCAAGATTTTGTGCATCGCGGTGGCCTACTGATCACGGTAATGGACACGGCCAGCCTGGCCGTGAACCTTCGCATGGTGGCAGGAGTTGCCGTCGAAGCGCCAAAACAAATGAAGATCGTGGGATCGGTGCTGAAGTCGATCAACATCGATCCGGCGAGCCCTATCGCCTATGGATTTGGAGACAGCCTTCCCGTGTACTGCGACAACGGTCCAATCTTCAATCTGTCTGACGTCGCTGGAGGCCGAGGTGGACCGCGCCGTTTAGGCTCGGAGCCGGGCCCGCGACCTACGGGACGCGGCGGCCTGGAGGATCCGGATTTCACCCCCGGACGTCCCCTGGCCGAAGCCCCCGAGGAGCCGCACGCGGAAGCCTGGCAGGCGCAGCCCTTGACTGACGAGCAACGCCGCAACAATCTTTCCGTGATCCCGCCGGCAAGCCGTCCGCGGGTGATCTTCCGCTATGCCGATGCCAAGGACCTGCAGATTTCCGGCCTGGTGGAAGGCGGAGGCGAAATCGCTCAGCATGCGGCCGTGATTGATGTGCCGGTGGACGCCGGACACGTGGTCCTGTTCTCCACAAACCCGATTTATCGCGCCGAGACCGTAGGCAACTATTCGCTGGTGCTCAACGCCATCCTCAACTTCGACAGCCTCGACACTGGACGCAAGGCGGCGGAGAAGTAAAACCATTCTCCAGCTCCTGTACTCTGGGAGAAAAACAGGGCCGGTTCCTCCAGCGAATCGTAACGCCGGTTTCCGGAAAGACAACAACGATGAAGTTGGCCGCATCTGCTGGGAGAGTCCGCTGTAAAATGTGACGCTTCCGGAAAGCCCAGAAAGGAGATTCTGAAAGTCATGGATCTCACCCCGCACAAAGGCAAGCTAAGCTTCTCCTGGCTATCACTCATTGTTCTCCTCCTAACCTTGGCCACGGCGGCCCTGGCCCAGTCCGCTCCGCCTCCGCCATGTGTCAATCAATCGCCCCGCAATCTCAGATTTGATCCAGCCCAGGTCGGTCCTCCCGAGCAAGGGGAGGCCTATAACTTCGTCAGCAAGGATCCGCTCGTGGACACGACCAACGCCGACAAAATCGTCTATCAGCGGCACGAGTTGGAGCTTTGCGACCGGCATTACCACGTCCCTGTCGAGAACATCCAAGGATGTCCAGATGAGAAGGTGGACAAGAGACCGGGCGGTTCGGGGCCGCCGGTCAAGGGGCAGTGGGTGGAGGTACACACCGTTTATTCGAGCGTGGTCGACCGGACTGGGGAGTGCGCGTCCGGACATGATCACGACCTCAAGTGCTGCGCCAAGCCGCCCTTTGTGGTACTCGGCTACGTTGCCCAAATCGCCGACAATGACGTGCGTCCCAAATCCAATCATGCTGAGTGGTCGGGATCAGCGACCAAGGAAGATGAAGTCACGCGATGCAACGCGACCCCGGCGACATGGCACTTTTTGCTTGGTTGCGAGCAGCGGCTCACCCTGCAAACCCTGCAGCAAAGCGTGGGAGGCAAACCGCACGAAGCCAGGGTGGTGCAGGGCCCCAACCTCGTGAGCAGCGACCTGACTTTTGTAGGCCCCGACTACTTGAATGCGGCATGCCGAAGTGTCCGCACTGCCCTGATCCCGAGCGACGCGCTGGCGCAAAGGATATGCCCAGGCGTTTGTAAATGGCCGCTCAACAGGTTTAGAGGTGACTGGAACAACTTCCCGGCTGAGGGCTACGCGGTGTGCGCGTGCTGCCCGCTGGTGCGGCCGCAGTAGGCCTTGAGCCTACGGGTTGCGGCTTTCGAATGGGAATGCCGTCGTAACGCCATTCCCAAAATGGAACCACACGAAACTTTTTGTTAGGAATTTCTCATTGCTTGATAATGTGCCGTCGTAGTATTTAGCCTCTGGCCGGAAAGCAAGCACGCAAAGCCATGGCACGATCGGGCACGAATCCGCACGCTGAAGCCCTCCCCCAACCTCTGCCCTTGTTTCGTCCTGAGGCTCTGGCCGCGCAGGAGACCATCCACGGCGAGGTGCTTCGGATTCGGCCGCTCTCTCTGCGTTTCTTCCTTTGGCTGGCGGCCGCACTCGCCGCGGTGGGGCTTATTTATCTCATAGCCGGTCATTCCACTGAAAAAACGCACGAGTCACTTCTCCAGATCGATTCAGCGCAATCAATCATCCGGCTGGAGGCCGAGGTTTCGCCGGCCCGGACGCCTTTCATCCATTGCTTGCCAGACCGCAGCACGCCATGAGGAAGCTCGAACACGAATGGGTTTGCCGAAACTGACATTCTCGCGGGGCCGCAAATTGCCCATGATTTTTCAGACCGAGGCGGCTGAATGCGGCTTGGCGTGTCTGGCCATGGTGGCCAATTACCACGGCATCGTCACCGACTTGCCGGCCCTGCGGCGGCGCTTCGCACTCTCCTTGCGTGGCGCCAGCCTGGCCCACGTTCTCAAGTTTGCCGGCCGCCTTGACCTGTCGGGCCGTCCCCTGCGCCTGGAGCTTGAGGATTTGCCCTATCTGCAAACGCCCAGCATCCTGCACTGGGACATGAACCACTTTGTGGTTCTGAAGAAGGCCACGCCCAGGCATGTCTTTTTGCATGATCCGTCACTGGGCGCCCGCAAACTCAGCTATGCGCAGACCAGCCGTCACTTTACCGGGGTGGCGTTGGAGCTCTCTCCCACAGCCGCTTTCAAGCCCCGCGACGAGTCCAGCCCGCTGCGCTGGCGTGACCTGACCGGACGCATGGTGGGGCTGAAGCGGGCCTTGGCACAGATCTTCGTTCTGGCGGCGCTCTTGGAGTTGTTGTTCATCCTCAGCCCCTTGTTCCTGCAATTCACGGTCGACCGGGTGGTAGCGCATTACGATCCCGGCTTGCTGGTCACGCTGGGGATCGGGTTCGCCCTGCTGGTAGGCCTGCAGACCCTGCTGGGCGCGCTGAGGAGTTGGACCACTCTGTACTTCGGCGTATCGCTTAAGCTGCAATGGTACGCCAACATTTTTTCGCACCTGGTTCGCCTTCCTGTCTCATTTTTTGAGAAGCGCTATTTTGGCGACATCATGTCGCGTTTCGACGGCGCGGAGGCCATCCAGCGCACGCTGACCAACAACTTTATTGAGGCGGTCCTGGACGGCATCATCTCCATCTTTGTTCTCGCCGTCATGTTGGTCTATAGCGTCAAGCTGGCGCTGATCGTGATGGCCAGCGTGGGGCTCTACATAGCGCTGCGTCACGCCGGATACGCACGGCTGCGCAGCTTTACGGAAGAACAGATCATCCGCTTGGCCAGGCAGCAGAGCTACTTCATTGAAACATTGCGCGGGATCCGTACCATCAAGGTCTTTGGCCGCGAAGACAGCCGCACCACGCGATGGCTCAACCTGCTGACCGGCGCCACCAACGCCCAGGTGGCCACGGAAAAGATGTCCATCTTGTTCAGATCGGCCAATACCCTGCTCTTCGGCCTGCAATCGGTGGCCATTATCTGGCTGGGGGCCGCGCTGGTGCTGCATGGACGTCTCACTCTGGGCATGCTGTTCGCTTTCGTGGCCTACCAGGAACAGTTCAAGGCGCGCGTGGCCACACTGGTGGACCGGGTGTTCGAGTTTCGCATGCTCTCCCTGCAGGCGCAGCGGCTGGCCGACCTCGTCCTGGAGAAGGCTGAGACCGGCCATCGGGACCTTCCCGCTGCGGCGCCGGAGGAAGCTTCCATCGACGTGCGATCGCTATTCTTCCGTTATTCGGATGCGGAGCCATGGCTGCTCAATGACGTCACCTTGCGTATCGAGCCCGGCGAGTGCGTGGCCATCACCGGACGGTCGGGCGCCGGCAAGTCCACGCTGCTGAAGCTGATGGCCGGCCTGCTTCAGCCCCAGGCGGGCGAAGTGTTTGTGGGTGGGCATTCGGTAGCCGCCAGCCGCGCGGCCATGCAAGGCAAAGTCGGCTTTGTTCTCCAGGACGATTCCCTCTTCGGTGGGACCATTGCCGAAAACATTTCGTTTGCCGCGGACGTTGCCGATATGGCGCGGGTGGAAGAGTGCGCTCGTCTGGCTTGCCTACATGACGAGATCATGGCCATGCCCATGGCCTATAGCACCCTCATCGGCGACATGGGAAGCGCTCTCTCCGGAGGCCAGCAGCAGCGCCTTTTGCTGGCTCGCGCACTCTATCCGCAGCCACAGATTCTGATTCTGGACGAAGCCACCAGCCACCTGGATGTGGCGACGGAGCAGCGCATCGCCGCCATGCTCGCCGATTTGCGCATCACCCGCGTGTTTGCCGCACACCGGCCGGATACGGTGGCCATCGCCACGCGCGTGATTTCGTTGGAGCGTCTCGCGACGGCGACAACGGTGGCCGCCGGCCCGCCGGCCTCCACTACGTCGCTCCAAGAGTTTGGACCGGCCGACGGTCCAAAAATCGAGAAAGGAGGAATACATGTCCAATCATGAGAACCACAGGGTGCTCAGCCGTCTGGGCGCTCGCGAACTAACCGTGGAAGAGTTAGAGCAGGTGGCCGGCTCTCTCCAATTTCATACGTTGGTCTGCACTGGCGCGCTGGCCGTCACCACAATGACCGGGCCGGGTGATGGCGATGGCTGCAGTGATACCGACCACTAAGTAGCTGACTTCGATCGTACGGCTGCAACCGCTGACTCGGACACAATGATTCAACCGCTGCAGTCCCGCTCCGCCGGCCCGGGCGTGCCCCCGGGCTGGCGACGGGGTCCAGAACGAATGAAAGGAGCAATCATGAGAAACAGCAGAGTACTCGGTCGTATCGGTGCACGCGAGTTGACGATGGAAGAGACGGAGCAAGTAACCGGATCGATCCACGTGCACACTAATGTCTGCACCGCCCTCACAACCACCGGCCACTTGTTCGGTGATGGTGACGGCTGCGGCACGGACAATGACGGATAGTTGCAAGAACCAGCCGCCCGGGCACGCAGCCCGCGGCGGGAATCGATGAAAGGAAAGAAAACCATGAAGAACAACAGAGTGCTTGGTCGTGTGGGTGCGCGAGAGTTGACGATGGAAGAGACGGAGCAAGTCGCCGGCTCAATCCAGGTGCATACCCTCTTCTGTACCGCTATGCAAACCACTGCAGCCCATCCCGGCGATGGCGACGGCTGCAGCGGTGATCACGACCTGTGATCGTCGGCGGTAAGAACCGGCCTGCTGGCCCGGACCATTTGGTCGGGCCAACGGGCCTGATTGACGAAAGGAACAAGAACATGACACAGAACAACAGAGTGCTCAGCCGCGTCGGCGCACGGGAGCTGACAGTAGAAGAAGTGGAGCAGGTAGCCGGTTCTTTGGCTGCCCATACCAACGTTTGCAGCTTGGCCACCACCACCGTGACCGGCGACGGCGACGCCTGCCATGACATGGACCATACCTAGCCAGATTGTGCCCAAATGACGGGGAGGGCTGTCGTTGATGAAAGGAGAAATACCATGAAACACAACAATAGAGTGCTTGGCCGCATGGGCGCCCGCGAATTAACTCCTCGCGAGGTCGAACATGTGACCGGCGCCGTCCACACGGAGACTGTCTGCACCGTCGACCTGAAGGGCGGGAATACCGCGTTAGATGGCGATAGGGGCGAGTGTGGTTTTTGATTCACCTGCGCGGGCGGGCCAACCCGTCCGCGCAGTTTAAGACCCGATCGGGGCACGACCCATCAACGGAAACAACGACAGCGACGCAAATTACGCCTAACCAGATTGCGCCCGAGAAAGGGAGAGGGACGCATTGGACGAAAGGACAAAACCATGAAACAAGAAAACAGAGTGCTTGGCCGCTTAGGCGCTCGCGAACTCACGCCTCGCGAGATCGAACATGTGACCGGCGCGGTCCGCACGACAACGGTGTGCACCATTGGACCCCAGGGCCTGGACGGCGACGTCCGCCTCGGCGAGTGCTAACCCTGCGCGGGCGGGCTTGCTCGCCCGCACAGTTCAACACCAGATCCTGGGATAGAAGAAACAAACGGAGGAAATGAGATGAAGATCATCATTCTAGCGCAAGAAAACGATAACCATACGTCGCCCCTGAAATGGGCGCTGGAGCGGGCAGGATACAACGTAGTCTGCTGGGCCGGCGTGGGATGGACCTCGGAGCGGCAGGCCTCCATCTCATTCTCCGAAAAGACGCAATTGACTCTCGGGGCGCATGTCGTCGAACCCGGCGACGTGGTCTGGGTCCGCCGGCCGGAGCGTCCGAAGACCAATCCCCAGGTCGCGCCGGAGGACAAAAAATTCGCGGCCGAAGAATCCCGCTGGTTCTTCCATGCCGTGATGTATCTGCTGGAAACCCTCCCGGTGCATTGCGTGAACAAATATTCGGTTTCACGCTTCATCAACAACAAGTCGGTGCAACTCCTGATCGCGAGGGGCTGCGGCCTGAAGGTACCCGGGTCGCTGATGTCAAATTCTCCCCAGGCGGTGAAAGACTACGTGCAGCAGAACCCTGCGCGGTTGATCTGCAAGGCCTTCTTCCCGCATATCTGGCAAAAACCAGACGGCCATAACTTCGCGGTCACGGAGACCTTTGAGCTCACGCGGGAGATGTTGCCGGGCGACGAAGTACTCACCTACGCGCCGGCCATCTATCAGGAGATGGTGGTCAAGCAATTCGACGTCCGGATGGTGCTGCTGGGGACCTCGGTGTACTCCTACTCTCTCCACAACCCGAAGGGCTCCCTCGATTGGCGTCAGGATGCCGGGCAGGGACTGGTTCGCGCGGAGCTCATCGCAACGCCGGCGGAGGTCGAAAAAGGAGTGCTGGCCTTCGCCGCAAAATCCGGACTCGCCTACGGCAGTTTCGACTTCGCCGTGGACCACCAGGGCCAATGGTGGTTTCTGGAGGTCAACGAAGGCGGACAGTTTCTGTGGCTCGACGATTTCAATCGCGACATCCACATGCTGGAAAAGTTTCTCGCTTTCCTCACCTCGCCGGAAGGCTCGTCGCGGGAGACGATCGAGAAAAGACAGTCGCAGTTTCCGTCCTGGCAGGAGTATCTTGATTCTCCAGCGAAAGACCAGCTGCCGCCCGAACAGCCGGATCCTGAAGCCGTTTTCATGTCGCAGGAGCCGTAGGCCGCCGCGACCTGATAGGCGATCGACGCAGCCTATCGCCGGTCGCTGATCGCCCCTCAATGCCGAGAGGCGTCCGCAGATGGGCACGGATCAAACCACTGCGGATAGAGGGCCCGAGTGTTTTTGCGAAGGTCTTTGGCCAGTTCCAGCTTCCACGCTTCCCGGCGCGG
>CAZFRV010000024.1:0-7100 GCA_964521445.1 uncultured Acidobacteriaceae bacterium
AGCAGCTTCCACACGACCTGCGTGTCGTATTTGGGCGCTTGGCCTTCCCCGGCTGGCGCGGAGCGGGCGCCGTTTCCCCCGGCTCCACCGCCTTTGCGCTCACCTGCGCCCTGCGGCCGGGCGCCGCTGGGCTGCGTGCTCTCCGTTTTTGCGCTCGCCGCGTTTTGTACGCGTGGCGCTGCGCTCTCTGGAATGCCGTACTTCTGGTATAGAGCACGAATCTCGTCCGCCGAAAAGTCAGGCTTGTATCGCAGCGCGCCGTTGGGAACCTTGAGGACGCTGGCCGCCGTCGCCACCGGAATACTCACGTACGCGGTCATGCCGGGAAAGAGTTTCAGCTGCGGATTGTTGAAGTCGACGATCGTATCGTAGGTGACCACGTTCTGGACTATGGTCGAGTTCATTCTTACCTGTGAGACCGTGCCGGTGAACGTTTCCCGCGGATAGGCGTCCACCTTGAAGGTGACTTCTTGTCCGGCGCGGATCTGGCCGACATCGGACTCGTCTGTCTTGGCGTAGACCTGCATCTTGGTCAGGTCCTGGGCGATGGTGAAGAGCGTGGGCGCCTGTAAAGAAGCCGCCACGGTCTGGCCAACATCCACGTTGCGCGCCACCACCGTGCCGTCAATCGGCGCGTGGATGGTGGTGTACTCCAGGTTGGTCTGCGCCACCTCAACCGCCGCCTGCTTCTGCTGGACCTGCGCGCGCGCCTGGCTCTCCTGTGCCAGCGCCGCGGAAACCTGGGCTGCCGCGCTTTCAGCATTGGCCTTGGCCACGTCGAGCGCCTGCTGGCTGATCACGCCTTGCTTGCTCAGGCCCAGGTTGCGTTCGTAGTCGGCTCTGGTCTGCGCGTCGGCGGCGCGGGCTTTGGCGGTGTTGGCGATCGCCACCGCCAGATTGGCCTTGGCATTTTCCAGGTCGGCCTTGGCCTGGGAGAGTGCTCCCTGAAACAGCGGAGGATCGATCTGTGCGATCAGCTGCCCTTTCTTCACGTGCGAATTGAAATCAACATACAGTTTGGCAATCGTGCCCGAGACCTGGGAACCAACCTGCACCGTGATGACGGCGTTGATGGTGCCCGTGGCTTCCACCACCTGTTTGATTTCGCCGGTCTCCACCTTTGCGGTGTAGTACTGCACCGGCCCCTTGCCCCGGAGGTTGAAGGCAGCAAAGATCGCTACCCCGGCCAGGACCAGGAGGATGATCCACAGTTTTTTCTTGGTTAGCTTCACTTTCCGCTTTGTTCCTGATTGATATTAAAGATACTTAATCATATCAACCCTGCCCATCCGGCGCTCAGTCGGGCCGCCGGGGCTTGTGGTGATGGGTGGGTTGCGCACGTGCCGTGGGTCCGATCTTGCAGTCTTCGTCAGGACGGCGGTGACTTTATTGCAGACGGATCGTCGAATTTGTTGGGGAGCTGCGATTCCACGTAACAACCATGCTTCTTAAGCCGGAGTTCTTTGACGGACGCGTTCTTCATTGGCGTAAGGTCAGCGGCGCCATGCTCGGGGAGATTGACTATGCTCCGAACACCATGCGCCAGCCGCACGCGCACGAGCGCGCGTGTCTGCACTTGAACCTGCAAGGCGGATACGTTGAGCGGATCGGCCGTCGCGAGCTGGATTGCACAGAATTGGCTGTGGCCTTCCAGCCGGCCGGGCACGAACACTCCTATCGCTGTCATAACGTGGTTACAAAATCTTTCACGGTCGAGTTCGAACAAGCCTGGCTCGACCGCCTTCAGGAAGCCGGCGTATTGCCCCGGCCCGAGCTGTTTGCGGACAGCACGGTTCTCCACCTTGCCTTGCGACTCCGCACCGAGTACGGTATCGCGGACAGCGCATCGCCACTCGCTATCGAGGGGTTGCTTCTGGAGATTCTGGCGATCGCGACCCGCAGGTGGCGCGGCGGCACGGGTCATCACGAGCCACCATGGCTCGCGCGAGTGGAACGCCTGTTGCGCGCTCGCTTCGCGGAAAAGCTGCACCTGGACGATTTGGCTGCGGAGGTTCACGTGCATCCTGTTCAC
This sequence comes from uncultured Acidobacteriaceae bacterium, assembly GCA_964521445.1. Taxonomy (GTDB): domain Bacteria; phylum Acidobacteriota; class Terriglobia; order Terriglobales; family Acidobacteriaceae; genus Angelobacter. The sequence goes on from CAZFRV010000024.1 coordinate 2,033, forward strand.
ATCGCCCGGACCTTTCGCGCGCGCCGCGGGATAACAGTCGGGTCGATTGTGCGCCAGCTTCGGGTGACTCGCGCGTGTTGTCTGCTTGGCGAACGCGACCTGCCTCTGGCTCAACTCGCGTCGGATCTGGGTTTTTTCGATCAAAGCCAGTTCACGCGAACATTCCGCCGCGCCACAGGCGTGACTCCGGGCCGCTACCGGCAAGTGCTGGCTCGCAATCTCCGCTAAACTTCGTCCAGCACGCTAAGAAATGACAATACAGTTTTATGAGAATCGGTGATCTTATTGCCGGTGGATTGCGCCTGGAACAACTCGTATGTCCGGAAAATACACGATGGTGCAATCGGTTTGAGGTGCAAAATGCGTTCTTTCGCCCGCCTGCTCATTCTCACCGCACTTGCGCTCCCGTCCGTTGAATTGCCAGCCCAAAATTCTGCCTGCATCAATGGCCAGCTCGTCCCGTACTTTGGCTGGGATGGAACAGAGTGTACGAACTGTGTCATACGTGGATCGTATATCGAGTATCTGAAGGAACCACTGATTAGCAGCATTAGAAGCGATGGCCCAGCCGCCGGCCGATTGAAGGAGCACGACATGATCCTGGCGGTTGACGGAATCGCCATTACGACGCCTGAGGCGTGGCACAGGCTACGCGATGTGAAGCCCGGCGAGATGCTGCGTTTTACAGTCCGCAATGACGGCACAACGCGCGATGAAATCATTCGTGCTACGGCCCGCTGTGTTCCGGCATCTGCACGGCCACCTGCGCCTCGAATCATTATTGTTCGCCGCAAGCGCGGAAGCGTATAGATGATGCACAACCAGAACCAGTTCATGCGCGCGCTTTGGGTCCTGTATGTCTTTCTAGCTGCATCACCGGTAGCATTGCCCCAAACGGGCCTGCAGCATCCCTCCGCACAATCCATCCAACGCGAAGTTGACAAGCTGTTTGCTCCCTGGGACAGGCGCGATTCACCCGGATGTGCGCTGGCTGTCCTAAAGAATGGGACCGCGCTCTACATGCGCGGGTACGGTATGGCAGACCTGGAGCATGACATTCCAATTTCTCCGGAAACAGTGTTCCAGATAGGGTCCAGCTCCAAACAGTTCACGGCCATGTCTGTGATATTGCTTGCAGAAGAAGGAAAGCTTTCTCTCGATGATCCGGTCAGGAAATATATTTCTGAGTTGCCAGACTATGGCGTGCCGATGACACTGAGGCATCTGATGTATCACACCAGCGGTTTGCGGAATCTCTTCGTGCTTCGCCAGCTCGCAGGCTGGCGATGGGGAGACGTGGTGACTGAGAGCAACGTGCTGGACCTTATCTCGCGACAACGCGGGCTGAACTTCTCTCCCGGCGACGAGCATTGGTATTCAAACACTGGGTATTTTTTGCTGGCAGAAGTGGTTAAGCGCGTATCGCATGAATCATTCCGGGAGTTCACCAGGACCCGCATTTTTGAACCGCTTGGCATGAAAGATACTTGGGCCGTCGACGATACCGGATGGCTTCGTCACCACCGGGCCATGGCATATAACGCCGGGCCAGGAGGCTTCAAAAATAATGTGACACAGGATGAAACCGTTGGTGATTCAAACATCTACACCACAGTGGAAGATCTGGCGCGCTGGGATGAGAACTTCTATCAGGCGAAGGTTGGAGGAAGCCACGCGATTACTGAAATGGTAACCCCTGGGATTCTGAACAACGGAGAGCGGTTGCAATACGCGGGTGGGCTCAACGTTACCACACACAAAGGGCTCAGGATGATCTGGCATTCCGGCACTTCGAGCTACAGGGCTGAAGACCTTCGATTTCCAGACCAGCACTTTTCCGTGATTTGCCTTTGTAATAGCTGGGCTACGGACCCATCCGACCTGGCAAGAAAGGTTGCCGACCTGTATCTGGCGGACCTACTCCGGCCTGAGCCGGTAAAGGGGCCGTCGGAGCTAGCCAAAGAGATCCCGAAGTTTGAGGAATCAGCCAGAGCAAGTGCAGTGCCTCTGGCTGTGGAGAAGATGCAGGCCTTTACCGGCAGTTATCTGGTACCTGAAACACTCTTCGTACGGCGGGTGTTTCTGGACGGCGGCAAATTAATGGTGGATCGCGGGCGCGGTGTGAGCAGCGAACTTGTGCCCACAGGCGAACACAGTTTCCTGATGCTTGGCGTACCGGAAAGAGTTGAGGTCAGGTTTGCGGGTGAGCCGGGCGGTGGGCAGCAAATCTCACTTGTGGCGCCAGGCCGAAAGCCAATTCTGGCGGACCGCGTAGATCCGGCAATAGCCACCGATTTGACACAATACCAGGGTAATTTCTGGAGCAGCGATGTGGGTGAGATCGTGAGCATGGTCTCACGGGAGGGCAAGTTGTGGCTTCAGACCAAGAGGAACGTTGAATTCGAACTCCTCCCCGTGGCTGCCGACATATTCAAGAATGAATGGTTCGGCAAAATAACATTTCATCGCAACCAAAAGGGTTCCGTTACCGCCTTCACCATGTCCAACGGGGAAGCGAGGAAGCTCGATCTGGACAAAGTCACAGTCAGATTCGATCTAGCGCAATGAATCACTGATTGTAGTTCACGGCCCGCGGTGCGAAATCGCGAGCGAAGGAACTAGGGTAATCGATGGCGGAGAGGGAGGGATTCGAACCCCCGGTACCCTTTCGGGCACAGCGGTTTTCAAGACCGCCTGTTTCAACCGCTCACACACCTCTCCGCGTGGGCCTCTCGATGGCCAGACATCATTGTACGATGGTTCTGCGGGACCAGTCTTCCCTAAGTCTTTCCGCTTGCTGCTTCGACGCGGGCCGCATCCAAGTGAACGGTTGGCGATACAAGGAGGCGAGTGATGAGTACACAACGAACCATCGGGGTCGAGCGGCGTACGGTGGCCAGCATCAGCCCGCTGACCGGTGAGCTGCTCGGCGAGTATGAGCAGCATTCGGAAGAAGAAGTGGAAAGAAAAATCGCGCTGGCTGCCGCCACGTTTCGCGAGCACCGCAAGGTCCCGTTCGCTCAGCGCGCCGCGCTGATGCTGCGTGTCGCCGAGATTCTGGAAAAAGAAAAGCAGGCATTCGGCCAGTTGATGACTCGGGAGATGGGCAAGACACTGAAGTCGGCCGTGCAGGAGGCCGAGAAATCCGCCTTCGGCTGCCGTTACTATGCCGAGAATGCCGAGCGGTTTCTCGCAGACGAGCCGGCCACCACCAACGCCACGCGGAGTTTTGTGCGCTACCAGCCGATCGGGCCGGTGCTGGCGGTAATGCCGTGGAATTTTCCTTTCTGGCAGGTATTTCGCTTTGCCGCACCCGCGCTGATGGCCGGCAACGTGGGGTTGCTCAAGCATGCCTCCAATGTGCCGCAATGCGCGCTGGCTATTGAAGAAATCTTTCGCCGCGCCGGCTTTGCCGAGGGTGTTTTCCAAACGCTGCTGATCGGTCCCGACCGCACTGGACAAGTGATTGCCGACCCGCGCATTGCCGCGGTGACGCTCACCGGCAGCGTGGGAGCGGGCCGCAGCGTTGGCGCCACAGCGGGGCGGGAGATCAAGAAAAGCGTACTGGAGCTGGGCGGGAGCGATCCGTTTATCGTCATGCCCAGCGCGGACCTAGAGCGCGCGGTGGAGACCGCAGTGCAGGCCAGGGTCATCAACAACGGGCAATCCTGCATTGCGGCGAAGCGGTTCATTGTTCACCAGAAAATTGCCGGAGAATTTGAGCAGAAATTTGTCGCCCGCATGAAGGCGCTCAAGGTGGGCGATCCCATGCTGCCGGAGACCGATGTAGGACCGCTGGCCACCGCCGATGTCCTGCGCGGCCTGGAAGAGCAGGTCAAAAAGACGGTCGAGATGGGCGCGCGCGTACTGCTGGGAGGGAAGCGGTTGGAGCGCGCGGGCAATTTCTTTGCGCCCACCGTGCTGGCCGATATTCCCAAGGGGTCGCCTGCGCACGACGACGAACTGTTTGGCCCGGTGGCGTCGCTTTATCGGGCTGAAGACATGGCGCAGGCCATCGCCATCGCCAACAATTCTCCCTTCGGTTTGGGAGCATGCGCGTGGACCAATGATCCGGCGGAACGCGAGCTGTTCATCGACGAGATTGAGTCGGGGCTGGCCTTTGTCAACGGCATGGTTGCTTCCGATCCGCGCATTCCTTTTGGCGGCGTTAAATATTCAGGGTACGGACGCGAGTTGAGCTATCACGGCATCCGCGAGTTCGTGAATGTGAAGTCGGTTTCCATTCACGAACCGGAAGCGGCAAAGGGCCGGACCGAATAGGGCATCAGCGGGCCGCGCTGTGGGCGACTTTCAGTGCCTGGCGGTCGCCGGCGATTTGGGCGACGACCGGTTCGAGCCGGTCGAAGGCTTCCTGCAGAATGCGCCGCGAAGTGGCAAAGCAGATGCGCAGATGCCCGGCCGCTCCAGGGCCAAACCAGCGAGGCGCGCCGGGAACCAGGGCGACGCGGGCTTGTTCGCGAAGCTGTTGGCAAAGCCCTTCTGCGTCGTCGCTGAGACTGCGCACGTCAGGGAACGTCACGTAGGTTCCCTGCGGCGGAGTTACACTCACGCCCGGCCAGACCGCCAGCCGATCCACGACATAGTCGCGCTGGGCGTGCAAGTGCTGCAGGAATTCAGCCAGCCACTGCCGACCGTCATTGAGCGCGGCGATCGCGGCCACTTGCGAGAGCACAGAGACGCCGTAGACCGTGCTTTCGGCGTCAGAGGCGGCGACGATCTCTTTCTTCCACTCGGGATCGGCGCAGATCAGGCAGCCCACGCGCAGCCCGGCCAGGGCAAAGTTCTTGGAGAAGCCGTAAACCGTAACGGTGTTGCGGGCAATCTCCGGTGAGATGGAGGCCAGGCTCACGTGGCGATGCGGCGCGTAGACGATGTCCGACCAGATCTCATCCGAGACAAGGCGCAGCCCGCGACGGACGGCCCACTCTGCCACGCGCTGCTGCCAATCCCGCGTATAAACGATGCCCAGCGGGTTGTGGGGATTGCAGAGCCACAGCATGCGGGTGCGCCCGCTCAGGCGGGACTGCATGCTGGCTATGAATTCGTC
>CAZFRV010000025.1:0-8857 GCA_964521445.1 uncultured Acidobacteriaceae bacterium
AGGCGCTCGATGGCCTGCGGCTTCTCCAGTTTGGCGATCACCCAGGCCTCGGAACGGTGACCCTGAACCACTCGCTTCACCATGCGCACGTCCTCGGCATTGCGGATAAAGGACGCAGCCACCATGTCCACGCCGTGCTTCAGCCCGAATTTCAGGTCCTCCTCGTCCTTTTCCGTGAGGGAGGGCACGCGCAACACGGTTCCGGGAAGATTGATGCCTTTGTGTTCGCCGAGGGACCCGCCGTTGATGACCTCGCATTCCACGTCGTCACCGCGCACGGCGCGTACGCGAAGTTCAATCAGTCCGTCGGAAAGCAGGATGCGGGCGCCCGGAAGCACCTCCTGGGCCAGCGTCTTGAAAGTGGTGGATACCACCGCGGCAGTCCCGGGAACGTCGCGTGGCGTGATGGTCAGGCGCCCGCCGGTGTTCAGCATCACCAGCCGGTGCTGCTTGAGGCTCCCAGTACGGATCTTGGGGCCTTGCAGGTCCTGGAGAATACAAATAGTGCGCCCTTCCTTCTCGGCCACCCGGCGAAGGCGGTCGATAACCCGGGCGTGCTCTGCGTGGGTGCCATGAGAAAAGTTAAGCCGGGCCACATCCATGCCCAGTCGCATCAGGTCGCGCATCACCTCTTCCGGAAAGCTGGCCGGACCGAGCGTGCACACAATTTTGGCTCTACGAAGACCATTGCTAGTATTCAATTCCTGTCCTTTGGGTTCGGGCATTCCAATACTTAGACCTTATTGTTTCCCGCTCCGTTGCCGGGCAGCCTGGGGTAAAACTGTGCGTTGAGCTCTGCTCCCAACAGAACGATGGCGGAGACAATGTACAACCATACCAGCAGCGCGATGGCCGCGCCCAGGGAGCCGTAAACCACGCTGTAGGTGGCGTAGTTGGTTACATACCAGCCGAAGAAACTGGTGGCGCCAAACCAGAGAAATGTTGACAGGACCGCGCCCGGCACCACCCTGCGCCAGGACTGGGTCTTAGGCAGCCCGTTGTGGTAGACCAGGCTCATAACCGCGATGCTCGTCAGGATCGCGATGGCCCAGCGCGCGGCATCCCACACCAGCAGGATCATGGGCCGGAAAAGGTGCATGGATTCGGCCTGCACCCAGACCTCGATCTGGTTGCCGAAAGCCACCAGCACCGTCGCGAAACCCAGCGGAACCAGGGCCAGAAAGACCAGATACACGGCGATCGCGCGCTCTCTCCAGAAACCCCAGGTGTTCGGCATCTCGTAGGCGCGGCGGAAGCCGTCCATCCAGGAGATCATCACGCCGGTGGCCGCGAGCAGCGTAACTGCGGACGCGGAATAAATGATGCGCGTCGCGTGATGCTGCTGGCTCTGAAAGAAGGCCAGCGCTGCCGATCGCGAGCCCGGCGGAAGCACCCAGCGTACGGCGGTGGAAATCTGCTGCAAGAACCGTTCCGTGTTGTGTGTGGCATCCAGAACCGACGCGGCCACCAGAAAGGCCGGAAACAGCGTCAGGATCAAAGAGTACGCCGCAGCCTTGGCCACTGAGTACTGCCCGTGCATGAAGGCCTGCCAGAAGGCGCGACGGAGCCGGGTAAAGTGCATCGAGTGTTAAGGGTAAAGGGGTTTAGTTGTGGAAGCAACCATGAAGACGGCTTTACGCTGGCATGGAGCATCAGCGGTGTGATAAAGCTAGTCTTTGGAATGGAGGCAAGACTGCAAGACCATGCGCAAGAACACTCCGCCGCTTCAGATTGGCATCCCCCTCTACCCTAACTTTGATTCCCTGGACGTGCTGGGGCCCTATCAGACCTTCTACATGCAGCACCCGGTGCTCGAGACCAAGCTCGTTGGTCCCGACAAGAACCCCGTCACCTCTTTTGAGGGCGTTTCCATCCTTCCCCAGACCACGTTTGATTCCGCTCCCCAGTTCGACGTGCTGTTCATCCCGGGTGGCGTGAATTTTGAAAAAATGTTCGATCGCAGCAAATCCAGCCAGGCCTATCTCGACTTTGTGAGCCGCCAGGCAAAGGGCGCCAAGCTGGTGACCTCAGTCTGCACCGGTGCAATTCTGCTGGCCGCCGCGGGCGGACTGGACGGGTACCAGGCCACCACGCATTGGGGCTACACGTCTGTGCTCAGACTGTTTCCCAGGGTAACCGTGGCCGATGGCTACCCGCGCTACGTAATTGACGGCAACCGGGTGACCGGGGGCGGAATTTCCTCCGGTCTGGACGAGTCCATGGCCATCGTGTCGATGTTGCTGGGCGATGATGCCGCCAAGCGCGGCCAGTTGATCATGCAGTACGAACCTCGCCCCCCATTTCACAGCGGCGATCCTACGGTTGCTCAGCCGCCCATCCTCTACCAGGTTAGCTCCGCTCTCCATCCCAGCGCGGAGACGATGAGCGCCGTGGTGCTGAAGTACTTGGGTTCCGGCAAGCCGCCGGCGGAGCACACAAAAGGTGCTTCGCGGGCTTAGAGATGCGCCCGTGGCTGTTGGCTGCTACGGCTTTGCCGTCTTCGACTGGTCGGTTCCGAAAATGACCTTGAGATAGATCGTAAACTGCACCTCCGGCACGAGGGCGCGACAACGGGCTCTGATAGACTGAGCCGCTTAGCATCAATCCAGAATCCTTGGAGAAAGACACCGTCGTGCGGCATTGCGCGCTCTGCATAGTATGGACAGTCTGGCTACTTCTCTTGGTCGCCACAGCGTCGGCTCAGACGACGCCATCTCCTCAGAATTCCTCGCCAAGTCCGAACTCCGTACCCGAACCGAATGGGGCCCCGCAGGCGAGGCACATCAAGGTCTATTTGATCGGCGATTCCACCATGTCGATCAAAGAAGTGCGGGCCTACCCGGAAACCGGCTGGGGCATGCCCTTCGCTTATTTCTTTGACGCGACCGTGACCGTCGACAACCGCGCCAAGAACGGCCGCAGCACAAAGACGTTTATCAGCGAGGGCCTATGGCAGCCGGTGGCAGACGATCTGAAGGAAGGCGACTATGTGTTCATCCAATTCGGTCACAACGATGAAGTGAAAGAGAAAGTTGATCGCTACACCCCGCCTGATGACTACAAAGCCAACCTCATTCGCCTTGTTTCCGAGACCAGAGCCAGGAAGGCGAACCCCGTCCTGCTTACGCCCGTTACACGCCGGAAGTTCGACCCTGCAGGCCACATCATGGAAACCCACGAGATCTATTCCAACCTGGTGCGCGCAGTCGCCAAAGAACAAAACGTTGCTTTGATCGATCTCGACAAAAAGAGCCAGGCTTTATTGCAACAATACGGCGCGGAGAATTCCAAGCTGGTTTTTGACTGGCTGGAACCGGGCGAGCATCCAAACTATCCCGAAGGCAAGCAAGACGACACTCACTTCAACGAACTGGGAGCCAGGAAGATTGCGGAGTTGGTGTTGGCAGAAATAAAGAGATTGCATCTCGAACTGGCAGACCGGACGAAGTAGAAACGCCGCTTCGCTATTTGCCGCACCAGAGTATTTCGACCGGATACTGAGCGCACATAGTGTCGGCGGTCATCAAAACCATGCCTTCGCTCCGGGCCTGGGCAATCAACAGGCGGTCAAAGGGATCCTTGTGGTGGTTGGGCAATTCGGAAACTCCCAACGCGTGAGCGTGCGTGACGGATAGAGCCTGGATTCCCTGCATGGCCATGCGCTCCGGAACGTATCTTTGCGGAGGGTCAGGTAGTCGAAACTTTCCTAAAGCAACCTTGACCGTGATCTCCCAGGAGCTCGCCGCCGACAGATAGAATTTTTCTGTATTCTCGGCAAGCAACTCTTGAGCTTTCTGATTGAGTCTGCTAACACTGCCGAGACTCCACAAGAAGATCCCCGTATCAAGTAGGTATCTCATCGCTTCTTTTTCATCTTCTTTGGAGTCTCGTCTTCCCCATAAAAAGCTGCCAGGAGGTCATCCGGCAGCGGCGCATCGAAATCGTCCGCGATGTAAATGCGGCCCTCATCGATGCCAAGTTTCCGCTTTCCTTTTTTGGGCTCCACAGGCACCAGCCGTGCCACAGGGACCCCGGCCTTGGCAATGATGATCTCCTCCCCGGCAGCAACCCGCTGCAGCAGCTTGGAGAAATTGGTCTTGGCTTCGTGAACATTGACAGCCATAAAGGACATTATGGACTAAGTCATGGACTAAGTCCATAACAAAACAGAGCAGTGAATCCTCAAACCGGCGCGTGGGGATGAAATTCAACAATGATGTAACGCATCCGATTGCTCAAGTGTCTCTTGCAACCCTGGCAATTGAGCCCTTGATCGCCTTCAGCTAGGATCGAGGCACAAGCGGGGCAGAACCATGTGCCGCCGACCCGATACGAGTTGGGTGCAGATGTTGTCTCCGTTTCGTGAGGTCGCTGGGCAATGTACTCGCGCAGGCGTTGGGCAAGATCTTCTGACGTAGTCATCCCCCCTCGCTCACACACAAAAGCCACCATCATCCGACTCTTCCATCTTGTCTCCGCACCGAGGGCAATACAAACGGGATCTCCTCCCTAAAAGAAGAATTGTAATTGGAACAAAAAAGCGGGCCGGAAATCCGGCCCGCGATTGATAGACAAGTAACTGATGTTCTACTCGGCTGCCATCTCTTCGGCTTCGCCTTCCTGGCGCAACAGCTCCAGAGCACGTTCGGCTTCGGCGTAGGCCTGGGAGACTTCCTCCTGGACCTTGGCCGCAGCCTGTTCGAGCTCTGGCGCCAGGCGCACGTTGCGATAGAACTCCATGCCCGTGCCGGCTGGAATGAGCCGGCCGACGATCACGTTCTCCTTGAGGCCGCGCAGGTGGTCCACAGCGCCCTGGATGGAGGCTTCCGTGAGCACCCTGGTGGTCTCCTGGAATGAAGCCGCGGAGATGAAGGATTCAGTGGAGAGCGAGGCCTTGGTGATGCCCAAGAGCAGCGGGCGGCCCGTAGCCGGGCGGCCGCCGTTGGCGATCACCCGCTCGTTCTCTTCGCGGAAGCGGAACTTGTCCACCTGCTGTTCCAGCAGGAACGAGGTGTCACCCACGTCTTCCACCTTCACCCAGCGCATCATCTGCCGGACGATGACCTCAATGTGCTTGTCACTGATGGTCACGCCCTGCAGGCGATAGACTTCCTGGATCTCGTTCACCAGGTAGCCCTGGAGTTCTTTTTCGCCCAGCACGGCCAGAATGTCGTGGGGGTTGAGCGGACCATCCATGAGCGGTTCGCCGGCGCGGACGCGGTCGCCTTCCTGGACGTTGATGTGCACGCCCTTGGGCACCGAGTATTCCTTCTCCGCGCCGTTATCGGCCACCACGTAGATCTTGCGCTGGCCTTTGATGACCTCGCCGAACTTCACCGCGCCATCGATCTCGCTGATGATGGCGGTCTCGCGCGGCTTGCGGGCCTCGAAGAGCTCCACCACGCGGGGCAGACCGCCGGTGATGTCCTTGGTCTTGGTGGTTTCGCGCGGGATCTTGGCCAGCACGTCGCCGGGATGAACTTCGTCTCCATCCTGGACCATCAGGTGCGCGCGTGACGGCATGAGGTAGCGCTTGGTGCTCTTGCCCTTGATCACGATGGCAGGCTGGCGCTTCTCGTCCGGCGATTCGCCCACAACGTGACGCGACAATCCCGTCACCTCGTCCACTTCTTCATGCAGCGTAACGCCTTCCTGCAAGTCCTTGAACTGGATGGTTCCGCCGATCTCGGTGAGGATGGCGAAGGTGTAAGGATCCCACTCCACCAGCACCTGGCCCAGGGTGACCATTTGTCTGTCCTGTACCTTGAGCTTGGCACCATAGACCACGGCGTAGCGTTCCTTTTCACGGTCTTTTTCGTCCACCACGGCAATGGAGCCAGCGCGGTTCATCACCACCAGATCGCCGCTTTTGGACTTGACGGTTTGAAGGTTGATGAAGCGCGTCATGCCGTTGCTGCGGGCTTCCAGGCGCGATTGCTCGGAGACACGGGAGGCCGTGCCGCCGATGTGGAAGGTACGCATGGTGAGCTGCGTTCCCGGCTCGCCGATGGACTGTGCCGCGATCACGCCCGTGGCTTCGCCCAGCTCGACCGTGCGGCCCGAAGCCAGATTGCGGCCATAGCACGCGATGCAGACGCCGCGCTTGGATTCGCACGTCAGCACCGAGCGGATCTTCACGCGTTCAATGCCGGCGGCCTGAATGGCATTGGCCAGTTCTTCGGTAATCTCGCCGTTTACGTCGACGATGACGTTGCCCTCGTAGTCCTTGATCTTCTCGAGCGAGACGCGGCCCACAATGCGGTCGCGCAGCGGCTCGATGATGTCGCCGGCTTCAACAATGGAACCGACGTAGATTCCGTCCACGGTCCCGCAATCCTGCTCGCTGATGATCACGTCCTGGGCTACGTCCACCAGGCGGCGAGTCAGGTAGCCGGAGTCGGCGGTCTTGAGCGCCGTGTCCGCCAGCCCTTTGCGCGCGCCGTGCGTGGAGATGAAGTATTCGAGCACCGTCAGTCCTTCGCGGAAGTTGGCGGTGATAGGCGTCTCGATGATCTCCCCCGAAGGCTTGGCCATCAAGCCACGCATGCCGGAGAGCTGGCGGATCTGCTGTTTCGATCCGCGGGCGCCGGAATCGGCCATGACGAAAATGGGGTTCAACTGTCCCTTTTTGTCCAGCTCCTGCATGTTGTTGAACATTTCGTCCGCGACTTTTTCTGTCACGTTCGACCAGATTTCGATCACCTTGTTGTAGCGTTCGCCGTTGGTGATGGCGCCGTCCAGGTACTGTTGCTGGACGTTGCTCTGCTGCCTTTCCGCGTCGCGCACCAGCACTTTCTTGTCCTCGGGAATGACCATATCGTCAATGCCGATAGAGAGGCCGGCCCGGGTAGCGAAGCGGAAGCCGAGTTCTTTGACTTCGTCCAGCATGCCCACCGTGGTTTCGAGGCCAAATCGCAGATAGGTGTAGTTCACCAACTGGCCAATGCCCTTCTTCTTGAGCAGGCCGTTGATGTACGGCATGCCTTCGGGCAGATGGTCGTTGAGGATGGTGCGCCCAACTGTGGTATTGATGAACTGCCGCTCGAACTGCATCGGCTCGGTGTGGACGATATCCTGATCGTCATACGCCTGGGTCAGCTCGATCACCGGACCGGTAAAGCGCAAGCGGATGGGCGTGAGCGTTTCCACTTCGCCGGCTTCGAGCGCCAGTAGCACTTCTTCGGTGTTGGCGAAGGCGCGTCCTTCGCCTTTGGCGCCGGGCTTGCCTTTGGTCAGGTAATAGAGGCCGAGCACCATGTCCTGCGTGGGCACGGTGATGGGCTGGCCTGACGCCGGCGACAGGATGTTGTGCGAAGACAGCATGAGCACGCTGGCTTCAACCTGGGCTTCCGGCGAGAGCGGAATGTGGACCGCCATCTGGTCGCCGTCAAAATCGGCGTTGAAGGCGGTGCAAACCAGCGGGTGGATCTTGATGGCCTTGCCTTCCACCAGCACCGGCTCAAACGCCTGGATGCCCAAACGGTGCAGCGTGGGAGCGCGGTTCAAGAGCACCGGATGGTCCTTGATGACCTCCTCCAGGATGTCCCACACGATCGATTCCTGCTGCTCCACCATTTCTTTGGCTTGCTTGATGGTGGTGCAGTGGCCGGTCTGTTCCAGCCGGTGGTAGATGAACGGCTTGAACAATTCCAACGCCATCTTCTTGGGCAGGCCGCACTGGTGCAGCTTGAGCTCCGGACCCACGACGATGACGGACCGGCCGGAGTAGTCCACGCGCTTGCCCAGGAGGTTCTGGCGGAAGCGTCCCTGCTTGCCTTTCAGAGTGTCGGACAGCGACTTCAGCGGGCGGTTGTTGGCGCCGCGCAGCACGCGGCCACGACGGCCGTTGTCAAACAGCGCGTCCACCGATTCCTGCAGCATGCGCTTTTCGTTGCGCACAATCACTTCAGGGGCGTGCAGGTCCATCAGCTTCTTCAATCGGTTGTTGCGGTTGATCACGCGCCGGTAGAGATCGTTGAGGTCGGAGGTGGCAAAACGGCCGCCATCCAACGGAACCAGGGGACGCAGCTCCGGCGGGATCACCGGGATCACGTCCAGGATCATCCAATTCGGCTTGTTCCCGCTCTTGCGAAAAGCCTCAACCACTTTCAGGCGCTTGGCATACTTGAGGCGCTTCTGCAGAGAAGTCTCGTTCTTCATCTTCTCGCGCAGCTCGACCGAAAGCTCTTCCACGTCCACGCGCTTGAGCAACTCCTTGATGGCTTCAGCGCCCATCATGGCCTTAAAGCCGGTGGCGCGAAACTGCTGATCGAGCTCGCGGAAGCGGGTTTCTTCCTTGATGACTTCGTGGTCTTTCACCGCGGCTTCGCCGGCCTCAATGACTACGTAGGACTCGAAATACAGCACGGACTCGAGGTCGCGCAGAGAGATGTCCAGCAGGTGGCCGATGCGCGAGGGCAGGCCCTTGAAGAACCAGACGTGCGAGCAGGGCGAAGCCAGCTCGATGTGGCCCAGGCGTTCCCGGCGGACTTTGGACAGCGTGACTTCAACGCCGCACTTGTCGCAGATCACGCCGCGATGCTTCATGCGTTTGTATTTTCCGCACAAACACTCCCAGTCCGTGACCGGCCCGAAAATGCGGGCGCAGAACAGTCCGTCACGCTCCGGTTTGAAGGTGCGGTAGTTGATGGTCTCCGGCTTGGTCACTTCGCCGTGCGACCAGCTCCGGATTTTTTCCGGCGAAGCCAGGCTGATGCGGATGGAATCGAAATCAGTAATCGCGGTTCCCAGATCAAATGGACTTGAACGGTACAAGGTGTCCTCCTGCGGCTTTTACGCCACCGCGGCGGCTCCCGGTTTGTCTCTAAAAGTCATGCTCTAATCTCAACCCCAGCCG
>CAZFRV010000026.1:0-8128 GCA_964521445.1 uncultured Acidobacteriaceae bacterium
GTGGATCTCGCGCGACATGAATTTGCCGGAGCCTCCCATCGTAGCGGGCGGCCTGGTATTCGCGATTTCGAACGGCGAGTTCGCGCGCCAGTCGAAGGGCGATGGCGCGCTGTTCAGTTCAGCCGAACGCGCCGCCAAGCATGTCGGCAACACGGTGCTCTATGCCTTCGACGCCGCCACCGGCAAGCAGCTATATTCGAGCGGAGACACGATGCCATCCTGGACGCACTTCAGCGGCATCGCGATTTCGGGCGGCCGCGTCTTCGTGACCACGTTCGATTCGAATGTTTATGCGTTCGGCGTGAAGGAATAGCGGGGACGCGCGCGCTCACTGATGCGCTCGCGGCTGGTGGCGGTGAGGCAAAGCGTGCCTTCGAGGCGAAGATGACGATGAAGAAGATCGACGTCGCCTCCATCGAGGCAGCTCGGCGAGGCTGAGGGCGACACGCCGACACGTCCTTATTCGTCCTGGATCACGCACCACTGGGAAGTGAGCCGTGCCACGATTCGCCAGCCTGAGAGGATCTATCTATAGGCGACGGGTAGTGTCCCACTCAGGACACTACCAGGCGAAGGCAGGTTTAGCCTGACTCGCGCCGGCATAAAATAGTTCGGCAAGTTCCGGGATACGGTAGAAGCGAGTGCGGGCACAATGGTTGTCGGCGACTACTTCGTTTTAGGCCTTTCCGTGACCGGTTGTGTCCAGGTCATCTAAACAAGAATTAGTCCGCAGAGGGGTACCCGATGATGCGCACGTGGACGATCATTGGAGTAGGCAACGTGCCGGGCAGCTTGAAATGGTACCAGGCACTGTTCGGTCAGCCGGCTACTCCTCCTGCCCACGATTACTTTGGGCAAATCCTCGATTCAGATGGAGCTGTCTTGCTCTGCCTCCACAAGTGGGGCGCCCACGAGCATCCCTCATTGATGAGCCCCGATCACGGGACGCCCGGCAACGGGCTCCAATTGTTCTTCCGTGTCGATGATTTCGACCTGGCGCTTCAACGGGCACGCTCTCTCGTCACTCGGCTCGAAGAGGAGCCACGCGTGAATCCGAACACTCAAACCAAGGAATTCTCGCTCCGAGATCCGGACGGATATTACGTTACGATCAGTGCGCTCTCTTTGGCCTGACAAAGGCGTTGCAGCCGCCGAGCGCTGGCTGGGGCCTCATGGGTCGGTGCCGCCCGACTTCGCTCCCCTCGCGGGGCGGCCGTTGCCGTCTGATCTTCACTAGGGAACTTATCGCGGAGTTCCGATTATTCTGATCGTGTCACGGGCAATACAGAAGTAACTGGCGAAATCAGCGTTTACACACAACCAGGATTGTGAGTGAAAATGACGATTCTTCTCCAGTTATCACCGGCGCTGGGCGCGCAGCTTCTTCGGTGACGTGCCCAGCAGACGCCGCATATGCAGGGACAGGTGACTCTGGTGAGCAAAGCCGGTCTCCAGCGCAACCTGGCTGATGGGTACCTGGCTCTCCTGCAACAACCAAGCTGCCCGTTCGACTTTTCGGCGAATCACATACTGATGCAGCGATTGCCCCATGGCCGCGCGGAACAAGGCGTTGCAATACGAGGCGCTCATTCCCGCCACCTGGGCGATCTCGGCAAGGGACGGATCCTGGCCAAGATTGTCGTCAATGAACAGAAGAACTTGTTTCAGCTTGCCGGGAGGCATTCTCCCTTCCGCGCTCCGCGTCCGGCAGGTCAGCGAGCTATGATTGCGCACCAGGTGGACGGCCAGGGCCATGGCCAAGCTGTCGCGATACAAGCGGCCGCATGGATATCCGCGCTCCATCTCGCTTTTCAGCGCCCAG
Source organism: uncultured Acidobacteriaceae bacterium (assembly GCA_964521445.1). Classification (GTDB taxonomy): domain Bacteria; phylum Acidobacteriota; class Terriglobia; order Terriglobales; family Acidobacteriaceae; genus Angelobacter. The sequence goes on from CAZFRV010000026.1 coordinate 1,823, forward strand.
GCAATGTGCTCGATCTGGGTATCGCGGGTGTGAAAGCGGTTCCGGAGTTCCATGCGGCTGGGATCGAGATCGGACTCCCGGGCAGCAGTCTGCAAGAACTTCTTGGAGAGAGTCATCACCAGGGCCATGTCCCGCTGTTTGAGCTCCCAACTCCCAGGCATGCCCCAGGGAATGATTTCTACATCGCCGTGGATGGCGACGCCGCAATGGCGCTCCGTTCCATGGCGGCAAACCATGCGTGCCGACGGCCCCACATGCATGCTGACAATCGCATAAGGCAAGCCGGGAATCTCCACCAAGCCCGGCGGATCCGACATGAGCTGAAGGCGAAAATCATCAATGGCACTTTGCCGGACCGGGTTGGCACTCACTCTGGCTTCCTGCATTAGTTTCTTCCTCGCGCCGTTTCATCAGCGTTCATCCGCGCAAATCCGCGGTAGGATCCCTTACGCATTCGCCTTCAGTAACTGTTCCGCATGCTGCCGCGAAGTCTCGGTCAACTTGGCGCCGCTTAACATGCGGGCAATCTCTTCCGTACGTTCACCCGGCTCCAGCCGCCGAACGATGGTCTTGGCGCGCCCGCCGACTTCGCGCTTCTCGATCAGGTAATGATGGTCGGCAAACGACGCGATCTGGGGCAAGTGCGTGATGCACAGCACCTGGTTCGACCGCGCCAGCGACTTCAGTTTCTTGCCCACCGCTTCCGCGGCGCGGCCGCCGATACCGGTATCAATCTCGTCAAACACCAGGGTCCGCTGAACGAGGCCGCGCTGGGCGCTGGCCGCGGCTTTGCTCTTCTTGCCGGCTTCGACCGTCGCTTTCAGGGCCAGCATGACGCGGGAGAGTTCGCCACCGGAGGCAGTCTGTTCAACCGGCCGCAGCGGTTCGCCGGGATTGGGTGAGATCAGGTAGGTGACGTTGTCGAAGCCCGAGGCCGTCCAGTTCTCCGGCTCGTCGGCGCCGGAGACTTCAATGCGGAACTGGGCTTTCATCGCCAGTTGGTTGATCTCCGCTTCCACCAGCTTCTGTAACTCTTTCGCCGTCGAGTAGCGCCGCTTGGAGATGGCCTGGGCCGCGTTCAGGTATTGTCCGGCCGCGGCTTCAAGCTGTTTGTTCAACTCGCGCAGCACGTCTTCGCGGTTCTCGAGTTCGTTCAGCTTGCGCGCGACGTCCTCACCATAGGCGATCACCTCGTCCACCGAGCTCCCGTATTTGCGCTTGAGACGATCAAGCAGCGCCAGGCGGTCTTCCACCTGGGCCAGGCGCTCGGGTGAAGCGTCAATACTCTCGGCGTAGTCGCGCGCGGTGGCGCTCGCGTCTTCGATCGCGGCTTTGGCGTTGGCTAGAGATCCCAAAGCTTCCTGAAACTTGGGATCAAATCGTGCCAGCTCTTCCAGATGTTTGCGCGCCGCGGAAAGATTGGCGATCACCGATGCATCGGCCTCATACAGCAGCTCGTAAGCCGCCATGGCTGCGCTATAGAGTTTCTCGGCGTTGGCCAGCACGCGCTTCTCGGTTTCCAGTTTTTGGTCTTCTCCGGGTTGGAGCCGGGCCGCCTCGATCTCTTTCTTCTGGAAGCTCCACAGATCGGCCATGCGCAGGCGGTCTTGTTCATCGCGCTCGAATTCCTGGATGCGGTCGCGCACCGCGGCCCAGGCTGCATGTTTCGCCGCCAGGTCATGGAGATCGTTGCCGGAGTATGCGTCGAGCAGGGCCAGGCGCGCCGACGCGTCAAACGCCAGGATATTCTCGTTTTGCGCGTGGATGGAGGCCAGCGCAGGCGCGAGTTGCCGCAACAGCGCGACCGTCGCCGGCTGGTTGTTGACGAAGACTCGCCCTTTGCCGCCGGCTGCGACCTCGCGCTTGACGATGATCTGCGCGCCCTCCGGCTCAATGCCGTTTTCCCCGAGAATGCGCTCGAGCGATCGCTCCTCGGCTTCAAAAACTCCGCTGACTACGGCTTTTTCCGCGCCGTGGCGCACTACGTCGGCCGAAGCTTTATCGCCCAGCAAGAGGGAAAGCGCGTCAATCAGGATGGACTTGCCGGCGCCAGTTTCGCCGGTAAGCAGGTTCAGCCCCGGAGCAAACTCCACAGCCAGCGAATCAATGACGGCGTAATTTTCAACGCGCAATTCCAGCAACACAGGGGATTGCCCTCAAGAGAGCGAAGGATAACAAATATTTGTCGATTGGGTAATCCGGTAATTTCTCACTTCACGTACTTGGGCGACTCGCCCTTGCTCCACGGATCGTACTCGTGGGCAAAGCGCACGCGGTCGGGGATGGCAGGATGGCTTCCGTACCAGAAGGTCACGAAACGGTTGGGATATGGATAGACCAGCGAAAGCTCTCCCAACACCTGGAAGGCGTGGGCCCCGGCTTCCTGCGAATTGGCATTGATGCCGTGGGTGACTTCCAAACCGTACACGTCGGCATTGTGCTCGAACTGGCGGCTGATGGTGTTGGCCAGCGGCGTCGCGAAGAATCCGAAGATGCTGAAGATCAGGACAATCATGGGTAAGGCGGCCCAGTCGCCGAGCTCGCGAATATGCCAGCGCGGACCGAAACGGCGCACCGTCCATCCGGAAACCCGGTAGAGCAGGTACAGGCCGATGAAGAGACCTACGGACGTCAATAGCAGCCCGTAGATCACGTGGTCGAGCACGTAGTGTCCCATTTCATGCCCAAAAACGAACAGGGTTTCCGGTGTCGTGGTCTTCTGGATGGTAGTGTCCCAGACCACCACGCGCTTGGAGGGGCCGAAGCCCGTGACGTAAGCATTCAGCTCGGTGGTCTTCTCGCTGGCTTTCATCAAAAACATGCGCTCACGCGGGATGGCAAGCCCGCCACGCTGCGTCACCCGTTCGATGGCATCGACAAGTTGAGGATTGTTTTTGTCCAGCGGTTCGAACTTGTTGAACAGGGGATCGATGATCAATGGCTCAGCGATGAAGACAAGCACCAGGATAGGCTGCAATATCAGCCAGAAATAAAACCACCAGCGCCGCGGGCTCCTGCGAATGATGAAGATCATCAGCCAGAACACCAGAGTGCCTGTCACTGCGCTGACCATCCATCCCTTGGCCGCGTCGCCGAACCACGATCCCCATTGCTGCACGGAAAGACCGTATTGCAGGCTCACGTTGTGCTGGTAGGCGCCGAAAGGCAAATTCAGCAGGTCGGTGGTCAACAAGTAGAGCGGGGCCACGATCCATGCCTGCAGGAAGCTGTACTTGAACGCCTTCTCCGCCCAGTCGCGGTAGCGGGCCACGATCCCGAAGTAGAGAATCGCCAGCAGCACCACGAAGCCATAGATCGTCTCAATGATCAGCAATCGTCCACGCAGGTGGTAAAGAGTCTTGGCTTTGGCCAGCTTGTCGGGAGGCAAGGTATAAACCGTCGTCGGTGTGCCGGCGGCCGCCGTGGTTGCCGTTTGGACAGGGGCCGGAGTTGGCGTAGTGCCCTGGCCCTGGGCGAACGCACCTAAAGAAAGCAACAAAAAGCACAACCCGGAAAAGACAATCACTCGGCTCATAGCACTATGCACCATGCCTCTCGGAGAATGTCCGAAGCAAGATAACAGATCAGGATACATCTTGTCGGACATCGGATCGCAGCCCCCGTGCCCTCACCAAGCCCGGTTTTGGCCTAATGGGGTCGAACTCGCGGCTGCGGATCTCCACAGGCGAGGGCGCCTGTGCTCCAAGTCAAGCTTACTGGCTATAGAATGGAAATAGTGCAGCATCTCTCGACTGGGACCTTACTATGGCGCGACTGATCAAGAGCATCCTCCTTGCCGGCGTGGCCATTCTCGCTTGCCTGACGATAACAGTCCGGGCCCAGGAGATCCCCAAGCGGCTCATCCTCAAAGACGGTTCCTACCAGACGGTAACCAAGTGGGAGATCAAGGGCGAGCGCGTGCGCTACTACAGCACCGAACGTTACGATTGGGAAGAGTTGCCTAACTCGCTGGTGGATTGGCCGGCCACGGACAAGTACAACCAGGAGATCGCCAACCGAGGCGCGGCGCCGGCGCAGCAGGTCCGCGACCGCACCAGCGACGACCAGGCCGGCAAAACAGAAGAGCCGCCGCCCGATCCGGATACGCCTATGGTGGCTCCCGGACTGCGTCTTCCCGACGGCGGAGGCGTCTTCCTGCTGGACACGTTCCAGAACCAGGCACAACTGGTGGAGGTGGCGCAAAATGGCGGCGAACTCAACCCGCACACCGGACGCAACATCTTGCGTGCCGCCATCAATCCTCTGTCGCTATCCGCGAAGCAGACCATCGAACTTGAGGGCGAGCATGCCAAGGTGCAGTCTCACGTTCTGCAGCCGGCGATCTACGTCAACGTTGACACCGGGACCATCCCTGAACCCGCGGCGCACGCGGCGCCATCAGCGAAAGACAGCCAGCCCGCAGACCGCTACGGGATTGTGCGTCTGGAAAAGAAGAACGGCGTGCGCGTCGTCGGCAATCTGAAGGTGGCGGTGTACGGCAAGGTGAGTCAAAAAGAGAACTGGATCAAGACCACCAGCACACCCGTGGACGACTGGACCAAAATCACTCCCGCGGAAGCCCTGCCGGTTGGCGAGTATGCCGTAGTGGAGATCATGGGCAAAGACCAGGTCAATCTCTATGTCTGGGACTTTGGCGTAGACCCCTCCGCGCCTGCGAACGCGAACGCCTGGACCGCGCGCCAGCCCGATCCCAGCGCCAAGCAAAAAGATCAAGGCCCGGTGTTGGAGAGAAGGCCGAAATAGCAATTAGCAGTTAGCACTTAGCAATTAGCACAGCTAAAGCCGGGACCAGCGGGTTTCTCAAAAACGCTGGGGCGGCGAAACACCTGTGACCGTCATCACGGCGATGAGCATACCCCCGGAGAGACACTGGTCAGGACAGGAGGCGGCTATGAAACATATTCGCATCGCCGTCGCGGTGGTTGCCCTTGGTTTCTTTGGCGGCGCGGCCTGCAGCATGATTGCGCAGGAGAAGGACAGTGCCTTGCCAAAATACGACGTGGCTCAAGAAAAAACCGTGGAAGGGACCATCGTCCAGGCAGTGAACGACTACAAGTGCCCGGTGTCCGGCACGATTGGTTCCCATATCACGATTAAAACTTCGAGCGGCAGTACCTTGGAGATCCACCTGGCGCCAACGGCATTTCTGAAAGATGATGACATGGTGCTGCAGATGGGCGACAATGTGAAAATTGTGGGCGTCAAGTTCGTGTATGAGGACCGGCCCGCGATGCTGGCCAAGACATTGACCGTCGGCCAAGCGACGTTCTACTTTCGCGATGAAAAGGGCCGCCCGCTGTGGGAGCGGCGAAGTAACAGCAATTAGGAAATGGCCATTGGCAAATAGCAGGCAGCAAATAGCTGGTTAGCCAACGCAAAGCCCTGCTGGAAGCCGTCGGGCTCAGTTGCCCAACGCCCGGTTTCAGCTGTGCTAGTTGCTAAGTGCTAATTGCTAAAGGCTCCTAGTCCCACTTGCCTTTCAACAATCCTCCCATCAGGCCGCGCATAATCTGGCGGCCGGCGCTGCTTCCGGCGGCCCGAGCTGCGCTCTTGAACACGGCTTCAACAACAGTCTCGCGTTGCGGGCCTTTCTTCGGCGGCAAAGAATCGGGCGCGCCGCTTCCCATGGGAATGCGCGGCTGCTTCTCCGATGCCGGCGCGGATTGCGGAGCGGCGGGCTGCGAGGTCCCGGATCCCGCTGCCCGCGAGCGCTGCTGCAGCAGCTCATAGGCGGATTCGCGGTCCACCGTCTTCTCGTAGTGCCCGTAGACGACCGACGCCTGGATGATCTTCCGCCGCTCTTCGGGCGAAATAGGTCCGATGCGGCTGTTGGGCGGCCGCACCAGGGCGCGCTCCACTTTAGCGGGCGCGCCATCATCATCGAGGAACGAGATCAGGGCTTCGCCCACCGCCAATTCGCTGATGGCAGTTTCCACTTTGAAGGCGGGATTGGAGCGAAAGGTCTCCGCCGCCGATTTCACCGCTTTCTGGTCCCGCGGCGTGAAGGCGCGCAGGGCATGTTGCACGCGGTTGCCCAGTTGACCCAGGACTTTGTCGGGAATGTCGATAGGGTTCTGGGTGACAAAGTACACGCCCACGCCTTTGGATCGCACCAGGCGGACGACCTGCTCGATCTTGTCCTGGAGCGCGGGGGAAATGTCCTCGAAGAGAAGATGGGCTTCGTCGAAGAAGAAGACCAGCTTGGGTTTCTCCGGGTCGCCGACCTCGGGCAGACGGTTGAACAACTCGGAGAGCAGCCACAGGAGCAACGTTGCGTACACCTTG
>CAZFRV010000027.1:0-7614 GCA_964521445.1 uncultured Acidobacteriaceae bacterium
GTCTCCCGGGCGTGCTCCGCCGGTGTGTTTACCAGTCAGTAAATCCACCTCGAACGCCACTTCTTTGTCGGACATGGCATCCCAACCCAGGCCGGTAAGCGTTTGGTCGGCGATTGCCGTGATGCTGACGCCCTCCCAGGAGAGGCGTCCGGTAGTCCACTGCAGACCTTCGCTGCCTAAAGCGGTGATGCTGGTAAAGCCTGTGAAGAGCAGCAGACCCTGCCGGACGAGCGCGCGCAAATCCACGACCGGACGCTGCTCCACCCGAAACCACTGCGCCGGATCGACCGTCTTCACCACGTAGGCATATCCGCCCACCACCGCGCAAAAGAAATCAGGATCGGGGCAGGAGCAGATGGCATTGACCACCTGCGAGGAATCAAAACCCAGAGCAAAAAAGGCGGTCCAGGGAGTCCCTGCACGCGGGACCACGCGCACATAGGCCCCGGCACGGTCGCCCTCTTCAAGTTCCACGGGATAGTGATGGATCTTCTCTACAGGGTGCACCGGAGGCGCCACACTGAGAAGTTTGACTTCGTAGTGACGCGGGAAGGTGAAGTCGAGTTTGAAGTGCGGAGGCACGTTGAAGTTATCCGGGATTTTATCGGGCCGCGAGAGGTGTATCAGGCCCTATTGAGCGATGTTAAAGAATAATCCTCTCGTCTCCCACTCTCCTGGTCACCCGTTCGCGATCCAGGTATTCGAGCAACGGGATTGCATACTTCCGGGTGACCCCGATCAGGTCTTTAAACTGGCCCACGTCGATCTTGGGTGCCTTGGCCTTCTGTTCCGCCATGAGCCGCCGCAGGCCCTGCAAGGCGCTCTGGTGAAAGACCAGTTCATCGGCCAGCTTCACAAGCACGCGGTCGCGCAGCAGAAGCGTGACTAACTTTTGCGCGCGCGCCTTGTCCACGGGCAGGGCGGCCAAAACGTCTTTCATCAACGGGACGCGAAGCCCCGCCGCGGCGAAAGCTTTCTCGATCTGGTCTTTGGCCCTGGCCTCTTCATCTTTCAATTCCACGCCGCGTCCGGCCAGCCGTACCTGCTCGCCGGCGACTTCAGCCTTCTTGTCGCGCGCCAACTCCGCCAGCACGGTTTCCATCACGACCTGATGCAGTCCGAGCTTTTCGCGCAGCTCCTCCTTGCTGATGCCTGCCACCAGGGGATTGGCCTTGTGGAAGGCTCTTACAGCGGCCATCAGGTTTTCGCGCGCCTGGGCGAATGCGTCACTCGAAAGTAGAAACTCACCCGCATGAATCATGACAATCTGCTTTTGTTGCGCCAGCGCGGCAATCGACGGTTGGAGTACGGCCGGCTTGAGCCCCGTCTCCCGCGCCGCGGCCGCGAGCGACAAGCCATGCTGCCCGCGCCTGCCGATACGCGCCAGCAATGTTTCTTGTCGTGTGCCTGAGGCTAGAGTCTTCAGGAAGGCCAGACGAGCTTCTTTCTTCTGCTTCTGCCCGTATTCTTTTTGCCGGAGCGGGAAAGCGTCGAGCAGAACCGCGCCGCCGATCGTGACCACCGGTGAAAACTGGCGCAAGATGGCCCGGTCTCCGGGCAGCAACAGCACCGGATCGGCGGTAACTAGTTGGGCGAAGGCGGTTCCACCCGGCTTCAGCTCTGACGATTCATGCAGAGTAACCTCGGCAATGGTTTCCGAAGTGAACGCGTGCAGGTGAATGCGCGCGCGGTTCTTGAGCGGCTTCGAATCTTTCAGCAGCGATATTTGCACGTCCATCCGATTGGTGGGCTCGAGCGCGCCGGGAGCGGCCAGGGTCATGCCGCGCGCGAGTTCTTCGAGTTGCACGCCGGCCAAGTTGAGCGCCGTACGCTGGCCGGCACTGGCTTGATCGGTGGCGCTTCCATGTACCTGCACGCCGCGCACCCTCGTCCGCTTGCGTGCCGGGAAGATCTCAACCTCTTCTTCTTTCCTCACTTGGCCGGCGATCAGCGTACCGGTAATCACGGCGCCGAAGCCCTTCATGGAAAACACGCGGTCAATGGGCAGGCGGAAGAAGGCCTCCGTGTCGCGCGCGGGCACTTCAGCAGCCAGGCGGGCAATTTCGCGTTTCAGCTCGTCGAGGCCAGTCCCTTGGAGCGCGCTGACAGAAACCATCGGAGAGCGGGCGCGGTCCAGGAACGACCCACGCACGAAATCCTCGACCTCCATCCGCACCACATTCAGCGTTTCTTCATCCACCAGGTCGGCCTTGGTGAGCACGGTGATTCCACGAGGGATGGAAAGCAGTCGGCAGATTTCAAAGTGCTCGCGGGTCTGCGGCTTGATGGATTCGTCGGCGGCGATGACGAGAAGGACCAGGTCCATCCCGCCCACGCCGGCCAGCATGTTGCGCACGAAGCGCTCGTGGCCGGGAACGTCGATAAATCCGAGCCGGAGTTTCTCGCCGCCGGGCGACTCCAGTTCCAGGTGGGCGAAGCCAAGGTCGATGGTGATCCCGCGCCGCTTTTCTTCTTCCAGGCGGTCGGCGTCGATCCCAGTGAGAGCTTTGACCAGCGCGGTCTTGCCGTGGTCGATGTGCCCGGCGGTGCCGATGATGACGGACTTCATTCCGCAAACTAGTCTAATTGATTGATTGTTAATCGTCCGCAGGCAAAGATGAAAGACTTGCCTTAGGTGACTGACAGCGGACGAAAGCCAATCTCCGGGGCAGAGCGATTCTCTCCGTGTACAATGCCACTCAAAGATCGTTATAGACAACATTATAGCCAACGTTATCGACAGCCTATAGATTCGTCGAAAGGATTGTGATGCGTCAGAAGCTGATTCAACTAGTCGTCGCGCTCTTCCTATTAAGCCCCTCCGGAGTTGCTCAGCCGGGGCCTCAGAACTCAGGACCTCAGAACCTTGACTTCGAGAAAGGCGAGTTGGGAGGTCTACCCCAGGGCTGGATAATCCCCACTCGAGGCTACACGGCGAAGCTTACCCGGGAGCAGGTAAAGGAAGGGAACTATTGCGCCGAACTCTCGAACGCTGAACTTTCAAGCGGCGAGGGAGAACCGTCGCGCTTCGGCAATCTCATGCAAGCTTTTGACGCCACGCCTTATCGCGGCAAGCGAGTGCGCTTTCGCGCGGCCGTGCGAAGCGAAGGCCGGAGCGCACTCTGGTTGCGCGTGGACCGGCAAGACGGCGAGATGGGTTTCTTTGACAATATGGGCGACCGGCCGATTCAAGAAAAGGACTGGCGCTACTATGAGATCGTCGGTGATATAGCGCCGGATGCCGAGCGCGTCAACATCGGCGTGATGCTGTTGCGGTCGGGCAAGGCATGGATAGACGATGCGTCGTTCCAGGTGGTGGGCGATACGCCCAGGTTGCCGGTGGAGGCCGCAAGATCGCTGACGCCGCGCGGTCTCGAGAACGAGGTCGCATTTGCCCGTCTTTATGGCCTGGTTCGTTATTTCCATCCCAGCGACCAGGCCGCGCGTGCGGACTGGAACGCCTTTGTGATCAAGGGTGCCCGCGAGGTGGAAAGCGCGCGGAACGACGCGGAACTCGCGCAAAAGCTGTCTTCGCTGTTCGCGGACATCGCTCCGACCGCGCGCGTGCTCCGCCACGAACAAAAGTACTCGCTGCCGGCGGAGCTGCAGCCCGGAGACAAGGCCGGTTTGAAGATCACTTTTTGGCAACATCACGGTATGGGTCAGCAGAATGCGAATACTTACCACAGCGAGCGCGTCAACAAAGACGCTGACAGCGCCGACGGGGACAAGACGCCCCGTCCGGGCTCGCCCTGGAAAGCGGAACTCTCAAGCGGTGTCACGGCGTGGGTCCCTCTGGCTCTCTATGTTGACAGCAAGGGAACGCTGCCCCATGCGCCTGACACCGTGGCTGGCGCAGCCCCTGCGGAAGCGCCTGCCTGGTCGGCGGACGACCGCGGCACGCGCCTAGCCGACGTCATCATGGCTTGGAACATCTTTGAGCACTTTTATCCGTACTTTGACGTTGTCAAGACCGATTGGGCCGGCGTTTTGCCGAAGGCGCTGGCAAGAGCGGCCAACGACAAGGACGAATCCGCCTTCAACGACACCCTGCGAGGGCTCATCGCTGAACTTCATGACGGCCATGGCGGCATCTCCAAAGGCAACCCCCGGGCCAGCCTTCCTCTAGCGTGGGATTGGATTGAAGACAAGCTGGTGATTACCGCAGTGAGCGATTCGATCAAGGGGCGGATTTCACCAGGGGACGTGGTCTTGACGATCAACGGCCAACCAGCGGCGCAAGCCCTGGCGGCTCAGGAGGTGCTCGTTTCCGGCGCCACCCGACAATGGATCCGTTATCGCGGCCTGCAAAGCCTGCGCGGAGGCCGGAAGGACCAGACCGCAAATCTGACCATCGAGCGCCTTGCCGAGCCCGGCAAATCCGTGGATGTTCCACTGCAGTACGTAACAGCTTTGCCCGTCCAGGAACATCGTCCGGCTCGAATCGAAGAAATTCAGCCGGGCATCTTCTATGTCGATATCGCGCGGATCGCGGAAAGCGATCTTCAGTCAGCGTTGCCGCAATTGGAAAAGGCACAGGGAATCATTTTTGACTTTCGCGGGTATCCTTCGCTCGGCCCGGCATTCTTGACCTATCTCAGCGACCATCCACTGTTGAGCGCGCAATGGCACGTTCCGGACGTGCTCTGGCCTGACCGTCACGACATGCAATTCTCGCGTGGAGGCGAGTGGAACCTGCAACCTGCGAAGCCGTTTCTTGCGGCAAAAAAAGCGTTTATCATCGATGGGCGCGCCATCAGCTACGCGGAATCCTGCATGGGCATTGTCGAGTATTACAAGCTTGGCGCCATCGTGGGCTCGCCTACCGCGGGCACGAACGGGAACGTAAATCCTGTTACCTTGCCCGGTGGTTACACCATCACCTGGACCGGCATGAAAGTGCTGAAACAGGATGGTTCGAGGCACCACGGCGTGGGAATTATGCCGACCATTCCGGTATCGCGCACCAGGGCGGGCGTGGCAGCCGGACACGATGAATTCCTGGACGCCGCCATTAAAGCAGTGAAGGACTAGCTCATTCCTTCGCTCGCGAATAGAAGGTGAAGAAAAACGCGATCATGCAAGCTTCAGCAAAGAACCACATTCCCTGGCCGGCCAGATAGCCAGGCAGCAGGCGCATTCCCATTCTGGAGACATTCAAAGCAAGGTTGATAAGCCCCACTCCGATGTTCAGTGTCAGGGCGATTCCGGCGAGCAACGCTGCAATCTTCATGGCGCGAAAGCATATAGTCTACGCCGCCTGGTGTAAAGCACCCGGCGCCCAGAAGACCACTCCGCCAGTCTGCCCATAATCCCAGTTGACTGCGCGCAGGAAGCTGCTTAGGCTTTTCTCGGCATGAAATCAGCGCGGCGAACTCTGGCGATAGCTTTGGTCCTGTGTGGCGCCGCCCCATCGGCCATGGCGCAGTCTTCCCTTCAGCAATCCAACCATTCGCAGCCGAACGCCCAGCAACCCTCGGCCCAGGCGCCCGCCGCTCCTCAGGCCAGCCCGCCGCAAACGCCCGTCACACCTTCCCCTGACGGAGGTTTTGACCAGGAACTTGCCGCCGGCAAGCAGGCGTTCTCAGCGGGCAAATATAGCGATGCCGCCACCCACCTCGATAAGGCCCTGGGCGCGGCAACCACGGACCCGCAGCGGGTGGCCGCGCTGCTTTACCTGGGTGTGGTCTTCGCCGCCGGCAACCGCTTGAGCGATGCGGAAACTGCGTTTCGCATGGCCCTGGCCAGGGATCCTGGCTGCAGCGAATGCGGCTTCAACCTGGGTTATGTTCTGTTGAAGGAATCCAAGGACGCCGAGGGTGTGGCCGCGCTCAAAGCTGTGCTGCCGCAGCTCACAGGCACGCCTCGGGAACGGGAAGTGCAAAGGTTTATCGCCGATCCCCGCCGCGCCCGGCAGGACTTTGCTCCTGAGTTTTCCGTCAAAACCGCCGCCGGAGATACCATCAATCTCGACACGCTTCACGGCAAAGTCGTGCTGCTGGATTTCTGGGGAGCGTGGTGTACGCCTTGCCGCCAGACCATACCTCTGCTCAAGCAAATGACCGAACAATTCGACCCGGCGAAGGTCGCTTTCGTAAGCGTTGACGAACACGATCCCAGAGAGACTTGGACCGAGTTCATCGCCAAGAACGGAATGACTTGGCCGCAGGCTTATGACGAAGACGGCTCCCTCAAGAGCGCTTTTCGTGTCGACGGGTTTCCTTCGTCGGTGCTGCTGAGCAAAGACGGGATTATTCTCCAGAAATTCAAAGGCTGGGGGCCGGGCTGGGAACGCGTGATGCGCGCCGAGATTGAAAAAGCGTTGGCGCAGAACTAGCCGATTCAAGAAGACGCCCCCTCCATGCGACAATAAGCTTAACCGCTTATGTCCACCACGCATGCCGCTCAGATTACGCCCGAAGTCATTCGCGACCACGGCATCACGCCGGAAGAATACGAGCGCATCAAGAGCGCGCTAGGGCGCGAGCCATCTCTGACCGAGCTGGGCATATTCAGCGTGATGTGGAGCGAGCACTGCTCTTACAAGTCTTCGCGCGTGCATCTCAAGCGCCTGCCGACGCGCAGCAAACTGGTGGTGCAGGGCCCGGGAGAAAACGCCGGCATCATCGACATCGGCGACGGCTGGGCCTGCGCCTTCAAAATCGAATCCCACAACCATCCTTCGTTCATCGAGCCCTTTCAGGGCGCGGCCACCGGCGTGGGCGGAATCCTGCGCGACATCTTTACCATGGGCGCGCGCCCGCTGGCGGTCATGGATTCGCTGCGCTTCGGTCCCATCAACCCCGGCAAGGGCGCCGATCAGGCCACCGTCCACAAGAATCACGCCATTCTCGAAGGCGTGGTCAGCGGTATTGCGTCGTATGGAAATTGTTTCGGCGTTCCCAACCTGGGCGGCGAGACCAAGTTCGAATCCTGTTATTCGCAGAACCCGCTGGTCAACGCGTTTGCGCTGGGGCTGGTCCGTCGCGACCAGATTTTCTACGCCAAGGCCGCTGGTGAAGGCAATCCTGTGATCTACGTGGGGGCCAAGACCGGCCGGGATGGGATTCACGGCGCCACCATGGCCAGCGAGGAATTCAGCGAAGGTTCGGAGCAGAAACGCCCCAACGTGCAGGTGGGTGACCCCTTTCTGGAAAAGCTTCTCCTCGAAGCGTGTCTTGAAGCTATGCAGACCGGCGCCGTGGTCGGTATTCAGGACATGGGCGCGGCCGGCCTCACCTGCTCCACTTGCGAGATGGGCGGGCGCGGCGGCGTTGGCATTGAGATCGAACTGGACCGCGTGCCCCAGCGTGAAACCGGCATGAACGCTTACGAGATCATGCTCAGCGAGTCGCAAGAGCGCATGTTGCTGGTGGCGGAAAACGGCCGCGAAGAAGAAGTCTTCCGGGTATTCCGAAAGTGGGGCCTCGACGCCGTCACCGTCGGGCAAGTCACTGGGGACGGCCTCCTGCGGGTGCGGCATCACGGCGAGATTGTGGCCGAGATTCCGAATCAGCCATTGGCCGATAGCGCCCCGCTGTACGATCGGCCGCATACGAGACCCTTGCGCACCGCTCCCATGGAGGCGCCAGCCTTTTCGAGCGACAATCTGAC
>CAZFRV010000028.1:0-9307 GCA_964521445.1 uncultured Acidobacteriaceae bacterium
CAAATAGCAATTGGCAAATAGCACAGCTAAAGCACGCCCCGAACGCATCGCACGTTGCGCGGTTCGGGATTTCAGAAGCCCGGGCCGCAGCAGCGAATTGCTAATTGCTAACGGCTGCTTTTCACAATCGCGTTGTAACCATCGGCGGCCAGGCGGCTGCGCATGGTTTCGGCGTCCTTGGGATCTGTGAACGGGCCCACCTGGACGTGGAACAGGGCATCGCCGGGGGCGCTGGCCACGAAGACCGGGTATTGCTTCTTTTGCAGCGCGTTGACCAGGAGATCAGCATCTTCCTGCTTTGACACTGCCGCCACCTGGACCATGTAAGTCCCGCCGGTCGTAGCGCTGTTTTGGGGCTGCGTTGCGGTGGTGCTGACCGGGGCCAGAGTCGCGGGGGCGGTGCTTGAGGCTGGAACCGGGGAAGCGGTGGCCGGGACCTGAGAAGGTTGAGTGGTAGCGGCATTCGCAGCCGGTCCGGTTTCGCCGCTCTTGTTTACGGCCGACGGCTTGCTCGCGGCACTGCCATTGGATTCGCTGCCGACAATTTCCGTCTTGCTGCCGGCTGCGTTCGCACGCCCGAACATGTAGCCCATGGTGAAGAAGACGGAGCACAGCAAAACCAAACCAAAGAAAATGCCCAGCAGTTTGCCGGTGCCCAATGTGATTTCAGTATCTTGCAACTCGTCCGTTTCGGTTTCGGCCATGTCGTCTCCAGCAGCTATTTACCACAGTGTAACCCTATTTTGCCGGATTTGTGCCCATTCTCTTGAGCGCCTCTGTTAACGCGGAGAGTATGTCCACCGGTAGCGGGAAGACGATGGTGGTATTTTTCTCCACGCCGATCTCGGTGAGGGTTTGCAGGTAGCGGAGCTGCATGGTCAATGGTTCAGAACCCAGCACGCGTGCGGCTTCGGTAAGCCGCTGGGAAGCGGAGAACTCGCCCTCGGCATGGATGATCTTGGCCCGCTTTTCGCGCTCGGCCTCGGCTTGCTTGGCCATGGCTCGCTGCATGGAGTCGGGCAGGTCCACCTGCTTGATTTCGACATTGGCGACTTTCACTCCGTAGGGCGCGGTGTGCTGGTCCAGGATGGTCTGGATGCGGGAGTTCAGTTTGTCACGATGGGCCAGGAGTTCGTCCAGGTCCACCTCGCCCAGCACCGAGCGCAGCGTGGTTTGAGCGAATTGCTGCGTCTGCCAGTAATAGTTCTGCACCTGGACGACGGCCTGATTCGCGTTGAGCACCTGCCAGTACACGACCGCATTCACCTTCAAGGTGACGTTATCGCGGGTGATGATGTCCTGGGGCGGGACTTCCAGAGCTTGTTGGCGCAGATCAACCCGAACCATCTTGTCCACCGGCGCGAAGACGAGGATGATCCCGGGCCCCTTGGCGTCAGGCCGCAGGTGGCCAAAACGAAAGATGACCGCGCGCTCGTATTCACGCAAAATCTTGATGGAATTAAGAAGGTAGAGAGCGAGAATGACGATGATGACAATCAGGACAATGGGAATTCCTTCAAGCACGGACGCCTCCCTGCAAGCCAAATTGAGTCGCACGAATTCTATGGCATCGTGAGAGCTCTACAAAGCGAAAAAATCAGGCATGTGCCGGCGTCATGCTTACAGGCTGCGAAACCGGTTCCACCTGCAAGACGAGATTCTGTACGCCGCGCACCACAATATGTTGCCCAACGTCCAGGTTGATGGGAGCAACGGCATCCCAGATGGCGCCGCGCAGCAGGACTTTTCCTGCGGGCATCAGTGGCAGACTCACCACGCCCACTTCGCCAATCAGCCCTTGTTCTCCGGTCACGACTTTGTTGCGCCGGGCTTGCATAGCGATCGTCATCAGGAAAACTGTGATCAAGCCAAGCGGAATGGCGATGGCAAGCGCGGCCCACAGTTTCACTCTCATTTCCGGAATGGGGCCGTCCACCAGCAGCATCATACCCAGGATCATGATGAAAATCCCGCCGGCGGTGAGTATGCCATGGCTATGCATCTTGGCTTCCAAAGCGTACAAGACGAACGCCGCCAGGATCAAAACCACCGCCTCATAGCGAACCGGCAGATAGTGCAGGCCAAACAGGGCCAGCAGGACGGCGATGAAGCCGAGCACGCCGGGAATAATGGCGCCGGGATGATTGAATTCAATGTACAGCGAAGTCAGGCCGAAGCCGAGCAAAAGGACCGCAAAGCTGGGGATCATCAGCCAGGAAAGGGTTTGTTCGCGGAGGGACTGCTCATAGAGACGGACCGGCTTGCCGGCTAGGTGCAGAGTGGTTTTGGAACCATCAAAGCGCGCAATGGTCTTTCCATCAACCTGGCGCAGGAGATCTTTTTCATCATTGGCAACATACTCGATCAGGTGCTGAGCCAGAGCTTCGTCGGCGCTGACCGCTTTCGATTCGCGTATGAACGTTTCGGCCACTTGCTGGTTACGTCCCCGCTTGCCCACAAAGGACCGCAACATAGCCAGGGCGTCGTTCTCGACCTTCTCCTTCATCACTGGGTCCTGGGGCACACTGTTGCCGCTAAAAGGACTGATCAGTACAGGATGGGCCGCTCCAGTGTGCGTTCCCGGCGCCATCGCGGCTACGTCGGCCGATTCCAGAATGAAAAATCCCGCGGAAGCGGCATGGGCCCCGGAAGGCGTCACGTAGATGATGACTGGCACCGGTGAGGCGAGGATTTTCTCAATGATTTCATGCATCGAGTCCATCAGCCCGCCCGGCGTATTGAGTTCAATCAGAACTGCCTCCGAATGGCTACGCTGGGCTTCCTGAATGGCGTGGTCAATGAACTCCGCGGATAACGGCTGGATGGTGTCGTCCACCACAACCTTCAGCACGTCCGCGCGGGTGGTGCTGGCTGCCAAACAAACTGCCAGAGCGATAACAATTTTCAAAAGCCGATGATGATGACGCATAGCACTCACCTCAAGGTTGCGGCCCGGACTTGCTTGCCAGTCCGGCCGCGATGTCATGTTTCAGCGATGCCGCTGTGGCGTTGGCGGGATCCAGGGCCAAAGCCTGTTCAACGTTCTGCTGCGCGCTGGCAGAGTTATTGTCCGCCAGATCCAGCCGCGCGAGCACTAAATAAGCTTCGGCGGAAGGGCCCAACCGCAACGATGCCCGGGCTTCATTACGAGCCGCAGCGCTGTCCTGGTGTGACTCCAGCACCCGCGCCAGTCCGGCATGAGCCGCGGCGTTGGCAGGATCAAGAATCACGGCTTCCCTGAACTCTTTTTCCGCCTCGCTGACAATTCCCGCGTCCAGCAGCTCCCGTCCGCGGACGACGTGGAAGGCGGCATGGCTGGCGGGATCGCTTTTCTGCAAACGGGCTTCGTTCATGCTCTCGATCTCCTGGGCCAGCTGGCGGAAGGACGCCTCGTCGTAGTTGCGCTTGATCCTTTCCATCGGTAGCCGCGCCGGTCGCACTCCCGAGTTGATGGCGTCCAGGAACGTCTTGGCTTCCGAGTCCGGGGTGAGAGCCAGAGCGTTTTTCAGCTCGCGCGTTGCTTCCTGGGTCTGACCATCGCGATAGAGAGCGATAGCCAGATTGAAGTGGTAGTCCGCATCATTGGGGTCCGTCTGCACGGTTTTTTCGAAATAGCCGCGGGCGTGCTGATCGCCAAGCCGGGCTGCGGTCACACCCAAGTTGTTATAGACCTCGGTCAAGGGCAGGCGCGAGACCAACGAACGGAACGCAGCTTCGGACTTGCCCATCTGGCCGGTGTAGAAGGCGGAAAGGCCCAGATAAAACTCAGCCTCGTTGATATTGGCGTCGTTCTTGGGAATCTTCGCCAGCCAGTTGATGGCCGATTCATAATCTTTGACCTCGTAGTAAGCCTTGCCGAGTTGCAGAATGGCCAGTGTATGGCCAGGCTCCAGGCGGACGGCCTCGTTGAAGTGCTTGATCTTCTCCTGATTGTTCGGGGCGAGGACGCCGCGGATGTAGTTTTCGAAGGCGTCCAACCGTATGGGCGGAAACTGCGCGACGAACTGCTGTTTGCCGGGAATGTCCAGCCGCTTGAGCGAGTTCAGTACGTCCCAGGCCAGCGCCGTCTGGATGCTGATCAAGCTGGTTAGTGCGCCGGTTTCCACGAGCTCCGGGCTCAGCCGCAACCTGTCCACATCCATAAGGTGTGCCCGGACCGTGAGGTTATTGCCGTCAAGCCGATACTCGCCCATCAGCACGTAATCGGCGTCCAGCTCCTGGGCCACCTGATAGACGGTGGCGCGGGAAGGCTTGGCGACCGCGGGAAGGCCCAGACGGTCCAGCGCGCTCATCCGATCCGAACGGCTCACCAGGAAGAGCGGCCCCGAATTCAGGCGTTGCCCCAGAACTTCAGGGAAAGCCTCGCCCATCCAGTCGATGCCCGGCACGTTCGACGCGTTCTCGAAGGGCATGATCAACAGGATCTGGGTGGGACGCGGCGTCCCAACCTGCTGCGCGAACGATAACGGCGGGACGGCTAGAGCGGCCAAAACTAACGAAATGAGGAGCAAAGTTGAAGAGTTCCTCAAGATAATAAGATTATAGGACTTTTGGCCCGCCGCTGCGCTGGCTGGGCGCCCAACCCATGTAGCGTGATGAAGCAGCAGTGAAAGACGAGGAATCAAGAAACAACGAGAGCCCATTCCGAAGCCTCACCAAGACCAGGTTTGGAGCTTTCACCGCTGCCTGGGGTGAGGCTGAGGAACCTGCTCCGCAGAGGCCTCCTAGAGTCGAGTCTTCTCGGCTCACGCGTAGCGGCAGCAGGAGCAGGTCCCTCATCACGCGTCCCCTTCGCAAGCTCAGGGCCGCGGAATTCGGGATAGGGTGTGGCGGGGGGACACTCAACAAGAAAGGGCGCAATGCCAGGAACAAGATGGTCTGAGGACCGGCAATGCCGTAGCCCCCTTCTCATGTACCATGGAAGCAATCATTTTGGAGGAGGAACTGCCGTGAAGCACCTTGCAATCTTCTTGCTCGCCCTGGCCCTGTCGTTTGTCCAAGGGTGCACCTCGAACGACAAAGACAAGGCCGGTACTGAAGGTAGCATAGCAACTCCTGCTTCCGCCTCGCTTGCGCCCGCCTCGGGAGGCGCGGCTCCGATTTCCCGGCCATCCGATCCGGCGGCCAACGGCGGCTCTGCCCTTCCTGCTGCCGCTCCTTACAGCGAGGCCAATGGCGCCACCGCACCACAAAATGTGAACCCGGCCCCGTTCCTCGTCGCCAGCGAGAGCGCCGGACGCGGCGGCTCGACTTCCGCGCCCTCCAATACTCTCACCAGCCGCGCCGACGGAACCATGAGCGGACCCAACGATCTTCCCGCTGCAACCACCGGCTGGGGAACGCCCGCTGCCGCCAGTGAGAAACCGGCTGCTACAACCAAGTCCAAGCCGCAAAGTGGGCATCCGGCAGCCCCGAAATAGGGAAGAAGACGAGCGAAGAAAGGGACCGCTCAACGCGGCCAGCAAGTGAAACCACGCAAGAGCAGGGTTGAGGGATCATGGTGAGATGCCGATTTTTCAACAGCTATCGGCCAGCAGCTCGCCTCACTTCGGTTCCATGGGGGACGTGTACATCGAGCCGTGTTCCCTCTGCGGGTTTCGATTCCACGATGAATTCACCGCCTACCAGGCGTAAGCGTTCACGCATGCTGACAAATCCTAGTCCGGGTTTGAGCCTGAGTCGACTCGTGTCAAATCCGGTTCCCTGGTCTTTGATGGAAAGACGAATGCCCCCACTGAACCCACTGAGCGTTACATCACAGGACAAAGCGCCGCTGTGTTTGGCCACATTCTGCAGCCCTTCCTGCACGACGCGAAACAAGCATAATGTGACGTCCGAAGGAACGTCCGCCGGCAGTCCAGAATGAACGAAGGAAACCCGGATCCCATATTGGCGCGAGAACTCATCGCAGAGACCCTGTAAGGCAGAGACTAGGCCCAGAACCTCCAGGTGAGCGGAGTGTAGCTGGTGAGCTGTGGTGTTCATGGCCCGGGAAACCTCTTTGAGCTTGTGGCTCACATCACGCAGGCAATCGGCGATTTGCTCCGGCGTCCGCCACGCGGCCAAACCCTGCGCCAACTCCATGGCAAGCACAGTCAGCTGCTGGCCGAAGTTGTCGTGCAGCTCCCGAGCTACCCGCTTGCGCTCTTCCTCTTGGGCATGAATCAGTCGGCCGCTCAGTTCCTCCAGTTCCTGCTGCGTCCACTTGACAGCAGCTTCTGCTTCCTTACGTTTCCGCGCTTGCGCAACCAGCGCAGCAATCATTACAGATTGCAGCAGGACAATGGCTAGGGCGCCCAGGATGTACCAATGGTCGCGTTCCCAGGTTCCGGGTTCGCGAAAGAGCACTACGGCATCTCGAGGGACGCGGCCCTCAGGTATCTGCCATCTCTGCACCTGCCGCCAATCAACCACCGCGTGGCTTTGCCAAGTTTCGATCGGAAGACCCGACGCGGTTCCCCGGTCAAGCACCCGGAGTGCCAGGCTCGCGGTTTGTGTGCCGAGATCCTTGAAATCCAGGATGCGCCCCCCGACTATGCCGCTGCCGACAAACGTGTCGTACGAGCTATACACGGGCACATTGGAAACGGATGCAATGAGACGGCACGCTTGCGACGCTATATATACGCGCCCGCTGGCATCTTGTTCCAGGCTCCCATAGATCACGATGCTGCCATCTGGCAGCCGTCCGAGGCGGTCCAACAGATCCGCGAGTGGCAGGTCCGTAAGGTACGTGAACTCGATCCGGCCTGCGAATCGCTTAAAATCCTGCTCCGCGATGGCGCGCCTGGCTATATCGCTTGGACTGGCCCCCCCAGCGTAAAACACCCTGCGCGTAGTCGGCATTAGCTGCAAAGCCAAGTCGAGCGTTTGTCCGGAGTCAGCGGCAAAGGTAATTGCGGTCGTGTTGGGCGGCAGTTTTGCGGGTAGCAGCCGATAGTCCACAAAAATGAAGATCTCGGGAGTCCCAGGCCAAAGCTCTTCACCACGCTGCAGAAGAAACATCAGGGCGGGTCGGCCAGCACCGACAACCAGATCGAACCTTTTCCCGTTATATTTTTTGCGTAACATCTCGGCGAGCGTGGCAGCGTCCGCATTGATCCTGTCTTCGTCCAGGTACTCGTTGAAAATCTGATTTCTCATACTCGCGTCGAAGACTTCGTGAAGTCCCTCGGACAGACGCACACTCCCGGGTTGGCCCGGATACCCCTCTTGGAGGACCAGCACATTCTTGGTACCTTGGGCCAAAAGGGCGATAGGCAATAGCGCGATCGCCAAAGAGAATCCGACTCCTCGCCAGTGGGTCATCTGCGTTTCACAAGCATCCGGGAAAAGGTTAGGGATGCGAACTCTATGATTGGCTTCCTGCGACTGGCACCGAGGGAATACTACGCGTCAAGCCGCAGCGAGTTCAACCGACGCCATCTTACTGAATAAGCGTCTGCGATCACTGTTGTAAACAGGCCTGTTTACAATAGTTATTAGCTATCGGGTCCCTTAGTTTCCAGGATGTCGAGAGCGGCTGGAATTGACGCGGGTCACAGTCGGCTGTGACAGACATCACGATGCAGACAGAACACCATTTCATTCGGATGGCGAGTGCAAACGCTGATGACAACAACGATCTTTAGAACCTGCCCGCAGTTTGTAGCGATCCCTTTGGCCCCGAGTTTTGCGTTGGGCATCGCGAGGTGCACGGCGAGGCGTACCGCGCTCGGGACGATCAGCGATGGTCGTCCCTACCGCGACCGCCAACAATCGACCCCGCCCGATCCTGCGATATGATCCCCCACAGCTTATGAAGGAGAGGCCGAATGAATCAGCTATTGTCGCCAGCTCTGCTCTTGGATCTCGCTGTTGTTCATAATGTTCGCAGTTCAGCAGCTGATGAAACAGATGAGCGGGAGACCGGATCGAGCCGGCGGGATTCATTGGGGGCTGCCTTTTCGCCGCCCTAGGCCGACATCCAAGACGCGGAAATCACCCAATCCTGCTCACCTTCAGTCTTGCAACCCTTAGGCTTTTATTGCCTCCCTATCGGAGCCATAGGCATCCAAAATACTTATGGCTCGGCCCAAACTTCTGTTTGTCGATGATGACGAAGGGATTCGGCAAACCCTGCCCGCCATTTTGACCGCTGAGGGCTTCGACGTGACCACTGTGGCAACCGTGGCCGAGGCGATTGCCGCGATCAGCCGGCAGCCCTTTGAGATACTGCTCTCCGACTTGAATATTGGACAAGCGGGCGACGGTCTCACCGTAGTCAGCGCCATGCGCCGGATCCAACCCCACGTCCGGACGTACATCCTGACCGGATATCCCGATTTCGCCACGGCGCTTGAAGCCATTCGACAACAGGTGGATGACTATCTGGTTAAGCCTGCTGACATTCCCAGACTCCTGCAGACTCTACGCGTAGGACCTGACCGTCGCCGGGCAAGGCAGTCTCCGGGCAAGCGCGCTTCCACGGTCATCCGTGAGAACGCTGAGGCGATCATTGAGACCTGGGTCCGCGAAACCGATCGCCATCCGCGCCTCAAACAGATTGGTCTCTCAAGAAGCGCAAGAATCGACCACCTGCCCGGCCTGCTGCACCAACTGGCGGAGCGGATCGATAAGAATCCTGCCATCGACGATCAGCAGCAGCTGGAGAGTGCCTGGCAACACGGCAACATACGCCGCCGGCAGGGATATTCCATACGGCTCATCCTTGCCGAAACGCGGATTCTCTACCGGGTCATCGCCGATACCGTGCAGAGCAACCTGGCGGAAATGGATATCAGCTTTATCGTTCCCGACCTGATCCTGATCAGCGACAATCTGAGCGAAATGCTGGCCGAGTCACTGCGCAGCTTTCTCGCCGCAGAACCGATCGCCGCCTGAGCAGAAACCAAGTTGTTGGAGATTTGGAATGGGAGACCGGATCGAACCGGCGGAGTCGTGGCTGTCGTTTGGCAATTACTTTCCTTCGTGATCATTGGTAAGATCTTTCCTGAGGCTGCGGTGAAGAGATGTCAGGGGGGACAAAAACGTCCGCGGTAAGCGGCGCCCATCCGTATGTGTTCGACAGCGAACGGCCCATGGCGGAACCCGATCACAGCAAAGATAGTGTCCTTTCTTGCCGGCATTGGGCTGGAGGTAGAGCCGATGGAGCTGGTCGAGAAAACGTTTTTGCCGGGAATCACCATCCGCGAGGGCACACTGCTGGTTGACGAATCCAGGCTCACTTGGCCGGGAGACATTCTCCACGAAGCCGGACACCTCGCTATCCTTCCGGCGGTAAAGAGAAAGACCATCAATGGCGATG
>CAZFRV010000029.1:0-7180 GCA_964521445.1 uncultured Acidobacteriaceae bacterium
TCTGCTACAATTCTGTTCCAGCTCAGGCCAGCTTGCCCCCAGTTAGCAGGACGGAAAGGGGAATGTATGACTTCGCAGAATTGGAAGCTCGCATGTTTCTTCGTTGAGTTCTTCTTGATCGCAGTAACCGCAACCGCACAATCTAGCGTCAACATTACAAATCCAGGCAACAACGAGGTCGTGGTAGCGCCGACCATGGGGGTGGACGCCTCCGCGACCGGTTCGTCCTCCATGTACGTGATCCAGATCTATCTGCAAGGGCACAAAGTCACCGAGTCCAAGTGCAATGGCGCCAACCCCTGCCCGATTCACACGACAATATCTATCTCCACGGGAACTGGCGAGAGGCTGACCGTGCAGGTCATGAACTCCAGCGGCGGAGTGATCGCCAAACAGACGATCTTCTTCAGTGCGACTTCCACGCCTACTGTGATCGCCGGCATAGAAGACAGCTCGGCAAGTTGGATTCCCTGTGTCCTGGTCAACGGCTGCACGGGTGGGGGCAGCGGGGGCAACGCCTTGCAGCCCATCAACTGCGGCTCACCCGCGTGTCCGTCAGAGGATACGAACGAGAATTCGATTCAATTCACGACCATCGGCGAGAGCGGGTTCAATGACTGCAACCCGAATTGTTCGTACGGCAGTTCGTACTGGTATGTCCTCCAGTCTCAACCGAGCACGTCAATCTCGTATCTCAAGTACCAGTTCGACCTGTGGATACCGTCGACTTACGCATCGCTGCCGCAGGCGCTCGAGTTTGAATGCCAGATGACTCTGGGCGGGAACACCTACAATTTCTCCTGGCAGGCAGATTACAAAGATACGGATAGCTGGCGAATCTTCAACTATCAGGCCGGGCAGTGGGAGTCCTCCGGTCTGGCTCTGACCGAATTCAGCGGCGGGACGTGGCACAACGTAGTTGCGGAGTACCACATCGACCCTGCCGATCCTCAACCGATACACCACGACGCCCTGTTGATCGACGGCGTGCGGATGGTTCCCTCGCAAAACTTCAAACATAATTATGCGCAGGTGGGGCTTCCAAACCAGTTCACCAACGCTTTCCAGATCGACATGGATTCCAACAACGATCCGCTGACCGTCTACGTTGACAGGATGTCGGTGACTTACACGACCATGTAGCGCCAAGATTGCGACTCCGCGGTGCGGAGCCGCACGCGGCGCATGGCCGACGATCCCGACGAAAATCGAGCAGATGGAGCAGGAAGCTGGAGCCAGGTGGAACCTGAAAGGCCTGCTCCACCTCTTGACTCCACCGTCTTGATAAGGCGAGCTCACCTTCATGGGTCTAGCGCTCGGCGGAAATCAGCACGGGCGTATTTGGTTCTGCGGCGATTCGTGGTTCGATCGCCAACGCCGTAGGTTTTTCTCGAACCGAGTAGGTGGCATACATCGCCAGACCGGTGAACACAGCTCCTGACAGAATATTTCCCAGCGTGACCGGCACCTGATTCCACAGCCACCAGTTGGCCATAGAAACCGGCGCACCTAGAAGCTTGCCTGCCGGGATCACAAACATGTTCACGATGGAGTGTTCGTAACCCTGGGCGAAGAACGTGGTAATGGGCAGCCACATGGCAACGATCTTGCCGATGGTTGAGCGAGAGATCAGGGCCAGCAGCGTGCCCACAGTGACCATCCAGTTGCAGAGTATGGCCCTGACGAATGCGGTGGCCCACCCGCTGGCGCCGGTTGCCATGTAGCCCACAGTTTTCTTCTGAGCAGCTTGCCGGACCAGGTCGCCGAGCGCTCCGCCATTGTTGGCGCCGCAGCTGGTGATCGCCAGATAGAAGAGGAGCGCATAGAACATGCTTCCCGCCAGGTTGCCCAGATATACCCAGCACCAGTTGCGCAACATTTGTCGCCAGCCTATCTGGCCCGCCAGAAGCGCCGGAGGCAACAAGGCAAAATTTCCTGTAGCCAGCTCAAGCCCCAGCAGCACCAGCATCACGAAACCTGCAGGAAAGAAGACCGCGCCCACGATAGGCGGCAATCCTTGCGATGTGGCCACCATCGCCAGCGAGGTGGCGAAGCCGAGAAAGGCCCCAGCCAGACAGCCGCGCAACAGCATATCGAGTATCGAGAGCTTGGCCTTGCTGTCGGCCACGCGCAGCATCTCACTCAACATTTCCGGCGGACGAACATGATCCATGGTGCGCTCCTTTGCTTCCAAAATCGTTAGCCTTGCGGAATGTGTATATCAGCCCGCGTTTTCGCCGCCAGGATTGAAGGCCGCCGGAGGTTGCGACAAAGTGTCCGCTGCGGCCGCATTCACCGCACCCGGCGGGACCGCCGCAAGCACGCCGGGCTGGACCGGCGCGCGTTGGCCCGGCCCAGTTTCCCGAGCGCGGATCAAATCAGCGACCACGTCGGGCAATCGCGCGTCGCAGGGAACAGTCTCCAGAACTTCCGTTCCGGCCACGGCGTGGGGACCGGTGCGGCCGCCGGCGTAGATCGCCACCGCTTCTACGATTCGCCCGCCGACATTGGTTCTCAGTCCGCGCAAGCCAACGTCCGCAGCCTGATGGTTGCCGCATCCGGCGGGACAGCCCGACCAATGTATTGTCAGCGGCCGATGCGTTGGCCCCAGCCGCTCTTCCAGCGCCTGAGACAATTCCACAGCGCGTTGCTTGGTTTCAATCTGCGCGAGATTACAGAAATCGGTGCCGACGCAAGCCACCAGCCCGCG
This sequence comes from uncultured Acidobacteriaceae bacterium, assembly GCA_964521445.1. Lineage (GTDB taxonomy): Bacteria > Acidobacteriota > Terriglobia > Terriglobales > Acidobacteriaceae > Angelobacter. Next base: position 2,711 of record CAZFRV010000029.1, read on the forward strand.
GATGAACGGTGAAGGCGCGGTTTCGAATTCCTGGAGCAGAGGTTCGCGCTGCAATTCATCCACCTGCCGTGCGGGCACATTGGGAATGATCACGTTCTGGCCGGTGGTGAAGCGGATGCTTCCGTCGCCGTAGGCATCGGCCAGGCGGGCCATTTCCGTCAGGTGATCGGGCTCCACCCGCCCCATGGGTACGCACAGTCCCACTGCCACGCGCTGAAGTTGTTGCTGGCTGGTGACCCCGAGATGGTCGCTGTGGCGAGACTGGCGAATATCAGTTCCAGCCGGTCCGATATCGCGCCCCAGACGCGACACCAACTCTTTCCGCAGGCGCGGCAGACCCCACTCATCGATCAAGAACGCCAGACGGCATTTCGCCCGCGCTTCTCTCGGCCCATGATCGCGATACAGGCGAACCAATTCCAGCACGACCTCCGCCGCTTCCTGTGGTTCCACGAACACGTCGAGCGGCGAGGCCACGGTGAAGCCTCCGGAGCCCATCTTGCCGCCCACCAGGATGTTGAATCCCAGCCGGCCGCCGGATATCGCCGGCACCAGGGCAACGTCCTGCGATTCGCAATGAGTGCAGTTCTCCAGACACCCGGTCACGGTAATGTTGAACTTGCGCGGAAGATTGGTGAATTCCGGATTCCCGTCCGCGCCCACGATCTTGCGGTCCAATTCAAACACGATGGGCGAAGCGTCCAGCAGCTCATACGGGGTCAGGCCTGCCAGCGGACATCCATTGATATTGCGCACGTTGTCCATCCCTGTTTGCAAGGAATGGAGGTCGACGCCGCGCAGCTTGTCCCAGATTTCCGGGACGCTAGCGATCGCGAACCCGCGCAACTCAATCTGCTGCCGGGTGGTGACGTCGATCACGCGGTTGCCCAGGCGGCTGGAGATCTCGGCAATCGTACGCAGCTGTTCGCTGTTGGAAAAGCCGTTCGGCATGCGGACGCGCATCATGAACCGGCCCGGCGTAGGCTTGCGGAAGAAGACGCCTACCCACTTCAGCAGGTCCTTCTCGGCTGTGGTCATCGCCTCATGACCGCGCTCGATGATGGCCGGCAAATCCTCGCGTATCCGCAAACCATCACCGCCCTTGCCGGCCTTGCACGCTTCAATCGAGTTGTTTCCAGGACGCAAAATGCCTTCTCCTCTTTGATTTTTCAACGCCGGCGAAACAACGCATCCGCCGGCGGCCCTGCCCTATTCTTTTGTGTGTGGAGGTTATGGCCAGCGCGTAAGAAAAACCAATTCAAAGTTTCGATGCTGCCTAGTCCATTTCACAATGGGTTGAGCTATCGGAGTTTTGAATTACCTGGATTGAAAATTTGGTTCTTCCTGCACGCTGCCTGAGTCTGTATAAGTGAGCAATCCACGACAACATTACGGGAGCAGAAGGAATGTCCAACGAAGGTTTTGCCGGCTTGCGCGTCTTGACCCTGGAAAGCCGCCGCGCTCCGGAAATGGCCAAGCTGATTTCGAACTGCGGAGGGCAGCCGGTGGTTGCGCCCTCCATGAGGGAAGTTCCTCTCGAATCGAATACGCGCGCCTTGGAGTTCGCTTCCCTGCTGCTGGATGGACAATTGGACATGGTCATCTTTCTTACCGGCGTGGGCACACGCGCACTGACCCGGGTTGTTGAAACCGCCTGTCCCAGGGAGCAATTCGTAGCTGCGCTCAGCCGCGTGGCCGTGGTGGCTCGTGGCCCCAAACCGGCAGCCGCATTGCGTGAGATGGCGGTTCCCATCACTCTGCTTGTGCCTGAACCCAACACCTGGCGCGAATTGTTGCGCGCTCTCGATGAGAAGGCCAGCGATGTTTCGGCTGCATCGCTCAAGCTGCGGGGCCGCCGGGTTGCGGTACAGGAATATGGAGTGTCGAATCCGGAGCTGCTGGCAGGTCTGGAGGAGCGCGGCGCCTCGGTTACTATCGTGCCGGTTTACCAGTGGACTCTGCCTGAAGACACCGGCCCGTTGCGCGCGGCAGTCACCGCTCTGGCCGCGGGACAAATTGATGTGGCCATGTTTACCAGTTCCGCCCAGGTGCAGCACTTGTTACAGATCGCAGGAGCGATGGGAGTACGCGACAAAGTGATACAAGCCTTGGCGCGGGTCCTGGTGGCCTCGATCGGACCGATCACCTCCCAGGAACTGGGAGAACACGGCATCGTCGCCGACCTTGAGCCCACGCATCCTAAGATGGGATTCCTTGTGAAAGAAACCGCCGACCGGAGTGCTGCTCTGTTGTCCGCCAAGCGAGCTCGCGCTTAATTGACGATGTTACGCCAGCCATCCCCGCCAAGCTGATGCCAGCAGCTTGCAAAGTGCTTGTGAGCTGCTATCGTTAGTTGTACGTCCTTATTTTCGAAGGCAGGAACCACAGACGTGACATCGATTAACGGTGACGGGCTACTAAGGCTGACGTATTGCGGAGCGCCTTTGAAGGCAGCAGTCATCGCGATGTTAGTGGCGGTGGCGACCACTACACTTATCGCCCAAGCGGCTCCTGCTCACCTCGGCGATCCCGCGATTGCGAATGAATACGTCCGTGTCTGGAAGCTCGCCTTGCCACCGGCCAGCTCGATCCTGGTGCCCGACAGTGGCCGCGTTCACATCTTGATCGGCCAAGTCCCCGTCCTGGTTGAGGGGACGGCAGCGACGTTGACCGATTCCTCTGACGCGAACCATTTCCGTACTCTCGACTTTCACCAGTCCGACGTCTGGCTGCTCGACGCCGACCGCCAACACGAGATTTCGAACCCAAATGAAGCGGCCCTCCCCCTACTACTGCTTGAGTTACGAATCGATCCCGGCCGCATCAGCTGTTCTGAGTCCAAAAACTGCGCGTGGAGCATCCGCTGGCAGGACCCAGTACCCGTGCTTCTCTCGGAGCACGTAACCATTTTTCACATTTATGCACCGTGGAAGCCCGAGCCTCGGAGCCTGATTGTGCCCGGCTCCGACGTGTTCATCGACGGCAAGAAGCAGCCCGCATGGGACCCTCTGTGGATGCCCTCGCCGCTTGAGATCACCGGTTCACCGGCAAGTTCTCCTGGCGTCTTTCTAGGCGGATCACCCTTCCTAGAAGTGGCGTTCTTCGACCAGCCATTCTGCGGATGTAAGCGCGTGCGCAAATAGAAGAGGCGCTCTGTCGCCCCGGACTTATGAAGACTTGCAGGTTGTTGATTTTTAGTGCGGGCCGTGGCCGTGCCCGGTTTTTGGTGTTCCACGATTTGTTGGCGTTAACAGGCGATTACACCCATCATCCCCTTCTGAGTGAAATCGCGATTTTTCGACAGTTGGCTCCCGGGAAGTGAACCGCACCTCCTGCAAGTCGCCTCTTTCATGGCCTTGCCACACCAGGTGGTGCCAGAGAGGGACAGGTTAGTGGTTTGTTTGCCGTTGCTGCGGAGTGCTGGGCGTGAAGAATGGGCTACTGCCGCGAGAGCGTCCCGTTGAAGTTCTGATTGTCGCATCTGCCGCCCTTGACCGATGTCCGCACCGCAAGCTCCGTCGCCTCCGGATTCGTATAAAAACCGGTGACGAATAACTCCGATTCGTCCCCCATCTTGAACCTCAGGGTAGCAAGGTCCCCCTGCATTGTGTTGTACGTACTGGCGTCAGCCGTGCCATGCTTAAAACAAGGCGAACCTTCCACCGTGATAGTGCCGGTGAGAGGCAAGTATGTATACGCCGGCCCAACCTTCTTTACCCAGGTGACGAACTCGCCTTGCTTCGCGGTGAGGTTGAATTTGAGCGTCGTGCGCGGATATCCCCGGATCACCGGCCCAGAAAAGGTTCCGTCCAGAGGAGCCAGCCTTGAGGCGGTAAAGGCACCTCCCTGATCGAGGCTGCACACTGGCAGCATTTGCTCGCCGGTGATCGTGTAGGTGCCACCCCAACTCGTTGATCCCACATCCGGTACTTTGCCAGTGATGGTTAACTGGGTCGGATGTTGAAGAGCGCGCAAGATGTTCGGGGGCATCGATCCGGTGTCACGCCAAGGGGTCCGGTGTGTCCGGAGCGTGAAGCTGCCGTCTGCATCTATTTCGCCACTCATGCTGAAGTTCCCGCCCCCACCGGCATTGGGAGATGTGGGACAACTCACCAGCCGGTCGCCCTGCGCGGTGACCTGTTTGCCATTCACATGGATGGCCATCGAGATGAGTGGAGACTGCTTGAGTTCACGGTTTCCAGTGATTTGCCAGTTGCCGTCGAGCGGGGACGCCACTGTGGTTGGCGATGTCGCCATGCCCTGGTTGAAGGCTACGCTCTGGGCCAAAGCTGGAAGTGCAGACAGCATCAACGTTAGGCCAAGCACAATCGATCTGATCATTGCGCAATAATAGCAAACCATCCCTGAGCTTTGGATTTGGAGTAGTTGAAGACCAGAGAAACATGGTCGGCATATTTACGTCCGTAACTGGCGAGAACAGGCGTTAGCGCTCAGAACCTGCTCAGTGAG
>CAZFRV010000030.1:0-22828 GCA_964521445.1 uncultured Acidobacteriaceae bacterium
TTTTACTGCCCTCACGGGCGGTGCCATAGCACTTCACCTTCACGCCCTGGCCGGTGGGCATACTCTTCATGTCCCGTATGGCGTTAACTAGATCGTGATGCTTGTAATTTCTGCTCCGCAGATACCCAAATTCCTCCGGCATGACCAATTCGTAGGTCCGCGAAACGGAGCTGATTCCCCCGTCCACTGCACTGCGGGTTCTGGTGGCTTGCGTCATAAGGGGCGCTCTTCCTAACTTTAACCTGAGGTTTGGTTGTGGACCGGTTCGTCTTAGTGCTGGCGGCTCATTGCTTCGCCGGCCAAATATCGTTCAAAGAGCTTCTGCGCGCATTGCTGACCGCAAGCAGGTTCCTCGAATGCCCTGAGCGAGCGCGCCTTGCCTGCGGATCCTCCATTTGCGCCCTCAGGTGGCTGGGGAGCCATCGGGCGGCAGTGGAACCTTCCGCCTTCAACCGCGGACACAAACCAATGATTGCCTTCTTGCCTGACCTTCCCGCAATGCGCGCACTTCACGGTTTTGATCTCATGCGGATTGCTCATGCGTCCTCCTCCTCCCTAAGCCAACCAACAGTCGGCCGCGCAGCGCGCACCCGCCAAGGAACGCCGCTGCGCGGCCTCTCAACATGCGCCGTTGGGCAGCATGAAGAATCGGGTCACTCAACCTCACCACGAACCTCCAATGTTGCGGACCATTGCAAGCATCACGTCACTGTCCCTCGAGTGTGGCTCGCTTTCATGAACCTCCATACAAGCGCCACACCCTCGAAAGCCGCAGCCCTCTTCGCAGTCAAAAAGACGTGCGGGCTCGGTCTCGCCTGCGCAGTCAGTGCCCTGGGGGCAATGAGCAAGGCAGCAATCCGGCTCTTCTTCGAACGACGAAATCCCAGCACGGGGTGCTGTCCCCGGCTCGGTGGGTGGGAGCGTGATTACTGATGGCTGCACGGGCCCAGGGCTGGCCCCACAAGACGCAACCAGACAAGCTTGCGTTGGCGTATTGGCTTCGACAATCGGAGATAATTTCATAACGATATCGTTATAAATAAATACTATATCGTCAAAACAGGGATTGTCAACTTGTAAATGGACGGAGCGCAGTTTGCGGTTTGCGCACGCCGCTGGATGGCCGATCGGCGATACGAAGAGGCGCTTCAAGACTCATGATCCGCAATGCCGCGAATCGTCGTGTCGGAGAGGCAGGGGTTAAGGAGTACAGAGGTTACACGTCAAAGAATACTGTTTCCTGTTCGCCTTGCAAGCGAATATCGAAGTTCCAATGGCCTGGCCGCGCTGGATCGGGATGCGCCATGAGGGTCTCCCGCCTCTCCCGCGGGACCAACGCAAGCACCGGATCTTCCTGGTTTGCCGCGACACCAGCAAAGTAAATGCGGGTGAAGAGTTGTTTGAGCATGCCTCGGGCAAAGACGGCGATTTCGAAGTGGGGCGCCTGGTGGACGCTCCCCGGTCCAGGCACACGTCCGGGTTTGACGGTTTCAAACTCGCAGCTTCCGTCCTCGCTGGTCGGCATGCGCCCGAAGCAGCCGCATTCGGGATCAGCCGTCTGATCCCCGGCTTTTTCTGATGAAGGATATCGGCCCTGGGAATCTGCCTGCCATATCTCGATCATGGAATCGTTCACGGGTAACCCCTCACCATCGAAAACGCGGCAAGATAACCACACGCGCTCGCCTTTGGCCTGAGGACCAGCAATGCAACTCACGCACTGCTTCCCCTTCGTGAGGCCCAAGTGGAAGAATGGGCCAACCGTTTGTGAAGGAGTCGGAACCAAGTCCATATTATTTTATTTCTCGAAAGGCGTCGTTTCGGGGCCCCGCAGAACGATGTCGAATTTATAGCCGGTGGCCCACTGTGGCTGGGTCGTCTCGAGGTCGAACTTCGAGACCATGCGCTGTCTGGCCTTTTCGTCGGGCACTGATTGGAAGATGGGATCGAAAGCGAACAATGGGTCCCCTGGAAAATACATCTGCGTGACCAAACGGGTAATGAAAGCTCTTCCAAAAACCGAAAAATGAATGTGGGCGGGGCGCCAGGCGTTGTAGTGATTCTGCCAGGGGTACGGGCCCGGTTTGATCGTCACAAAGCGGTAGGCGCCGTGCTCGTCCGTCAGGGTGCGTCCACTCCCGGTGAAATTAGGATCGAGAGGCGCGGGATGCTGGTCCTTCGCGTGCACGTAGCGGCCCGCAGAGTTAGCCTGCCAGATTTCAATCAAGGTGTTGGGAACGGGGCGGCCGTTGTCGTCGAGGACACGCCCGGTGACGATGATTCGCTCACCCAGAGGTTCCCCGGCATGCTGCCGGGTTAGGTCATGGTCCGTATCCCGAACGCTGTCCTGTCCGTAGACGGGTCCAGTGACTTCGGACAGGGTATGCGGCAGGAAGATCAGGGGCTTGCGAGGCGATCGTAAAACCGAGGAGCGGTAGGGCTCATATAGGGAATCGGGCTGGCTTCCCGGCTCGGATCGCCGGTACGGTCGGACGATCGGCTTGTCGCTTGCCGTTTGGTCCATAAGGATTCAGCCTTGTCCTTTATGCTCTGCGAGCTCTTCCGCAATGGCACGCATCTTATCGCAGCGCGCAAGCGCTTGTCACCAGCCTGTTCCAACTTACAAAACGCATGAAGAAATTCCGAAGCTGGCCCCAGGGCCGCGCGTCGACGATTCCGAACAGACGAGCCATCCAATGCATGGCCGGTTTGTAACCAATCATGCCCTTCCCCGGCAGAATCCGGCTATCATAAGACCCTACGGGCGAATATCCTGTTTCCCGGAGACAACCGCCTCGAGTGAAAGCACCTCTGTTGCAATCTAGAGCGACGGCAATTGGATCCCAGATGACCATCCCATCCTTCCAAGGCTCTGTATTTGCGCTGACTCTGTGCGACGTGTGCGATGAAATCAACCTCTCGCTGTTGCCGACCCTCATTCCAGGAAAACGCCTGATTCCGGCTTTCAAGCACACAACGCCGGAATATGTGCGCTTTGAGAGTCCGCCGGTTACCGAGTCCCTGGGCCCGATAGAGTTGGACGGCGGGGAGCAGTTCGAGGGTACGATGCAGTATTACGACTATGGCGTCGTTAGCGTGCTGCTGCAGCGCCCTTTTTCGGGAAGCTGGTGTGACCTGCAGCAACTGGCAGCGCGGTGGATCTCCAGCGGGTTGTTTGAACAATTCACTCTGCGTCTGGTGCGGCAGCGCCTGGCCAATCTCCGTTCCGCTTTGCGCAACCCCTACAACAGCTTTCTGAGCGAAGACTATTACATCTTTCATTCCTACTCATCCGAGGGCTTGAGTGCGGAGGACCTGATCCGCGAGCGCGGACAGGAAATCAGCCAGATCCTCACCGGAGAAAACGCCGCTCTTTCACCCGCCGAGCGCGACGAAGTCTTGCAAGCGCGGATGTCGTACTATGCCAGCGACCTGACGGTCATCGGATGGAACGCGGCCTTTGTGTATGACACGTCGAGCGGGGCTGAGAGCACCATCCACCTGCTCGAATATGCCAACTCTCAGCTGCTCCAGTTCCGCCACTACGATGAGATGCTCACCCGCGAGTTGAAGCAAGTCTACAGCTTCCTGGAGGCGCGGCGAGGAAAGTGGACGGCATGGCGCATGCAACCTGCCGTAGGGCGACTACGTACGGTGCGGCTTGAGGTAACGCAACTCACGGAACATACCACCAATGCGCTGAAGTTTGTCGGCGACATGTTCTCCGCGCGGCTGTACAAGCTTTGTGCGGCGAAGATCGGTGTGGTCGAATACCAGGATCTGGTCCGAGATAAGCTGCGCACCGCACACGATCTTTACGGATTTATGATCGACCAGTTCCAGCAGTCGCGGATGTTCCTGCTCGAATTTGCCGTGGTCATCATCTTGCTCATTGAGCTGGCCTACCTGTTCCGCGGAGGAAGATAGCGCAGCGCTCATCGCGACCATCCGGGCGCTCGCAGGGGATTGGGGCACCTCCTATGTCAACTGCCGTTAGGACTGGCGTGGGGTCGAAGAGCGTGTTTTTTCCTTGTGACGGGTACAATACATGTGCAAGCGGTAACGCCCTGTTGGAATCACCGGTAGCCCGGCGTTGCTACGCGAAAACTGCTAATGACTTCGACGCCTTTGACGTACGTGTTCCTCGCCGTAGCAGCGATCCCATTCGTCTATTATGGGATCGCACTCTATAGTGCGGTTCGGTTTTTTCGTGGTGCTTCCGGGTCACGGCCGGCTGGCGGTGGTTTCGCTCCTCCCGTCAGCAACCTGAAGCCCGTTCGCGGGCTTGATCCCGACGCCTACGAGAACCTCGCCAGCTTCTGCAATCAGGATTACCCCGATTACGAGATCCTCTTTTGCGTTGGAGACACCGACGACCCGGCGCTCCCCGTGATCCAGAAACTGGCTGCCGACTTTCCGCAATGCCGCATTCGCGTGCTCTTCGGCTCCGGCCGGAACGCAACCAACGATAAAGTCGCGAAGCTGGCGCGGCTGGTGAGTGAAGCCCAGCATGAAGTTGTAGTCATCAGCGACAGCGATGTGAGAGTGCGGCCGGACTATCTCCGCACCGTGGTCGCGCCTCTCGCCGATCCCCAGGTAGGCGCCGTCACCTGCTTGTATGTGCCCACACATGAAACAACGGCTGTCCAGGATCTCCAATCGGTGGGCATGCTCGCGGATTTTTACCCGGGGATCCTTGTCGCCCGGCAACTGGACGGCGTCAAGTTCGCGCTTGGCCCGACCATTGCCACGACGCGAGCGCGTCTCGCCGGATTTGGCGGCTACCAGGCAATTGAGAATCAGCCTGCGGATGATTTGCTGGTGGGCCGCCTGATTGCAGATCAGGGCTACACAGTCGAACTTTTGCCCTATTGCGTCTCGACGGTTGCCGATTATCAGTCTTTCGCCGATTTATTCCACAAGCGGCTGCGCTGGATCGTGGTAATGCGCCATATGCGGCCCTGGGGGCATCTCGGTTTGATCTTTACGCACGGCCTTCCCTGGTGCCTGGCTGCCATCGCAGTAGCACCCTCGTTGCCGGTTACGGCAGCCTACCTCGGCACATACCTGCTGCTGCGTGGCGCAATCACCCGGACCATCGGAGTTCGGGGCCTGAAACAGCCCGTCTCCTGGAAAAAGCTTGCGCTCATTCCCGTTTGGGACGCCATGGCCTTTACCATCTGGCTGATCAGCTTTGGACGCAAGACCATTCGCTGGCGCGACAACGAGTATTACATCCGCGACGGGATGCTCGTACCGATAACGCCGACGCAGCAGTAGTCCTTTACGCCACGGACGTATCGGTCACCGGAGCCGCTGTCTCGCGGCGATCGTTGCGGGTGGATCGCCAGTTCACGCGCGGCAACATCAACGACGCGTCAATCCTCTCCCTGTACTTCAAGGCAATATTCAAGAGTGAATCCAGCAGAGCATTAGAGAGGAGATGCGGCGTGAGCCCCAAGTCGATCAGTTTAGAGTGTTTCGCGTTGTAGTAGTGTTCCTCTGCTTCAACCCGGGGATCCGGGAGATGGTCAATCTCTACACTCAACCCCATCTTTTGCGCCGCCGCCTGCGTCATTTGCGCAAGCTGCAGAACGGAGAACTGCTCCGTAAACTGGTTGAACACGCGGCATTCACCCCGGCCCGCAGGGTTCAGGCACGCGATCTCAATACAGCGCACGGTATCGCGGATGTCGAGGAAACCCCGGGTTTGTCCGCCTTTTCCGTAAACGGTGAGAGGATGCCCGATGGCAGCTTGCGCGCAGAAGCGGTTGAGGACGGTGCCGAATACTTCGTCGTAGTCAAAACGATTGATGAGCGCTTCGTCGAGCGCGACCTCTTCCGTGAGGGTTCCGTACACCACGCCCTGGTTCAGGTCCGTAGCACGCAGGCCCCAAGCCTTGCAGGCAAACATCATGTTGTGGCTGTCGTGCACTTTGGAAAGGTGATAGAAGGAGCCGGGTTGTTTGGGATAGGGGAGCGTGTCTTTGCGACCGTTGTGCTCGATGGTGATATAGCCTTCTTCAATGTCGATGTTGGGCGTTCCATATTCGCCCATGGTTCCCAGCTTGATCAAGTGGCAATCCGGCTGGAGTTCGCGGAGCGCGAAAAGAAGGTTGAGCGTGCCCACAACGTTGTTGACCTGCGTGAAGACCGCATGTTTGCGATCGATCATGGAATACGGGGCCGACCGCTGCTCCGCAAAATGGATTACCGCCTGCGGTTCAAATTCTTCTACGATGGAGGAAAGAAAATCGTAATCAGCCACGTCTCCAACGAAGCAGTCGATCGTCCTTCCCGTGAGATCATGCCAGGCCTTGACCCTTTCCGACAGCGGGCGAATCGGCGTCAAAGTCTGCGCTCCAAGTTCGTGGTCCCATTGGCGGCGGACAAAATTGTCCGCAATGGCAACCGCATGTCCCTTGCGCGATAGGTACAGAGCCGTGGCCCATCCGCAGTATCCGTCTCCACCTAGAACGATGACCCTCATGTGATCTCTCCTTGACCGCATTTTGATCCTTCGGTTTATTGCTGACTAATATCCGCTGGAAGCGCTTCCCAGCGGGTGGTTCGTAACCACAAGCTTGCCTCCGCTTGCGGCGACGATGTTCAGTTGCTCCTGGCCAACGATTCCTTCCACACGCGGAAGGACCGAATCTTTCACCACTAGGTAAGACCGCTCCGGCTTGTTCCATCGATCCTTGAACTCAGAATCATCGATAAACACGGGAGGCGCTCCGGGAGCGTAGGCTCCATACTCAAGGTTGTTGAAGCGCCCGTTCAGCAGCAGCGCGTCGCGGTCCAGATAGAAGAAGACGGATGAAAACGTGTAATAGTGATGATCCACGATCAAAGCGCCGGCCGGGGCCCGGCGCAAGGCCTCTGCCAGAGGGCGCGATGACATGTACGGATCAAAAGTCACCATCGCCAGACGCGCGGCGTGAAAGAAAACCACCATCATCAATGCTGCTGCCAAGAAGGCCCGCTGCGCCGGGGCGCGGAACGTCCCCACGGCTCCTATCAGAAAACTACAGGCAGCCACCGCCAGAGGAACGCGCAGGTAGGCAAGCGCGTGCAAGTTCAGGTCTTCCATGTGGCTCAAGGCCAAAGTGTAGAACTTCAAACGCTGCGTGAGCGCGGCGGAGATGTCTCCCGGCGTGGGGATATTGCGGACGAGGAAAATCGCCATCGCTGCGGCTGTTGCCGCGCCGGCAGCTACAACGGAAAGAACACGCGTTCCGCGTTGGACCCAAACTCCTCCGTCCGCCATCGCCGAGCCCAGGAGCAAGGCCAGCGCCGGATAGCAAGGCATGGAGTAATACTCCTGGGTAGTGGAAAACGTAAAGAAAACCAGCAGGAAACCGGTCCAGCACAGCGCCAGAAGTCGCGTTCGTCCGGCACGGTCCAGGGGCTTAAAGGAGAGCCGGGCAATCGCGGGGAAATAAACACTCCACGGAAACAGCCATAGAAGATGAAACAGCCAGAAGTACAGGCGCGGAACCGTGTTGTAATCGCGCGGATAACGCAGGTTCAGAAAGCGCAAGACCTGCTCATTCATGAAGAAGAACCACAGGAACCCATGGTATTGGCCGGGGCCGCTGTGATAAGCCAGCGAGAAGTAAGGCGGGTTGCGCAAGGTTGCCAAGATATGCCACGGCGCGGCAATCAACAGGGCCACAGCAGCACCGCTCACTGGCCGGAGTTGCTTCCACGTTCGCCGCGAAAAGAGCTGCTTGGTCAAGGCAAGGTAGATGATGCCCGCCGCCACCGGGAACGCCACTGCAATCAGACTCTTCAGCAGCAAGCCAACGCCCATGCTGGCGGCAAAGATGAACGCCCACATTCGAGGATGCGCGTCCAGTTCGTCTTCGTCCAGCGCGCGGAGGAAAGCCCACATGGCCAAGGCTGTCGTGAATGTAAGCATGACATCCGGAATCAAGATTCGCGTAAACAAAAATAATCCGACGCAGGTGGCCATGCAAAGGCCCGCGTAGAGTCCCGCCCGGCGGCCAAAAGCCCAGATGCCGAAGGCCGCGGTGACCCAGCAGACGGCGAGCGAAGCCAGCGCCATGGGAACGCGCGCCGCCCAGTCGTGGACGCCAAAAACCTTGTACGAAAGGGCGATCAACCAGTAGATGAGAGGCGGCTTCTCCAGGTACACAACTCCGTCCAGCCGGGCCGTGACCCAGTCGCCGGACGTCAGCATATTGCGCGCGATCTGGGCCTGCACCGCGTCCACGTCATCCATCAAGCTGGGTGGCGAGACAATGCATCCCACAAAAATTGCGCTTGCCACCGCCAGGACGACTAGATAAATACGCCAGTTGTTGCCAGCACCGGCTTCTCGTCCTGTACTTGCAGCTGTATTCGCCATTTTTTCATCCACAGGAACAGAATCATCAAACCCCACAAATGGAAACCCAAGTTGGCCCGCCTTTCCATGTGGGCCGCCATGTAATCGCGGATCGCGGCCGCCCGGAAGAGGTCGCTGTATTGAGAGATACCATCGGCCAGTGTGTCTTCCAGCAGCGGACGAAGCGGCCCGCGGAACCAGTCGTGCGCGGGAATGTCGAGCCCGAGCTTCTTGCGGCGCAACGTCGACACCGGCAGCTTGTCCTGCATCAGCTCTTTGAGCAGCACCTTCTGCCGCGACCCGCGTATCTTCAGTGGCGCCGGCAACCCCGCTGCAAACTCTGCAATCCTGTGGTCGAGGAAGGGCGGCCGCACCTCCACCGCATGGGCCATGCTGATACGATCGACTTTGTAGAGAATATCGTCAGGCAGGTAATACTTCTGGTCAAACCACAGGAAGGGAGCCAGACCATCACTTCCCGGCAAGCGGTCGCGGAGTTCACCCAGAATGCGATCGAGCGCAGGCTCGCCCTTCTGCAGCAGAAGATTTCGTTTTTGCTCCTCAGAGAATGTGCCGTTCCAAAAGACGTGGGCTGCAGGCCCAGGCAGCAAACAACCCTCGAGGAAACGTTTGAGTTTGTATTCAACACCGATTTTTTCGTCGGAAACCGGCAAACGCTGCAAATGACGCAAGGCCAGACGAAGGACGCCGGGCGGTAACTTCCGCGCCGACGCCGCCAGCACACTGGCGCGATGCGTAAGGTAGCCCCCAAAGAGCTCGTCCGCGCCCTCTCCGCTCAGCGCAACCGTGGTCCTGGTCTTACACAGTTTGGAGAGGAACCAGACCGGGAGTGCTCCGGCATCGGCGCTAGGCTCGTCCGAGTAGTACGCAAACTCTTCGATGGCTTCCTGCAGATTCAGCGCCGGATTCAGGTCAACCTGCTCGTGCTCCGTCTGGTAACGATCCACAACCTTGCGGATGTATTCCGTCTCATCGAAGCTGCGCCCGTGAAACGAGATCGAGAAGGTCTTAAGCCGGGACTTGGATTGCTCTGCCGCGTAGTGAAGAATCGCAGAGGAATCAATCCCGCCGCTCAGCCAAACTCCCAAGGGCACGTCAGAGAGCAGGTGCTCGCGAATCGATTCCCGTAGAAGATAATCGAGCTTTTCCTTGGCCGACTCCAGCGACTCTTTTCTGGCCCCAAAAGGCAGTTGCCAGTAACACCCGGAGCAAGCCTTCCCTTCTTGCCACTCCAGCCAGTGGCCAGGGGGAAGTTTTTCAATGCCCTCCACCAGCGTCCAGGGGCTGGGAACATAATTCATGGACAGGTAGCAGTCGAGGCCGTCGAGACTGAGCTGGCGCGGAAGCTCCGGGTGGATGAAAATCGCCTTCAGCTCTGAACCGAACAGCAGGTCACCCCCGAGATGGGCGATGTAAAGCGGCTTGATCCCCAAACGGTCCCGGGCAAGCACCAGACGCTTTCGGGACTCGCTCCATATCGCAAATGCGAACATGCCGCGCAGGCGTGACAGGCAATCCAGGTCCCACTGCAGGAACGCACGCAAAACGACTTCAGTATCGCACCGTGTTCGGAAGCGGTGGCCCAGGCCCTCGAGCTCTTCCCGCAAGTCCCGATGGTTGTAGATTTCGCCGTTAAAAACGATGACGCAATCGCCATCATCGCTGAGGATCGGCTGGTCGCCGCCTTCGAGATCGATGATTTTCAGGCGCGTGGCAGCCAGAGAGACCGTCTCCGACTCAAACACTCCTTGCTGGTCCGGTCCCCGGTGCTGGAGCGTCGACGCAGCTCTGCGGATGCGTTCCGGCTCCGCCGCTCCTTTTTTATGAGTGAAACCCGCAATGCCGCACACAGTCGAGGTGCTCCTCACCGGCTTCCGACGTCAGCCTGCCCCACCAGCCGCTCCACGGCCCCCCTCCGTGCAGCATTTTTTCCACCTGCCCCGATCCGTTGGGACAGTCAAAGCCCTATCGGTCTTTGAAGAACCCCCTAGGCCTAGCGCTTGCCTAACAGTACAAGTGTAACACCGGCGCAAACCAGCAGCACTCCCGCCCAGCGCGTGGACGTAACTCGCTCGTGCAGAAAAGCCTTTCCGCCAAGCGCACCCACAGCATAACTCAGCGCGGTAACCGGAACGACAAAACTAACGTTTTCCACCGCGAGAACTGCCAGAAGGGCGAAGAAGCCCACCGTCATGAGCCCAATGCCGATCCAGGTCCAGGGTAAGCTCATGGCGCGCAGAGCAACGCCAATCAGGGCTCGCGGGCGAAAGTCGCTCACCTCGCCGATGCTCTTCATCGCCCGGGCCATGCAGAGTTCGCCGGCAGTTCCGGCCACCATGATCAGAAAAAAGAAAACAAGCTCGGCAAAAAGCATTCAGTTTTGCTCCGTCGTACTTGGCGGAGTGCGCCCAACAACCAGCACCCCCAGGCAAATCACCAGGATCCCCACCCACTGCAGCGGGCTGACCGCTTCGCCAAGCACAAAATGTCCCAAAACGGCTGCTGTGCCGTAGGCCACGGCTGACGCCGGCTGCACGTAACTGTAGTCCGCCCAGGATAGTACCAACGTGTAAGCGACAAAGAACACGATCAACGAAGCGACGCCCATCCATATTGTCCCCGATCCCAGGACGAAGACCACAAAGCGCTGCAGTTCCGTCGGCGCCCATGTCGTCAAACCACCCATGCCCTTCATGCCTTTTCCAAGCAACAGGTTTCCCAGTGGGCCGAATGTGGCCATGAGCAGGATCAAGAAATAGGTTTTGAGATGTAAAGACTCTGATGATTTCATTCAGATAGAACCCGCGGCCCACCCGCAGACCGGCTTGCCGCACTCACCGCCGGATAGCGCATATGAGCAGGGCCGTGCCCCTCCGGGCAACCGGTCCCATCCGCCGCTCTATCATAAGGTATTTGACAGGCAGTAAACATGATCAAAGGCGAAACCTGGAACGTCGCCATCGACGCACTGTTGGCCAACAAGGTGAAAGCGGCCTTGACGATGCTGGGAGTCACGATCGGAACCACCTGCATTGTCCTGGTGGTCACGGTCACGATGATCGGAAAGAATTATGTGGTCGCTCAAATCGAGGCAGTGGGTACGGACCTTGTCTATGCATATTTTCCCGGCAACCATGTCAACAACCGCTCCGTAGCCGACGAGATTTCCCTGGCCGACTTGTCCGCGGCGCGGGCCCTTCCCCACGTGGTGGACGTGGCCGGGGTGCACGATATTGGAAACACTGCCATCACCATCAATGGCGTGGAAAAATCGATAACGCTGGTGGGAGTAACCGAAAGCTTCCAGAAAATTCGCAATCTCGTCCTTGTCGAAGGCCGGCTCTTTGACGACTTGGACATGGAGTCCCAGGCCAAGGCTTGCCTCATCACCCAAGACCTCGCCAAGGAATTCAACCATGACATGGTGGGGGAGGTCATTCGCGCCGGCGATCTTAGTTTCACCGTGATCGGCGTCTTTCGGGAGCGCGTGGCCACCTTCGGGCAATCGGAAATCACGCAGGAATCGGTCCTCGTGCCCTTCTCACTTCTGAAGTACTATCAGGGCGTGGATTACGTGAGGACGCTTTACGTCCAGGCTGACTCCCACGAAAACGTTTCTCTGGTGACGGCGGAACTCAGCGTGATGTTGCAGTCCCGCCACCGCGAAGGTATCGCTTACACGGTGCAAAACCTGGCCGGGATATTGGAGGCAGCCCGGCAGATTGCCAGGGCACTCACCGTGATGCTGTTGTTGGTGGGCTGCATCGTCCTGCTCATCAGTGGAGTGGGCATCATGAACATCATGCTCGTCACGGTGACGGAGCGCACCCGGGAAATTGGGCTGCGGAAGGCCATCGGCGCCAATCGCAGAGAGATCCTGTTTCAATTCTTGATCGAGGCCCTTCTCATCAGTGGATTGGGCGCGGTTCTGGGAATTCTCATTGCGCTGGGCATCAAGGTGGTAGCCGAACCACTGGTCCCGGCGCAGTACCAGGTCCACATCCCCATCTCCGGGTTGTCGGTCATCGTGGCGTTCGTCGTCTCCAGTTCCACCGGGATACTTTTTGGCTACCTGCCGGCCAACCGAGCATCACGCCTGCAACCGACGGAAGCTCTCCATCACGAGTAGCTGCAACCAAAGCTGGCCGGCATTTGGCCTCGGGACTTCACACCGCAACCGAACTATTTGCCAAACCTGAACTGGACGCCCGCGAGGTAACGAAAATGGTTCTGGTTGTTCGTTGAGGTCAAGGGGTTCGTTAAGCGGGTCAGGACATAATCTACTTCCGCTACCCGAATGGCAAAAGCTTTGGCGACAGGAAGATCGATACCGCCGCCGACAGCCATGGAGAAGGGATTCTGGTTCCCTTGCACATGAAGAGTGGCTGTCGGGGTCGCGGCAATTACTTTCGACAAGTTCGCGTACGCGTCCACGTGGGCAACGCCGAACAGGATTTCTCCAAAGGCCTCGACTTTGTGCAAGCGAGCCTTGATCAGTGGTCCAAACAAATACGTTTTTAAAGTGCCGTTGGCTGAATACGTTCCAGCCGGAATGAATCCCGCGCTCGTGTTTACCGCCCCAAAGGTCGTGGTATAAGTTGTACCCCCGTAGAACTGGAGATCAGCCTTGAACGCTATCGCCGGGCGAACGAAGAAAGACGCGTCGAGACCGCCGCCGTTTAGATTCCGGTTCTGCAATGCAGGCAGCGAAGGATTAAACCGCATGTACGTGTAATCGCCGGTCAGTTCCACTTTGGGGGCATCTTGCGCCACAAGGGTAGTCGCCAAGGCAAGCGGCATAGCTCCCAAAAGCATGAATTTCGTTTTCATCTGTAGTCCTCCTAAGGAATTTAAAATGCTGAGTACGTGCTTGAAGATCCAAACGCGGTGAGCTGCTGCGACAACTGTCGCTTGTTTCCTTGCGATTCGTTCGTCTTACTCGAGGGTTGCTTACCACTGCTACTTCGCACCCATTTCGATTGATCATCCACGTACTCAGCATTGACCATCAACGATGCAATAACCTATGCCGGACATCCGGCCAGAACTCGTGCATCAGGTTGTCTCCCGCCTCACGGAGCAGGTCGAAGGCGACGCGGCTTGCGATCGCTCCTATCCCCTGCCGTTCTCCAGGCACGTAGAAATCCTTCAGAGCCTGCCGCGCCGCCGAACCCAGCACCATGGCCCCGTTGAACATCTGGCCGCCGCTGTCGGCGCGAGCCACGAACACCCGGCTCGTAGAATAGAAAAAACGCTTGGACAATGAGAGATCAGGGTTGCGGTAATATCTCGGGTCTTGGCGGAGCACGGTGGGGAGCAGGAACCGCCTGAAAAACAAATCAGTTTCGCTGTTGGCCAGCATGACGCCGTAGTATTGGCCCAGCCCCGCCCAGCCGGGCTGATATCCCCGGTCAGGAAAAAGAAACTTTTCCGTGACCGCGTTCATGCTTGCCCCTGTGCACGTTCCCGGTGCATAGATCGACTTAACGAAAGTCTGAAACTTCTCTTGCTTTGTTAGGGGCCGCCAAGTCTCTGCCGCGGGCCGATTTTCACTCATCATGGCCTGATTGATTTCTTTCTTGACCATCTCCCTCAATCGCTGGGTTTGGTTCACCGTGGTCGTGGCTGGAAAGACAAAGGGTTCATACGCGGATGGCAGCATGTCCATCAGCGGGGCTTCTCGCGATGAATCTACTGCACCACCAGGCGACGGAACCTGGGCCGCTGACAGCGAACAAAACAACAACACCGCGACACTGTTGATCAAACACCGCATAAAGCCAGAAAGAAAAATCACTAAGCAGTTTGTCGAAAGTCTCTGAGTCTTAGAACTAGACGCGAAGACGGGGGTTGCTGTGCCCGGCGCAAAAAGCAGAGTACGCATGTTACATAAGCGTCCCGGAAACACTCAAGCAGTGGTAAGACGGCCTCTGCCTGCGAACGTGGCATAGCGGGGCCGGATCGTTTGTCAATCCCGAGCAATGACAGAAGATTTTTTGAGAGCTGTGCAACTAGCAGGCGCTTCGGCTTGAGCATTACGCAAAACACGGCCCGCTTGCATGATGATGCCCAGCTTCTCTGCGCAGAGCGGGATGCGATCTGGAAATGCTCGTCGGAACTCTCAACCCAGGTCAGCAACTCTCTTGCAGACCACCCGCCAGCTCGGAGCGGCATCGTTATTTCGAGAGGATCCTCAAAACCCATGAGAGACGCGAAACCAGTACGGCAAGTTCTGTCAGTGGCGCTAAGTGTGATTCTGGTCGCGGTGCCATCGCAAGTCATCTTCGGATACCAGGAGCAGCAGGCGCCGCAGCAGCAGCAGGAATCGGCCCCGGCCCCGCAGAGCGCTGAACAGATCCAGGCGTTAGTAGCGCCGATCGCGCTCTATCCGGACGCGCTGGTGGCGCAGGTACTCTCGGCCGCGACCTTTCCCGATCAGGTCGCTCTCGCGCAAAACTGGCTCCTGGAACACAAAAGCTTGACCGGCCAAGCCCTGATGCTGGAAGTTGACAAGCAAACCTGGGACCCGAGTGTGAAGGCGCTCACGGCGTTTCCCACGGTGCTGGACAACATGGCCAAGAATCTCGCCTGGACTTCCGAACTCGGTGAGGTCTACCACTTCCAGGCGAAGGACGTGATGACTGCGGTGCAGACACTGCGTGCCAAGGCCAAGGCTGCCGGGAATCTGAAGACAACTTCGCAGATGACGGTTGTGCAGCAATCGCCGACCACGATCGTGATCGAGCCCGCCAACCCGCAAGTCATCTATGTGCCGCAGTACAACCCGACCGTAATCTATGGCACACCCTACGTTGTTCCCGGATATACCGCAGGTGAAGTTGCAGCAGCCAGCGTGCTTTCCTTCGGTGCCGGAATTGCCATCGGCGCGATGATGGCCGGAGGCTGCTGCCACACCTGGGGTTGGAGCACGTGGAACGTTAACTGGCACGGCGGCGCGGTGTACTACGGCGGCCATCCTTACTATGGCAGCGCCGCGTGGCACGGCGCCTACGGCGCATACGGCTATCACGGATACGGCGCCTATGGGTCTGCCGCTTACCACGGTGCCTACGGATCGGCTGCGGGTTATCACGGGTACAGCGCCAACGGCAACTACCACACGGGCGGGGCTTACTCGACAGCCTACGGTGGCGGAACCGCTCACACCACCTACGGCCAGGACGGAGCCGTCCACACCGGCGGCAGCGGTTATAACGCCTCAACCGGTCAGAGCTATCACTACGGCGCTAGCCAAACTGCTGCCGGCGGCACGGTCGCCCACGGCACTACCAGCACCGGCCAGCATTACGCCGGCGGAACGACCGCCAGCGGGCAACACTACGGAGGAACGAGCAGCGGCTGGGCACACGATGACGGCGCGTCCGCGCGAGCCGCGAGCTCGCGTGGCTGGGGAAGCATGCACAGCGGCGGCGGATTCCGCCGCTAACCCGTGGGAGCATCGGCAAACCAGTATGGAATAGGAACTTGGAGGAATCGTATGTTGGATCTGAGTGGGAACCGCAAGACTGCGGCGTCACGTCCTCGATTGATTCTCACGCCGCTGGTGGCGGTCATGCTTATCGCCTCTCTGGCCTCATGCAGCAATCGCGAGACCAAGGCCACAGAGAGGCGGGCAGAGCCTGCCACCGGAACTGTCGTGCAGAAGACGTTTGCCTCTCCGGAGACGGCTGGTTCCGCGTTGTTCGAAGCCGCCAAAGCCGGCGATCAGAATGCGCTCATGGCCATCTTCGGTCCTGACGGCAAAGACCTCCTGTTTTCCGGTGATGCCGTGAAGGACAAAAACACCGCGCAACGTTTTGTGGACGCCTATAGCAAAATGCATCGTTGGGGTAAGAGCCAAGCTGGAGGTGAAATTCTCTATATTGGCGCGGATAATTTCCCTTTTCCGATTCCGCTGGACAAGAACGCCTCCGGCCAATGGGCTTTCAATACCGCAGCCGGTAAGAATGAGGTACTGGCGCGCCGCATCGGCGACGGCGAGCTGACCGCTATCGGCGTGCTGACGGAGATTGCCAACGCTCAACAGGAATTCTTCAGTCGAAATCATCAATTCGCGACGAAGTTCGTGAGCGACGAGGGACAGCAGAACGGTTTGTACTGGCCGGTGGCAGAGGGTGAGCGCCCCAGTCCGCTGGGCCACCTCGGCGACCTGGCCAAGTCCCTGGGCTACAGCCGCAGCGATAAACCACAGCCCTTTAACGGCTACTACTACAAGATGCTTACGCAACAGGGAGACACCGCCAAGGGCGGCGCCAAGGACTATATAGCGGACGGAAAGCTGACCGGCGGATTCGCTGTTGTGGCTTGGCCGGCCAAGCACGGAGATTCTGGGATCATGACGTTCGTCGTCGGCAAAGACGGCGTGATCTATGAAAAGGACCTGGGTGAACAAACCTTAGAGACGGTTGCAGGCCTTACCGCCTACAACCCCGGCGAAGGCTGGACGGTCGTACTGGCGCCGGAACCGGCCAATGCCTCTCTCGGTCCGAGGACGGCGAAGAAGTAAGTGACAAACCCAGGATCACGGAGCGCCATCGGAAAGAGTGTGTCCCGTACATGTTTTGCGCAAACTCGCATTCTTTATCGACATCCATCTCCGGAGCAACGCTTCACATGCATTCACACAAAAAACTCTTGAGAATGATCACGACGATCCTGGTGAGCTGTCTGCTGTACCTTCCGGCGCGCGCTCAGGAACCGCAACCCTCCTCGGTTGATCTTCAGACACAAGCCTCCAGCTCGCCCTCTGGTAAAGCGGGCGCACCTGAGGACGGCGGTTGGCACTTCTCTCTGAGTCCTTATCTCTGGTTCGCCGGAGCCCACGGGACGGTGGGAGCGTTGGGACGCGACATCAGCATCCACGTCAGCCCTGGAGACCTGCTTTCGCACTTTGACATCGGCGTGATGGGCGCCGCCGCGGCCCGTTATAACCGCTTCCTGCTGACCGGAGACATGATGTGGGTCCGCATCTCCGACAGCAAAGCTCTGCCTTTTCTGGGATTGGGCGCGGTTTCCGCCAACGCGACAGTCGGCGAGTTTGTTTGGACTTCAAACCTTGGCTACCGCGTCATTGATCACAAGAAAATGAAGGCGGATGCCAATGTGGGAGTTCGTTACTGGCATCTGGGGCAGAAGCTAAACTTCAATCCGTCAATCCTCGGCCTGAATGTCAACACCTCACAGAATTGGGCGGACATCGTGGTCGGTGGGCGCGTTCAGCTTCCCGTCGGAAAGAAGACCGTGATCAATCTTCTGGGCGACGTGGGCGGCTGGAACGCCACCGCCAAATTGGATTACCAGTTCGCCACTCTGCTCGGCTACAAGATTTGCCCCAAGTGGACTTTGCTGGCGGGTTATCGCTACTTGTTCGTGGACTATCGTCCCACAAACTTGTCAGTCTATAACGTGGTCACCTCGGGCGCGCTGATAGGCGCAACATACACCTTCAAGTAGCCTCAGAACTCGTCGGGGATTGCCCGCACCCGTCTTCCAGCCCTGACATCCTGGCTTGTCGCCAGCGCATCCAGACTACGAGGACGGCTACACACGTCAGAAGGCGCGAATGAAGCGCAGTAGAAAGATCCTCCTTGGCATCACGCTCATCGCGGCGATAGGTCTAAGACCGCTCCATGCACAGGAGGAGGCCGGCGATGATGATCCCAAAATTAACAGCAATCTCGGCGTCGTAGTGGGCGTTCCCCTGGCCGATACGGCGCAGGCGGTCAATGGCGGCTGGGGTTTCGATGCGGGAGTCGGCTACAACTTCAACAGGCGCAATGCCTTCGTTGGGGAATTCATGTGGAACCGGCTTACCCCGAACACCGACCAACTGCAACCGTTGCGCGCGGTCTTGCAGGGCGCCGGCAACCTGAGCGCGACCACTGACCTGTTCGTCTTAAGCGCAAACTACAAATACGAGCTGCGCGGGAAAGTATTTGGAGGGTACGCGATTGGAGGCGGCGGCTGGTATCACCGGTCTTCGAATCTCTCGCGAACCGTCACCTCAGGCACCGCCACCACCTGCACCCCAGTCTGGCTCTGGTGGGGATTCACCTGCACTTCCGGAACCGTAACCAGCAGCGAGACGCTGGCCAGCTCCAGCGCCAGCGCATGGGGCGTGAATCTAGGCGTTGGCTTCACCGTAAGGGTCGGTGAAGCTCCTTACCGGCTGTACTTTGAGTCGCGCTATCATTATGTTCCGCACAATGACATCAATACACAATTTGTAGCCGTAACTTTCGGGATCCGCTACTGACAGTCACCACGCGCAACCCTCGAGGCAACGAAACTCGCCAGTGAGGGCTCAACGGCCTTGAAACATCCAATTCACACCAGTGTTGCGGACTAACAGCCACGTCAATACTGATCCAGCAAAGGTAAAGGCGCCGATCAGGGCAATCCCCGCGATCATGAGAGCCCCCGCAAATGGGTGCGGATCGCCCCTTGCGGTCGCCTCCACGGGAACCGGTGCTGAAGCCGTCTCCCGGGCCGGTACCAGGTGCGGGCCCTTGATCGCCGGTTTGGGAATCGAACCGAGCGGGTCACGCTGTGCGGCACTCATAACTCCTCCTTCAGCACTTGGCGATGCTTTCTCAGCATTTGAGGATGGCATGTCCGTGAGCCGCCTCTTGTTTCCTCCGCATCCGGAAACTCGGGAGCGATGCTGCCCAAGGGTTTCGCGGGTAGCTCTTATGCTCATGGCCAGGAATGTGGCTTCACGACAACCCGCAAAAAGGCCAGTACATCTCATTTAGTAACCGATCGACTCCGCACATGCAGGCGCACAGCCTTTCCTCGAGGAGAAGGAGATTTATGAAAAACGAACATCTGTCGAAAAGCTTCGCCACCGGCGCCGCGACGCTCGCCGCCGTGATCCTCGCTTTGTCGCCGCTGGCGGCCCTGCGCGCCGTGGCCCAGAACCCCGACCTTCAGGAAAAACTGGCCGCGGTCAAGGAGTCGGCTGCCAAGAACAAGCAGATGTTGGCGCAGTACACGTGGCAGGAGAAGCAGAGCACCGCCGTAAAAGGCGACGTGAAGAGCGAGAAGCTCTTTCAGGTGCGTCTCGGTCCCGATGGAAAGCCGCAGAAGACGGAGGTCGTGGGCACGCCCCAATCCTCGAGCGGTCGCGGCCTCAAGGGTCACATCAAAGAGAAGAAGCAAGAAGAGTTCAAGGAATACGGTCAGCAGATTGCCGCGTTGGCCCAGCAGTACGCGCCTGATCCGCAACGGCTGCAGCAGGCCTTTCAGCAGGGCAACCTGATGCTGGGCTCGGGTGGCGCCCCCGGGGAAGTGAAGATGGTGATTAAGAACTACGTGAAGCCCAACGACCAGGTCACCTTGGTCTTCAACCAACAGGCCAAAGCGATTCAGAGCATTCAGATTCAGTCGTACCTGAGCGATCCCAAGGACGCGGTAACCATCGCGCAGCAGTTCAGCCAGTTGCCGGATGGAACGAATCACGTTTCCACGAGCCAGATCAACGGCGTGAGCAAGGAGCTCACGGTTACCTCGCAGAACTCGAACTACCAGAAGTTATAGAGGCTGCATGGCTGCGATTGAGGGCTCATCGTTTGCGCGTCCGGCGGTGGGCAAATGAATCGTGTGCGGCTTGGCGCCATCTCGATTGTCGTTGGACTATGCGTCGTGTCAGGGTTGGCCCAGGAGAGCGGGCAAAATGCTCCAACTCCAGAGCCCACGCCTCAGGCTCCGGCCGCCGCTTCTAGCCAGCAGACTTCTGATACACAGAAATCCGACAAGCAAATCAACGTGAGTTGGCTCTACGGGGCCTACGTTCCTAAAGACGTTCCGCTCGTAGCCCTGAATGGCCGTCAGCGCGTCAAGCTGTGGGTGCGGGCGAGCTTCACCACTTACGGGATCTACTTCAAGACCGCTTTCTTTTCCCTATCCGACCAGATCAACAATCGTCCGCCGGCCTGGGGTGACGGCTGGGCCGGATACGGGAAACGTGTGGCTTCGCGCCAGGGACAATTCGTGATTCAAAACTCGCTCAGCGCTTTGGGCAACGGCCTGCTTGGATATGAACCGCGTTACAACCGCTGCCACTGCGATGGCTTCTGGCCGCGGACCGGCCACGCCGTGGCCAGAAACTTCGTGACCTATGACCGGACAGAAACCAAGATCCGTCTCCAAATCCCTCTTTACGCCGCAGCCTTTGGAGCGGGAGTGGTTGCCGGTACGTGGACCCCGAACCATGACTTGCTGACGACGGGTGGTCACGGCGCTCTCAGCCAGGCGGGCTTCGGTATTCTCGCCAACGTCGTTGGCGAGTTTTGGCCGGAGATCGAGCGAATCTGGAAGCACGACAAGAAGCCCGGCCATGCAGCAACCGGAAAGAACCCGTGATGGGCTAGAAATAGTGAGGAGGCTCGAGAAACACTTGGCCCGAGAATTCGCACTCAGTTGAAACAATCGCGGCGGCAATCAACAGCGAAGCGCCCGTTCTTGCCGCCGCGTAAGTTTGGCCTTACTGCAAGGTAGGAGTCAAGCACTTCAAGATGTCCGGTGTGCCTGCTGCTGGGTTCAGTGCCTTGGCTGCGCCGTTTGTCGGCACGGGGTTGCTGGGAGCTGGAGGTGGGCATCCGGTCTGCGCTGGAACCACCGGATGTGGGCCGTTGTGCACCGGTTTGGGGTAGAAACCACCGGTAGACAAGCCTCCGGAAGACGACGCCGCTGCGGTTGCCAACCCTTGCAAAGGAACAGCCATGTTCCCCAAGGGATAACCGGAGGGCGCAGTCGTAGAGTACGACGATCCGGTCTGCGACAGCGTGATGGCCGGAGCCGCTTGATGGCCGAGGTAGTTAGCCGGGTTGGTCACCGATGTGCCTGCCGTCACAAAAATGATGTCGGCGTTGATAGTGATGGTTGAATCGAACGTGCCTCCGGTACCCTGCGAGTTGGGATGCACGGTGATGGTTCCGGTGGACGCCGCCAGCGCGTCTGGTTGCGGCAATGTGCTCGTCGGAATGGTTCCGCCGGTTGCGTTCACGGTAACGTACACGTCGGCGGAGTGGCCGCTGAAGTTGACCGGGCTGACGCTCTTCATGAACAGCGCATAAAGATTGACCGGGATAGTGCCGCCGCCACTGGGAACCGCTTGGGGACGATACATGATCGTATCGGCGTTACCGGTGGAACTCTGTATGGGCACACCTTGCAACGTCACCACGCCAAGGTTGATGCTGCTCAAATCCACAGAAGCCCCAGACCCGGTCTGAAATACGTCGTAGCCGGAACCTTGGGCCGAGGCGAACAACGAACCGGCCAGCAGCAAAGCTGCCAGCGCAATGAATCGAACCAACAAGGAAGCAGGGTTGTTAGCGACGAGAGCTTTCACTTGTGCACTCCTTTCGTGACGAGTGAATTAGAGCCCAGCCAAGCGGCTAGTACTTCTCCGCGATTGCCAAAGCAGGAAAAGCAGTCCCGGCTATTCCCAAAATGGGAATAGCCGGGAGGGACTCCTTGATCTTGTGCGACTAGCCTTCTTACGAGAAACCGGTCGTGCGATCCGGCTTCAGATTTCTAACTCCGAAGCCGGACCGCAAATCCGGAAGGCGGTTACCTCTTGATGATGGGTTCCGGTATCTTCTCGACTGGGCCAGGACCAATGATGGGGGGCCTGTGCAGTTCGAAGATGGTGTTGGGAACCTTGGGCAAAGTGACTATCCCGCCGGCCTTCATGTAGACGAAGACAAAGCGACCACCCGTGTCAGGTCTGCCTACGTAGCACACCTGGTTGAAGTTGTACGACTTGATAATCGCAGCGCCCTGATCGCCTTGGGGCTGCTGCGGTCCGAAGTCAAAGATCAAGGAGAAGTTGTCGGTGATCGTCCAGTTGCCATTGACAAGCTTGTTGACAACTGCGGCGGGATTGACAGGGATGCAATCTTCCCCTGCCATAGTGCCGGTCGGCGCGCTCGCGCCGCTGAGCTCATACTCCATCGGTGCGTTTTGCTGGCCCGGCAGGTTCGAGCCCACCGTGCAGGTCTGCGTCATGTGGTAGTGCTGGATGATCTGCACTGTCTTTTGCGCGTCGGCTTGTCTGCTATCGAAATCGAAGAGACCCTGCCCGCCATCCATCACCTTCCAGCGTCCAGTGACCAGTTGCGCCGTTGCGCCGGCCGGGTTGAAGGTGATGCACCGTGCGCCGTTGCCGCCCGTCGGCGGTCCAGAGGGAACCACGGGATGTTGGTGCGGTCCGGTGGGCGCGGTTTCCGGAACCGGGCCGCCGGGATAGAAACCGTTCGCCGGGAAGTAGCATTCCGGCGGATAGCCGACTGGCGGCGACGCGCTCCATACGTTGTTGTTCGCCGACAGGCTTACTGGCGGGGCCGCCATGTGAGCCAGGTAGTTGGCAGGGTTCCTCACGTCAGCTCCCCTGTTCACGATGATGATATCCGCGTGGACCGTGAAGGC
>CAZFRV010000031.1:0-4706 GCA_964521445.1 uncultured Acidobacteriaceae bacterium
ATGATCTCCTGGATGGAAGGTTTTCGCCGGGCCTATGAAATCCCGAACACCTGGGGTTTCTGGAAGGAACGGGCCGTGGCGGTGTACCTGGTGCTCCTGACCATTGTGCCGCTGACTTTCGCCACGCTTCTGGTGGCGTTCGGCGACCAGATCGAGACCTGGATCCAAGACCAGACCATGCACCTCTACCGGCCGCTGATCATCCTGGTTTGGGACGGAGTGCGCTGGGCCATTGCCCTCACCACCAGCATCGCCGTGATGAGCCTGATCTACCACAACGGACTGCCCAAGCATCAGTCCTGGCGAAGGGTGTTGCCTGGAGCCTGCTTTGCTACGTTTCTCTGGTTTGCCGCCACGACTCTCTTTGGCTGGTACGTCACGCACTATGCCACCTATAACGTGGTCTACGGCCCGCTGGGCGCGGCCATCGCGCTGCTGGTGTGGCTCTACATTGTCTCCGCCATCGTTCTCCTGGGAGCCGAGTTGAATGCCCAGTTTTATCCCCGATCCCCCGACAACGGAACGCGCCAGAAGGAAGGTCTAACCAGGTAATGACAGTTTCCCCGGGTAACCAGAGAAGCGCCACCGCCGGCATTCGCCGCGCCAAGATTGTGTGCACGTTGGGCCCGTCCACGCGTTCTGAGGCGGTGTTGCGCGACCTGATGCGCCTGGGCATGGACGTGGCCCGGCTCAACTTCTCTCACGGCACGCACCGCGAGCACGCTGTTGCCATCGAACGCTTGCGCCGCGTGTCGGCACAGGAAGGGCGCAGCATCTGCATTTTGCAGGACCTCCAGGGCCCGAAGATCCGCACCGGGAAACTGAAGAATCACGCCCCTGTGTTGCTGAAGACCGGCGGCCACGTGACCATTACGCCGCGGAACATTCCCGGCACGGCTGCGGTGATTTCGACGACCTTCAAGACGCTGGCCCGCGAAGTGGATCCGGGAGCGCGCATCCTGCTTTCCGACGGCCTGATCGAGCTGCGGGTCTCTGCCATCCGTGACGACGACGTGGAGTGCGAAATCGTGAACGGCGGCCTGCTGGGCGAGCACAAGGGCATCAACCTTCCTGGAACCATGTTGCGGGTCCCATCGCTGACCGAGAAGGATGAAATCGACCTGCGCTTCGGCCTGAAGCGCGGAGTGGACATGGTTGCCGCCTCGTTCATCCGCAGCGCCGACGACGTGCGCGCCGTGAAGCGCGTGGTGGAAAGCCTCAAGTCCCAGGCCTGGGTGATCGCCAAGCTGGAGAAACCGCAGGCCATCGAAGAGGCGAACCTGGAGGAGATCCTCGATGTGGCTGACGGCGTCATGGTCGCGCGCGGCGACCTGGGCGTGGAGATGCCGCCGGAAAGAGTGCCGATCATCCAGAAGCACGTGATCCAGCGCGCCGCTGAGTGGCGCAAGCCGGTCATTACTGCCACGCAGATGCTGGAATCGATGAAAGACAATCCGCGTCCCACGCGCGCCGAGGCCAGTGACGTGGCCAACGCCATCCTCGACGGCAGTGACGCCGTCATGCTCTCGGTCGAGACCGCCGGCGGCAAGTATCCGCGGGAGGCCGTGGCGATCATGGCCAAAATTATCCTGGAAGCCGAATCCAACATGCCGGAGCCGGTGCCGCGACGGCGCCACAAAATCCATCTTTCCATTTCGGAGACGATCTGCGAGTCGGTGGCCCACGCCGCCCAGGACTTGGACATGAAGGCCATCTGTGTCTACACCGAAACCGGAGGGACGCCGCGGCTCATCTCCAAATATCGGCCCAAGGCCGCGATTTATGCCTTTGCCTCCAGCCGCGCGGTGTGCGCGCGCCTGAACCTCATGTGGGGCGTGGAGCCTATCCGCAGCGAGGCGTCTGTCAGCTCCGAGGACATGGTGCTCAAAGCGGAGCGCCTGATGCTCAAGCGGCACGCCGTTGTCCCCGGTGATGTGATCGCCATTGTGGCCGGCACCGGCAGCACCACCGGGTCAACGAACTTTATGCGCCTTCACGTCGTGGGAAGTAGTACTCGGCAGTCGGCGCCTTCTCTCTGAAATCCCGAGGCCGCGCATCGCCAAGTGCTTGAGGATCGCGTAGACATAAACTGCGGCCGAGGGATCCATATCAGCTAAAAGGATTCTCAGGCTCTTTTAAGGCCGCCAAGCAGAACGACCATAGGGACATCGTGGCGATAGGGATCCCTCGCTTCGCTCGGGATTTCAGAAAAACTGAATGCTGACTGCTGAGTGCTGATTGCTGCTTGCTAGTTCACCCATCCCCCCGGCCCACGATCCTTTTTGTCTTTGTCCTTGTCATCGGGCGGGCGGAAGTTGCCGTACTCGTCGAAGTACTGTTTGGGGTCCTGCTCGTGTTTGCGCATGTAGACCTGGAATTTCCTTTTGGCGCGTTCGCGCTTCCAGCGGTGATAGTAATTCCGAAGCCCGTAATAGCTTTCGGTAAGAGCAAAGGTAAGGCCGCGGCGGGGGACGAACTTGACATACAGATAGCCGAAAAGGAGGCCGCCGAGGTGGGCGACGTTGGCGGTGCCGCCGATGTCTCCCAGCGCGCCTGCCAGGGCGATCCCCCCCAAAACCGCCACCAGGTACTTGAGTTTCATGGCAAACGGCAGCGGGAAGAGAAAGACCTCCACGTCGCCGAAAAGCATGGCTGCAGCCATGAAGATGGCGTAGATGCCGCCGGAGGCGCCGACCGTCGGCGTCATCGGCACCAGGTGCACGATGCCGCCCAGGGTGTAAGCCAGCACCACGCTGGTGAGCCCCGCCCCGAAGACGCCGAACAGGTAGAACTCCCAGAATTGGCGGCTGCCCAAACGGCTTTCCAGCATGGAGCCGAACATCCACAGCATCAGCATGTTGAAGAGCAGGTGAAAGAAGCCCGCGTGAAGAAAGCCGTAAGAGAGGAGCTGGTACACGCGGCCATGAACGACGTCGTGCGCCTTGAGAGCGAAGGTGTCAAAGATGTCGTTGGCGGCCAATCCATGCCCGGTGGCGCCCAAAATCAGAATGAGCAGATAGACCGCCGTATTGATGGCGATCAGAATCTTGATGGCCCGCGTGAAGGGCGGAAACGACAACGACATCGGGGCTCGACGCATGGACTTATCTCTCTACGAGCGGCGATCCCCCGCGTTCGGGTTCGGGAATCGCGATCAAACTGCGGTGGCCTTTGGCGTCCACCGAGCGCACGCCAAAGATCACATTATCCTTTGACTCGTTGAGGTCCGCTTTGGTTTCCGTGGTTCGGGTGACATTGGCTTCGGCAAACGCGGAATCGGTGGTCTTGCGCCACAGGACCTCGTAGGCGGCAGCGCCGGGCGCGGCCTCCCATTGGAGTTTGGAGTCATTCTCGAGTCCCGCGGTCAACAGCCGGACCTTGCCCGGAGCGGCGGGAGCGGACGCCAGGGACGCCAGCGTGGCCGCGTTCAGCCGGGCCACGTTGGCCACGTAGCCGTAATCCACAAACTTGGGCAAATCACCAAATTCGATGCCGTTTTCCGTTCGCGGGTTCTCGTGCTGGTGATGGAAATCTTCGCGGTATTCGGTAAAGCGGACGGCGGCAAATCCCTGATCGTTAAAGGCCGAGTGGTCGCCGCCGCGGAGGTAGCGGTCGCGGCGGAAGACGAGCAGCGGAAGAAAGGAGCCGAAGTCGTAGGTGGCGCCCACTTCCTGGATGTAGCGGGCCAGCTCGCGCGAGGTGGAATCGTTTTCCCCGCCTACGGAGCGGATGCGGCGTATGTCAGCTTCGCTGGCGGCCGCGGGAATGCCTTCGGAGAAAACGCGCACCACGTTCGGGTTTCTCATGGTATCGCCGGGCGTGTTGTTGCCCCCGACGATGTCGTTGTTGAGCACGCCTTGGATCTCCCAGCCCTGTTCTTTTGCCATTTTGGCGAAGTGGCCGCTGCCGAGGAGCCCCTGCTCTTCGCCGGCCACGGTCAGGAAGATGATGGTCGCCGGGAACTTGTGTTTGCTGAGCACGCGCGCGCACTCGAGCGATACGGCGGTGCCGCTGCCGTCGTCATTGGCGCCGGGCGCGGGGTCGGTGGAGTTGTTGGTTTCCTTGTTGCGCGAATCGTAATGGCCGGTGACCAGGAAGATGCGCTTGGCCTGGGCCGGGTCGGTCCCGCGCAGGATGGCGTAAACGTTCTGGAGCTCCGCCGGTTGCGGGACGCGTGCCGCAACGGGCTGGATGAAGGTATCGGTCTGGACCTCGAGGCAGCCGCCGCAGTCCGCCGAGTAGCGCTCGAACTCGGACTTGATCCATTTGCGCGCCGCCACGATTCCCCGGTCGGACGTGGCCGCGCCGGGATTGTTGACGGAAAGCGTCTGGCGGGTGCCAAAGCTCACCAGCTTGGCGATCGTCTGCTCAATCTGCTTGGCGGAGACTTCTTTGAGCGCCGCGGCGATGGCCGGATCGGGTGGTATTCGGGCCGCTGTCGCAACGGAGTTTTGGGGAGCTTGGCCGGCGTTGATTGGTTCCTTGGCAACGCATTCCAGGGTTCCCAGCATCAGCAGCAAAATCGAGACCGAAACAGTCCCTTGGGCACTGCGGCGTGCAATGAGCATCCACACCTCGTTGTGAACAGAGCTTGACTGCAACCCTGAGAGATTCTAAATATAATCACGGGGCTTGTCTCGCCAGGAGGAAAGAAATGGCAATTTGCCCGGAATGCGAAACCGATCTCGATTTGGACGAGGAAGAAC
>CAZFRV010000032.1:0-16845 GCA_964521445.1 uncultured Acidobacteriaceae bacterium
GCAATACGTGGCCCTTGCCGAAAAACAGATGCTCCGCGTATCCGCTATCAGCAAGCGAACTTTGGGTTTTTTCCGCGATGCCTCTGCCTGGGTGGAATTGCCGCTGCCGCATCTGCTCGAAGACACCCTTTCGTTCTATGAGCACGAACTAGGAGCGCACGCGATCAAAGTAGTGCGCGAATATCGCACCCGGGGGCTGGTGCGCGTCTCGCAAGGCGAAATGCAGCAGGTCTTCGCCAACCTTATCTCCAACGCTCTGGATGCCATGGAAACCGGCGGCGTGCTGACTCTCCGCGTCAACGACATACCGGACCCGACCCATCCCGCGGTGCGCGTCCAGGTGGAAGACACGGGAACCGGCATCAGCCTTGCCAACTTGAACCACATCTTCGAACCCTTCTTCACCACGAAACAGGACACCGGCACGGGCTTGGGACTCTGGGTAGCCAGGGAGATCGTCGAGAAACACGGCGGAACAATCACTGTGAACAGCCAGACCCAGACGAGTGGTGCGCCGGGCACTCAGTTCTCTGTCGTATTGCCCAGTGCCATCCCGGCGCACGCCGCCGCGTGAGCTTCGGCCGGGACGATTCGCCACCGCGGCTGATACACTTGCGATTTCGGACCTCATAGAATAGATATGTCGAAGAAAGGATCAGCATGATGCAAGGAAAGATTGTTGTCATCACCGGCGCCACGTCGGGCATTGGACAGGTAGCGGCAGAGAACCTGGCCGGCATGGGAGCCCGCCTGGTACTGGTGGCGCGCGACAAGGCGCGAGGCGAGGCGGCGCTGGCCAGGCTGCGCCAGGCCGGCCCCGGCCCCATCCACACCATTCATTATGCCGACCTTTCCCGGATCGCAGAGATGAAACGCGTGGCCGCCGAGATCGCCGCCGCCGAACCTCGCATTGACGTTCTCATTAATAACGCCGGCGCTTTGTTCAGCTCCCGCCAGGTCACCGCCGACGGTCTGGAATTTACCTTCGCCACCAACCACATGGCCTACTTCGTCCTGACTCACGGCTTGCGCCCGAACCTGCTGGCCGCAGCGCCGACAGCGCGCGTCATCAATACGGCGTCTGATGCCCACAAGGGCAACGTGCTCGACTTCAGCGACCTGCAATCAACCAAGAGCTACAGCGGCTTCAAAGTCTATGGCCGTTCCAAGCTCGCCAACATCCTCTATACGCGCGAACTTGCGCGCCGCTGGGCCGGAACCGGCGTTACCGCCAATACGTTGCATCCCGGCTTCGTCGCCACCCGTTTCGGCGATGAGAGCGGCGGGATGCTGTCTTTCGGCGTGCGGATCGCCAAGAGCTTCGCCATCTCGCCCGAGAAAGGCGCGGAAACCATCGTCTATCTGGCTTCCTCGGACGAAGTGGCCAATATCAGCGGCAAGTATTTTTACAAGTGCCGCGTGGCCACGCCCACCAAAGAAGCCCAGGATGACGAAGCCGCCAAACGCCTGTGGGTGGAAACGGAAAAGCTGGCGGGGGTGCGAGCTGAGCCACTAACGGCGTAAGCGATCCTTAAGAACCCGCCGTTCGCAGGTACTCAAGCGCGCCGAGTTGCTTCCATCCGTCCGGCGATTTTTCTTCGAGCAGCCAAGTGTAGTGGTCGTTGGTTTTCCGCACCACCTTCACGCGAAGATCGGCCACGAGGGAGCGTGAACACATACCCGCCCTTTTTCAAAAAGCCGCGGTCAATTGGCCTCCGACCGCGCGCTCTTATGTGTGGTTTGATGAGTTTCGGAATGCTACCCTGCTTCGCCATTGAAGACAAGCAAAATTGCAGCGAGGCTCGCGCACGGCGGAACTACGAGTTTACGTAATCGACCGCACCGAATGGGCGACTTGCTGAATCGGCTTTGACGCCCTCTTGCATGCTTCGCTACCAATGAATGGAGTCAACAAGGCGAGCCCAAAAATCGGAGTCACTCCCGCATTCCGACTCCCCATCCGCTCGATTTGCTGCGAACCACCGAAAGATCAAGGTTGCAGCGGCGGCGCCGAGGAGTTGGGCAATCAGGAATGCCGGCACATCCGCAGGCCGTATTCCGGCAAATGTGTTGCTGGCGGCGCGAGCAAGAGTCACAGCAGGGTTCGCAAAGGATGTTGAAGCAGTAAACCAGTAGGCCGAGGTGATGTAGGCTCCCACTGCGTAGGCGCTCGCCAACCGGAAGCGCGCGCAGCCCCAAACGACGCATACCAGCCCGAAGGTGGCGATGAATTCGCTCCACACCTGCGCCGCCCCGTGTCGGACGTGAAGCGAAGACGAGAAGAGCGGAAGCCCGAACATCGTATGAGCTGCCACTACTCCGGCAAAAGCGCCGAGAAACTGAGCGGCCAGATAGCCAGGCACTTCGCGCCACGTGAAGATTCTTCCCGACGCCAAAGCCAGCGTCACGGCGGGATTAAAATGACCACCCGAGATGGGCCCAAAGATCAGGATCAGCACGACCAGGATCGCTCCCGTTGCCAGCGTGTTGGCCAGCAGCGCGATGGCCACATTGCCGCCGGCGAGCCGCTCCCCCATGATGGCCGAGCCGACGACTGCAGCCAGAAGAAAGGCCGTGCCCAGGAATTCCGCGGTGATTCGAGCAGCGAGATTGAACTTCATTGGCCGCCGATTCTGTCGATTTCTCTTTTTAGCGCCATCTGGTCGAGACTGGCAAGAGGCAGGCTAAGAAACAAACTGATTCTGCGGTCGAGCATGAAAAACGCGCTGCGAAAAGCGTTTTCGATTTCCTCATTGGTCCCGTGGACCGCCGCCGGATCGGGAACACCCCAATGGGCGGTCATGGGCTGGCCGGGCCACACCGGGCAGACTTCTTTGGCGGCGTTGTCACACACCGTGAAAACAAAATCCATGCGCGGTGCGCCCGGTTGCGAAAACTCTTCCCAGCTCTTGCTGCGCAGCCCTCGTGTGGGAAGGCGGGCCGCTTCAAGCTGCCGCAGGGCCTCAGGCCTGACCGTGCCCGCCGGATGGCTACCGGCGCTATAGGCGGTG
Source organism: uncultured Acidobacteriaceae bacterium (assembly GCA_964521445.1). GTDB lineage: Bacteria > Acidobacteriota > Terriglobia > Terriglobales > Acidobacteriaceae > Angelobacter. The sequence continues at coordinate 3,012 of CAZFRV010000032.1, forward strand.
AAACTCGGCCGGCCTTTGAAATTCAAGATAGTTTCGGCCATGATCGACCGCGCCGAATTCCCGGTGCACAGAAATAAGACGTTGTACTTTCCACGCATGACGATTCATTCATCCAGTTTTTCTGTCAAGGATCCAGTTGCTTCAGGCGCAACATTCTGGCCGGCAGCAAGCGGCCGGTTTCTTGGCCCGCACAAAAGCGCTCATGAACTTGCCATCTGCCAGCGGCGCGATCGCGTCCGCGTCCACGCCTTGTGCCCGGAGAAACTCGCGCGCGTCTTCGACGCGGTAAATCCGCGTTGGCTCGATCTCAATCTGTTCGAAGCCCGCGCCAGCCAGCTTCCGACGATATTCGTTCTCATCCAGCGCTCCCGCCACGCAACCCACCCAGAGCAGGACGTTGCGGCGGATTTCCGGCAGGATTTCTCCGCGCGTGACCACGTCGGAGACCGCGAAGCGTCCGCCAGGCTTGAGCACCCGGAAGGCCTCTGCGAAGACCCGGTCTTTGTCGGAGGAAAGATTGATCACGCAATTCGAGATAATGACGTCAACGGAGTTGTCCGGCAGAGGAATGTGCTCGATCTCGCCTTTCAGGAATTCCACGTTGCTGACGCCGGCCTTGCGCTTGTTCTCGTTGGCCAGAGCCAGCATTTCGTCGGTCATATCCAGGCCGTAGGCTTTTCCGGCAGGCCCCACGCGCCTGGCTGAGAGCAGGACATCGATCCCGCCGCCGGAGCCGAGATCGAGCACTACTTCCCCGGGCTCGAGCTGCGCCAACGCCGTGGGATTGCCGCATCCCAGAGACGCCGAAAGCGCTTCTTTCGGAAGCTGCTGCGCCTGGGCAACATCGTAGAGATTGGACGTGATGGGATCGCAGGAAATGCCGCCGGCTGCCGTGGCGCCGCAACACGCACTACCTCCCGATGTAGCGCGAATCGCCGCTTGCGCGTACTTCTCTCTCACCACGTCTTTTATGTTTTCGTCGGCCATGTTTTCGCTCCTTAGCGGCAGATCTGAATGATGCTTTGTGGTTTCACTGCCTTGTTGCGGGTGCAACATTCCGCGTAGAGAAAGCCCAACAGCTCCTGCAACGCGTCCACGTTGGCTGTATAGCGCAGAAATGTGCTCTCGCGCCGTACCTGCACCAGTTCCTCACTCTTCAGCTTGTCCAGGTGGTGGGAGAGGGTTGAGTTGGGAATCTCCAGTTCATGCTGGATATCGCCGACCACCAGGCCTTCGGGATGGGCCTGGAGAAGAAGCTGCATGATGCGCAGCCTTGGTTCGGTGCCCATGGCGGTAAACATATCCGCATAACGAGCCACTTGCGCGGTGTCGATCTTCGTTGGCGCTCCAATCATATTTCTATATTTGCAGAAATATCAATGTACTGTCAATCCCGGGCTTAGATAAAAATTCTTTGCCGATTGCTCTTGACATTTACTGCTAATGTACTAGCATGTGCTAGTGCATTAGCACTTGGAATTCTTTCCGGAGGCTTATGACCAGCGAGAAACACATGCAACTGGGCCGTCGCGAGCGCCAGATCATGGACATTGTTTATCGGCGCGGCCAGGCTTCGGTCGCCGAAGTACGCAGCGACCTGCCTGATCCGCCGAGCTATTCCGCGGTGCGCGGCATGCTGGGGCTTCTGGAAGATAAAGGATATCTGCGCCATCAGCAGCAGGGACTGAAATATGTCTACCGGCCGGCGGACGACGCCAGCGAGGTGCGCGACTCGGCGCTGCAGCACATGGTGAGGACCTTTTTCGGCGGCTCTCCGGAACGCGCGGTGGCGGCTCTTCTGGAAATGTCTGACAGCAAACTCTCCGCGAAAGAGAAACACTATCTTTCGCAGCTCATCAAGAAGGCGCAACAGGAGGGGCGATAGCATGAATCATCTGGCTTCATTCGCAGCAATCATTCTGGATTCGGCCTTCAAGGCAACCGTCCTGCTGACGTTGGCGTGGGCCGGCGGCCTCGCCCTCAAGAACAGCTCGGCAGCCGCGCGTCACGTGCTGCGCGTCTTCGTTCTCGGCGCGCTGTTGCTGCTTCCCTTCTCCGGTTGGCTCCCTGGCTGGCATGTGCGCGGAATTCCTGAGTTCGGTGCGGCTGAGGGCAAGACGCCTCAGATTTCCGAGGCGCTGCCGCCATCGGCAATCTCGAGCGACCACCTGGCCGCGACGATGGCACCCGTTAGCACACCGGCACTAATCCCTCATTATTCTCCGGAGCCTCTCCGAAGATCGGCTCGCCCGCTGCCCAGGCCTCACGCCAAACCAGCGGCCTCAGGATGGCAGTCGGAAATCTGGCAGAGCCGGCCGGCAGCCGAGGCAGCCACAGTGACGACCGTTCCGAGGCTTCCTGAAACAGAACAACGCGCGATACGACAGACGAAGATGCTCAGCTTGTTGGCCGCGGTGTGGCTTGCTGGAGCCGTCTTCTTCCTTCTGCGCTGGGCCATCAGCATGACCCGGCTGATGAGGCTGGTGCGGCGATCGACGCCAGTCATCGACCTTGAATACAGAACGCAGGCGCAATCGGTAGCGCATGTGCTGGAAGTTCGTCGCCGCATCGCGCTGCTGGAGAGCAAGGACACTGAAGTCCCGCTGGCCGTCGGCATCGTCCGTCCTGCGGTGATTTTGCCGCCCGACCACGAAGAGTGGTCACCGGTTCGGCGCAACGCCATCCTGCAGCACGAGATTGCGCACATCAAGCGACTGGACGCGTTGACCCACATGGTGGCGCAAGCAGCAGCGACGCTTTATTGGTTCCATCCGCTGGCCTGGCTCATGGTACGGGCGATGCGCGCGGAACGCGAACGCGCTTGTGACGATCATGTGTTGGCCGCCGGCACCAAGCCCTCCGACTATGCCCACGAGCTGCTGGACATCGTTTCCAATCTGCGCCGGCCGGAGTTGGCGGCGGCGCTGGCCATGGCGCGGCGCTCGCAGTTGGAAGGACGCGTCCTTGCGGTGTTAAACCCGGCGCTGCGGCGGGGATCGGTTTCGCGCAGGACCATCCTTGCCGCAGCCGCCCTGGTTCTCGCTGTGTCTCTGCCGATTGCCGCAATGCGTCCAGCGCAACAGAACAACGAGAAAACCGGAGACCATGCCACGCCGGCCGCGGCAACGCCACAGGCGGCGTCTGCCGTCCCTGAGCTCGAAGGACTTCGTTCCCAGCTTGCTGCTCTCGAATCTCAGGTCGCTACAACTCCACCGACGGAAGCGAATCTCTCCCAGCTTGCAGAACTGCGCGTGAAGATTGCGGATCTAGAAGATCGCCTGGCCTCAGCGGCCGAGCCGCCAGAACCTCCCGAGGCGCCTGAGCCTGCCGAAGCGCCAGAACCGCCGGAAGCCCCGGAAGCATTCGAAGCGCCGGAGGGCGTGGAAGCAATACCCGCGGTGCCCGCCGTCCCGGCTGTGCCGGCAGTACCCGCGGTTCCGGGTGTGCCAGCTGTCCCCGCGGTTCCTGCGGTTCCTGCTGTTCCGGCCGCACCGGTCGGCGACCTGAAGGTCTGCGCGAACGGCGCGAAACTCCACCACATGAGCATGGAGAGCCATGACAATGGCAGCTACAAAAAATGGATCGCCACCTGGTCCGGCGACGATTGCAGCGTCGATCTCCATGCCGAGGGCGAAATAAAGTTCAATGCGGACGCTACTGAAATCCAGAGCATTTCTTCCGGCGGCTACTTCGAAGTGAACGTGCGCGAAGGCGATAAGCTGCGCCAGGTGCGAGTCACGTCCTCCGGCAACGGTGTGCAGTACGTGTTCAAGGTCAACGGCCAGCAACAGCCCTTCGAGGGCGAGGCCAAGACCTGGTTCTCCAATTTCCTGCTGGCCCTGGAGCGCACCACCGGCTTCGCCGCCGACACGCGGGTTCCGCGGTTGCTTGAAAAAGGCGGCCCCGCGGCGGTGCTGGATGAAATCAGCAATCTGCAAGGCGACTACGTCCGCGGCATCTACTTCCGCAAGCTGCTGGACCAGCCGAACCTGCCCGCGCCGATCGTTATTCGCATCATCAATCAGGCCGGGAGCCAGATTGGCAGCGACTACGAGATGGCGCGCGTGCTGATGGAGGTTTCCAAACAGTATGATTTGCCGGACGAGACCTCCCGCGCGGCCTTCGTCAACGCCGCCGGCAAGCTGAAGAGCGATTATGAGCACTCGCGAGTGCTGATCGAGCTGCTCAAGCGGCCCAATCTCTCCGCCGACAGCGTGCGCATGGCCCTGAACTCCGCTGCCGGCATCAAGAGCGATTATGAGAAGTCGCGCATCCTGCTGTCGCTCATCGACCAGAAGTCTTTTAATCAAACCAGCCTGGACTTCTACTTGAAGATGGTGGCCTCGATCAGCTCCGACTACGAGAAGTCGCGCGACCTCCTGGCTCCGATGCAGAAATACCCGCTGGCCCCCGATCAGGTCAACCAGATCATGGATGCCACATCGAAGATGAGCTCGGACTACGAAAAATCACGGCTGCTCACCGGCCTGGTGGCGAAAGGCAAGTTTGACGAAAGCCAGATGGGCAACTACCTGAAGGTAGTGGACTCCATGAAGTCGGACTACGAACGCTCGCGCAGCCTGCTGGCGCTGCTGCAGAGCAACAGCCTCAGCGGTACCTCAGTCAGTAAGGCGCTGCAGGCCACCTCCCGGGCCGGGAATGACAACGAGAAGTCACGCGTGCTGACAACTTTGATTGCCTACAAATTCGACGAAAACCAGGTCAACAGCTACATCGCCGTCGTCGATTCCATGACTTCTGACTACGAGCGTTCCCGCTGCCTGATCGCGCTCCTGGAGCATAACCGGCTCAGCGATTCGGCTTTGGGCAAGGTGATCGACGCGGTAAACCGCATCAAGAGCGACTACGAAAAAGGGCGCGTACTGCAGACGGTGGCCGCCAAGTATTCACCGCTGCAAGGCTCGCTGCGCGAGAGCTACATCAAGGCCGCGGACTCAATCGGCAGCGAGTACGAGCGCAACCGCGTGCTGGCTGCCGTGGTGAGGAGAGCATCACTCTAGCGAGTGAAAAAACAAGCCCGGCGGTCTTTGCAATTCCTAACAATCGAGAGATGGAAGGCAGAGCCTGGGTCTGCGACAATGGTGTTTTGGTCAGAATCTGCTCTTTGGAGCATTTTTCCCACGACATCGAATGAATCTCTGCCTACGTACCTCCTGCTACGGGATCGTCGCTGTTTCATTGGCATCTTTCTGCACGGCTCAACAGGCGGCCGGACCCGAATCGCAAAGTCTCTTCCCGCAAGTCACACTCACACCTGCTGCCCTCGACCTGGACGGCCAAACCAGCGGTTCGCAACAACCGGCGAATCCTCCGCCTGCTTCACCGCAGAGCACGCCGCAACCGCCGGCCCCTGACGCCCAGCAGCCGACAACCCCGCCCCCCACAGAGCAAGAGAAGGACATCCAGAAGAAAGAACAGTCGCAACGCATTCTGGGCGTGGTACCCCAATTCGGGGTGACAAGCCGGCAGAACGCGCCACCACTCACGAGCGGGCAGAAGTTCCACCTTTTTGTGAAAAGCGCCTTCGATCCCTTCCAGTTCGGATTAGCGGGATTGCAGGCGGGAATCAGCCAGGCCAACAATTCGTTTCCCGGCTACGGACAGGGCGCGGCCGGTTATGGCAAACGCTTCGGCGCTGCCATGACCGACCAGGTGTCCAGCAATTTCTTCAGCAACTATGCCTATCCCGTGCTGCTGAAGGAGGATCCACGCTACTTCCGGCTCGGTGAGGGCACCATCAAACACCGCATCTGGTATGCGGTGGCGCAGGAGTTCATCTGCCGCACCGACAAAGGCAACCGCAGGTTCTCCTACTCCAACGTGTTGGGCGCATTCACCGCGGGCAGCCTGTCAAACGCCTATTATCCGCAGAGCGATCGCGGCTTCGGCCTCACCATGAATCGTTCCGCCGTCGCCCTGCTCTATGGGGCGGGAGGCAACCTGATCGACGAATTCTGGTTTGATATCAACCAAAAGCTCTTCCATAAACACAAGAAGAAACCGGAGACTCCGGCAACACCTTCGCAATCAGGTTCCGACCACTAACCGGGTCAGGGAGTGATCGCGATCACGCGCAGCGGACTTCCCGAGCCGCCCACGATTTTGAGCGGCGCGGCGATGACCACGGCGCCCGTCGCGGGAAGCTGGTCCAGGTTGCATAGTCCGGCCAGGCCGAACTTCCCGCTGCCGTGCATCACGTAATGATTGGGAAAGGGCGGATCGAAGGTCGCGGCACGGCCGGCGTCCGTCCCCACGGTTTCCACGCCCACGCCCAGCACGTCGCGCTCCTTAGCCAGAAAATCCGAGCATTCTTTCGCAAAGCCGGGAGTGTGCGGTCCGTCTGCCTGAAGATTGATGTACTGCTGCGGGTCGGCGCGCTTGGACCATCCGGTGCGGAACAGCAGCCAGGCGCCGGCGGGAATGCGTCCATGCTGCGACTCCCATTGCCGGACGCGATCCGCAGTGAGCAGGAAGTCGGGATCTTTAGCGACATCGGCGGTCACGTCAATCACGCACGCCGGACCCACAAATTTCTTGGGCGCAATTTTGTCCACGCTGTTCTCCGCCAGATCTTTACCGCTCACCCAGTGGATGGGAGCGTCAAAGTGCGTTCCTGTATGCTCGCCGGTCTCAAAGCCGTTCCAATACCACGCCGGACCGCGGTCGTCATAACGGGAGATCTCCCAGATGCGAAATTGCGGCGTGTTAGGCCATTGGGGCGGCAACGGCAACAGAGGTGTCTCCGCGCTGAGCGGCTGGGTTAGATCGACGACCCGCAGTGTGCCGGTGTTGAGTTGAGTGATAAGTTCGGCGAGGATGTTGGACATGGAAACTCTCTTTTCGTTAGGAGCACTCAGCAGTCAGCCGTCAGCATTCAGCCCTGGAACATCCTGAACAGACCCTGCGGCTTCTTCGATGGCAGATGTGCTAGCAGTCAGTCGCAGTGACATTCGTACGAAGTCGTAATTCTGGCTGAATGCTGAGTGCGAACGGCTATTTGCTCTTCAGCTTTTCTATATGCCGCTTAAACTGAAATCGGTTCTCCAGCAATGACAGCTCGGTCACGTATCCCTTGGGTCCGGTCGCTTCCACCTTGGCGATGATCGAGATGAGTTCGTGGCCCTGCATGGCGGCGTCGAAGGCATGCGTGAAGTCCTGCACGGAGCGAACCGTCTGCGCCTGTGGCATGCCGGCGGCGCGGGCGATCCCCTCCAGGTCGCTGCCGGTGGAAGTGGCCGTGGGAAATCCCCCGACGGACAGCAGGCTTTCGTTGTCGAAGACCACGTGCACCAGGTTCTTCGGCCGGTAACGCGCCATGGTGGTGAAGCCGCCCAGGTTCATCAGAATGGAACCGTCGCCATCGAACACCACAACTTTCTGCTCCGGCAGGCAGAGCGCAAGACCGAGCCCTGTGGACGATCCGAGCCCCATGGCGTGCTGGAGATAGAAAAAGTTAGAGCGATGTCCCAGCGACTGCAGCTCTGCGGCCACCGCGCCCATGATGGTCACCACCAGACAATCAGTCAGGCGGCCATGGATGGCGCGGAGGCATTCCAGGCGTTGCATCATCGCGGCTATGCCTCCTCCCACATGAGTTCACGGGTAAGAAGCAACGCCGTGGGATGCAGCATGCTGTAGGCCAGGGTCTGGGCTTCGGCGACGCGCTTTTCGACCTGTGCCGGATCGTCAAGAAATGAGTATGGGATTCCCAGCGCGTGTAGCAGCGGCTCAGTCACGCTGCCGCCCTGGGTCTGCCAGGGATCGCGTTCGCCAAAGGTGCCGCGATAGCTGATGATCATCAGCAGCGGCATGCGATAGAGCTGAGCAAAAGAGACGATCCCGTTGATGCTGGCCAAAAAACCGTGGTTCTGCATCAGCATGGCCGACTTCACTCCGGCGAAATAGGCGCCGGCCGAAATACCCACGCCTTCTTCCTCTTTGGCGAGCCGCACCAGGATCATCTGCGGATCCTCTTCCGCCATGCGGATCAGGTGCACCAGCCATGTCTCCGGCAGTGCGGAAACCAGGCCGATGCCGCACTTTTTCAGAGCATCGTACACCACGCGCGAGTTGGTCTGTGAAACCGGCATGTAACGGAAGGGAGTAGCTTACAAGGAATCAGCGCGTATCGCAAAGGCGCAACGAGGAGAGGAGCGGACTGTGCTCCCGCGTTATAGCGTGAGCGAAGGCGTTACTGATTGACTCCGCTGGCCAGGATACCGCCGTCTACCGCGAGCAAATGGCCCGTCACGAAGCTGGCCGCATCAGAAGCGAGGAAGACCGCCGCGCCCACCAACTCTTCAAGCCGGCCGAATCTACCCATGGGGGTCCGCATGAGGAATTCCTTCCCGCGCGGAGTTCCGTCGAGCAAATGCGTGTTCAAATCAGTGCGAAAAAGCCCCGGCGCTAAAGCGTTGACGCAGACGCCGTGCTTGGCCCACTCAATCGCCAGCGACTTGGTCAAGGACGCCACCGCAGCCTTGCTGGCCGAATAGGCCGCGACCTCATAAAGGGCAACGAAGGAAGAAAGCGAGGCTATATTAATGATGCGGCCGTACTTTCTCTCCACCATGTGCCGGCCAAAGATCTGGCAAGCACGCAGAGTGCCGGTGAGGTTGGTTTCCAGAATACAATTCCACTCATCTTCGGCGACGTCAAGGGTCGGCGTGCGCTTGGTGCGTCCAGCGCAATTGATCAGGATTTCCACGCTGCCGAAGACCTCAATCGCCGCCTTGAGCAGCGCTTCCAGGCTGGGTTTATCGTTCACGTCCGCGGGCATGACCAGCGACTTGCGTCCCAACGCTTCGACCTCTGCAGCGGCGGCCTGGACTTGGGGCGCGCGGCGTCCAGTGGGAACCACGTTCGCGCCGGCCTGCGCCAACCCCTTCGCCAGCGCCAGACCAATCCCAGAAGTCCCGCCGATCACGACGGCCGTTTTGTCCGATAGATCAAGTAGAGGATGTCCCATATCGTTGTTGTCGTTATCCTGCGCTGCCAGCAAGCTTCCCATTAATGTGGACGTTGCGCAATACCAGGCCGGTTACGTTCTCAACGACATTCGGCTTTTCCACGCCTTTCAATTCGCAGTCGGAAAGAAGAACGTCCTCGATGGGGGCCTTTTTCAGTCCACGCAGATAGAGCGCGTACTGTGCTTTGCCCAGACGAACATTGCGGATATCAACCTTGCGCACGACCGGAATAAAGCGGCCCGCCTCACCTTCCTCGTAGAGAAAATCGATGGAGAGCGCGGCCATGGCTACCTGGCCAACTTCAATATTGCGAACATGAATGTTTTCCAGAAGGCCGCCGCGCATAGCGTTGTTCTTGATGCGGATGGCGCTGTCCAGGTGAGGACTGTCCATACGGCAATTCTCGGCAAACACGTTGCGGACACCGCCGGAGATCTCGCTCCCGATGGTCACGCCGCCGTGCCCGTCCTTCATATGACAATCCTGAATCACAATGTTCTGCGAAGGAACGTTGACGCGTCGGCCGTCCGCGTTTCTTCCGGCTTTGATGGCGATGCAATCGTCGCCGGTGTTGAAGTTGCAGTCTTTGATCAGCACATCGGTGCACGACTCGGGATCACAACCGTCCGTATTGGGAGCGGCCTCGTGGTTGTCGCTGGCGCCAGTGATCGTCATCTTGTGTACGGTGACGTTGGTGCACAGTACCGGATGGACCTGCCACATCGGGGAGTTCTTCAGCGTGACACCTTCCATCAGCACGTTCTTGCAGCGATACGGTTGGATGAACTGAGGGCGGAGATAGTGTCCCGTGCCGAACACTCTCTCCGCCACCGGCGTGCCTTTCTCAGCCATGTCAAAAAGCTGGTTCCGATCTTTCGACTGCTCCGGCTCTCCCGGCTTCCATCCACAATGCGGGCGTCCTTTCCAGGGCCACCAATGTTCGCAGTCGGCATTGCCGTCGATGGTACCCTCCCCGGTAATCGCGATGTTCTCTTGCTCGAAGGCGTAGATGAAGGGCGAGTAATTCATCAGTTCCATCCCTTCCCAGCGAGTGAACACCAGCGGATACCTTTGCGGGTCGCGGATAAAGCGAATCGTCGCTCCGGCGCTGACGTGCAGGTTGACGTTGCTTTTAAGATGAATGGCTGCGGTCAAGAACTCGCCTGCTGGAACGACGACCCTCCCGCCTCCGGCGGCAGAGCAGGCGGCAATGGCCTTCTTGAGAGCTTCGGTGCAGTCCGCCTTGTTATCGCCGGCTGCGCCGAACTTGGTGACGTCGAAATCCCGGTCAGGAAAAGCCGGTGGTTTGATCCGGCTAAGGATCTCGGGCAGCTTCTCCCAGGGGGACGCGTCATTCTCCGCAAAAGAAGCCCAGTGTGCCTCGCTAAGCGCCACGGCCGGCCGGGTTGCCAGAGCAACTCCGCCAAGCAAACATGTCTTTACAAACTCGCGCCGATTTTGCATCTCTGACAAGACCTTATTATAGGAACGGTTTTGAGAAAGGCACGGTCGTTACACCGTGCCTCTCTCTGTTGCGATGTGGCTGCGACCTCGCTGATCAGAATATATACTTCGCTGCCACTTGAAAGACTCTCGGCTCCCCAACAGTCGTCGTGATCCTGCCAAACTGCGCGGCTGCGGCAGTAACCGGGGTTGTAGTCAAGAGTCCAGCGTTGGTAGCAACCGGATTCGCGAAATTGGGATGGTTCAAGAGGTTAAAAACTTCGCCGCGCAACAATAGGCTCTGGCCCTCACGAATCTTGAACGTGCGTCCCAACCCCGTATTGAAGGTGAGGAAGCTGGGACCTACCAGCATGTTGCGCGTGGAATTGCCAAAAGCTCCTGCCGCAGCGTTGGTAAACGCGCTGGTATTGAACCAGCAGGTCGGGGTTCCCACCGGAGCGCCATTGGGGCAGAGACCGCTGTTGGGATCGCCAATCAGGTTCGCGCGGTCCTGCTTGATGCCGGTCAGCGAGGAGTCGGTGCCGCCCAAAGCCGAGAAGTGGTTGCCGGTGCGGAAACCGAGAATGGTGGAAAACTGCCAATTTCCCATGACTGTTTGGGCGACACGGTTGCCGAATTTGGGGCTGTTGGCCACCAGCGAAGAGTTAAGGATATGACGCACATCGAACGAGCAGTCACCACGATCCGCCGCAAAATTGTTGGGGTTCGCGATCAAACGGCTGGCAGAAAGCTCTCCGCCAAACTCTCCGAGATCCATGCAATGTGACCACGTATAGTTGGCCAGTAAAGTAAAGTTCTGGCTCAGCCGATGGTTCAAGGTCAGCAGCAACCCGTTGTAGGAAGCGTTGCCTTCGTCGGTGGCCGTGGAAATACTCGAGTAGAAGGCCCCAGCAACCGGGTTTTGCAAACTCAGCGCACGCCTTGCCTGCTCGTTGGCCGTGGTTGAGCATGGCGTAGTGGGGCCGCCGCAATTACCAGGAATAAAGACCGGCGCATTCGCGTCATATCCCAGCCAGATGTGGTTCGTCCGGTTGCCCAGGTAGCCGACTGAAGCCAGCCAGTTCGGACCAAACTGCTTATCAATGGTGATGTTCCACTGTTGGACGTACGTGGGCCGGAGATTCAGCGGCAGGCTGATGTACACGCCATTCTTAGGAAAGAATGCCGAAGGGCTGCCGGGCGTGGGGAACGGCGCTGGGAACGGTGGAACGGTTTGACCCTGATAAGGGTTGGTCAGTCCGCCAGCCGGCCGCGAAATCGATATCCCGCTCCCAAACGGACTGTTATCGGCAAAGCGGTCAAAGTAAAACTCTTCCGGGTTGTCATAGAAAAGCCCGTAGCCTGCTCGGATCGTCTCCTTGCCCTTACCGCGAGGATCCCAATTGAATCCCACACGCGGAGAGAAGTTCCCCAAATGGTGGTTGACGTAGGAGCAGGGTGTCTGCGAATCGCCACAGAAGAAAAGTCCCGGCGGCGCGTTGGGAAACACCGTGCTGACTGTGCCGGCGGCGAACGCAGCAGCATCGAAGTGGCCGCCGCGGTTGTAGCGATCGACGGCGGGGAAATAAGGCTCCCAGCGCACGCCAAAATTCAACGTCAAATTGTGGCGGATGCGATAGTTGTCCTGGCCATAAAGTCCGTAGTAGTTCTGCCTCCAGTTTTCCTGTTCATTATTGCCCTGGGCGAAGGTCTGCATCGCGCCGAGCATGAAATCGACGAGCCCGTCTCCGCTGCTGCCAAGACCAGACTGACCGCCGAAGGTAAACTGACCGTCGCTCTGGAAGGTGGACAATTCGTTGAGCTGGCTATGAATCCAGTCGGCTCCGAAAGCAAGCTGGTGTTTGCCTTTCGACCAGTCCAGATCCTCCGTGACGTGGAGCGACTGGTTATTGAAATGACCTGCAGTGGCAGTCCCGCTCTCTACGTTGAAGTAACCGCTTACGCTGACGACCAAATCAGCGGGAACCGGGCTGGGAACATTGATGCCCAGCGCGCTGGGATTCGGCACATTGCCCGCAGGACCGCGAAAGATGGCCATGCGGTTCGCCGTCACATGGATCGAGTTGATCAACGTGGGGCTGATGGTATACGTATCGCCAATCACGGCGGACTGGTTCCGCGCCAGTTGGCCGGCTTTGGTCGTGGTCAAGAGATTGGCGCCATCGAAGATCGGCGGATCGCTGAAGTCACTGATGAAGTAGCGCCCGAAGATCGTGTTCTTGGAGCTCTGCTGCCAGTCAATACGGGAGACGCCTTGGTTCTCATCGCCGGTATTAGGAATGGACAACGTTTCCGTGCCGCAGGGATTGCTTGAAACCGGAAGCAACTTCAGAATGTTCAAGGCCTGTTGATTGAAAAGCCCAATCGGTACCTTGTTGCCGGCAAAGGTCGTACCCGTAGTAGGGCTCTTGATTGTTTTCGCTTTTCCGTTGGACTGGCAAGCTGCGGAAAACATGGTGCTGAAGTCCCCGGTGAGAGCCGCCGCCGTGGGCACAATCACCTGCGTTGGAGCCGCCATTTGGAAGTTGCGCGTTCCCTGGAAGCCCACAAAGAACTGAACCTTGTCCTTCACGATGGGGCCGCCCAGGGTCCCGCCGAACTGGTTGCGCCGCAGCGCGTTGTCATTGGGATTCAGCGTGGCCGGCGTCGACGTGAGGCTGGGAGCCAGCCAGTGGTGGGCATTGACCGCATCATTGCGGAGAAAATCAAAAGCATCGCCGTGAAACTTGTTGGCGCCTGATTTCGTCACCACGTTGATGACGGAGCCGGCGTGCTCCCCGTAACGCGCCGTAAGCGTGCTGGTTTGCACGCTGAACTCCTGGATGGCGTCGGGGAAGGGGAACGGCATGTTCAGGTTGGAGAACTTATCGACGTGATCGCCTCCATCCAGCAAGTAATTGTTGGAGTTCTGCTGGCCGCCAGCGACAGAGATCGTGGCGGTGACGGAACTGGTCACGTTGCCGTTGCCGTAATTCTTGCTGCTGAGAAGGTCGTTGCCGGGAATCGCAGTGTTGACGGCGCCGCCCGAGAGAAGGATGAGGTCCGTAGCTTGCCGGCCGTCCAGCGGAAGATCAACGATCCGCTCATGGTCAATGACTTGGGAAACCGACGTCTCGTCGGTCTTGACCATGATGGCATCCGCGCGCACGTCTTCGGTTTGGGTGACAGTTCCAACCTTGAGAGCCACATCGATCTTCGCGCTCTCACTCACCTGGAGCACGATGCCGGACTGATTGTAAGTTTGAAAGCCGGCAGACTTTACCTCCATCGTGTACGGGCCTACCGGCAGGTTCGGCAGGGAGTAGTTCCCTTCCGGACCGCTCACCGTGGTGCGCACCAGGCCGGTGAGAGTCTGTATCGTCCTGATCTCGGCGCCAACG